>JAYWGO010000017.1:0-29456 GCA_043778205.1 Polaromonas sp. | reverse complement strand
TGCCTTCAACTACCAAATTTGCCAGGGAGAAGCGATGGGAGCGTGTTATTTGCAAACTGGAGCGAAGGCGCGTCGTACTTCCAAACGGGCAAATACTTAGGCGGCCTGCGCGTGATTCGCGGAAGTTTGCAAATAACATGTCCCGTCGCCCGACCAAGGTGATCAAGGCACACAAGCATTGCCACGGGCTGCTTAAGCTGACTGCATACTAAGCTGACCGCATACCCAACTTGGCCATGCGGTCAAGCTCGGCGCATACATCGGCAAACCTGCCGGACACTACCATGCGGCCTGCGCGGTCAGCGGGCAGGCTGGTGTCTATGTTGCGTACCACGCGCACGGCATGAATTGGTTTTGCGTTAACGCGGCGCGTGCTGCTAGGGTAGGCAATGCTGGCGGTGCGCAGACGGGCTGCGGTGTGCTCTGCCGATGGTGCTGTAGAAGACACCTTGGAGAGGGGCAGGGTGGATGTTGGTGCACTGCCGGTGCCCAGTGCATGGGCGCGTGCGGGCATGCGCATTTGCAGTGGTTTGGCACCTACGGCATGCGGCGCAAAAAATAGAACAACAACTTGCAAGGGTGCGATAAGGTGCGAGAGCAGGTTCATAAAAGTTCTCCTTTAAAAACAACGGTCTGAATATTGACAAAACATTGGTTAATGCATCTGACAATGTGCCTATTAATGCAGCGGCCCAGCGCAGCCGCAAGGTGCGCACAATTTAAGGTAGCTAAACGTGAAAGGTGTGAGCCCAGCTGGCCAGGGCTGGGTTCAACATTGGCCCACTGCTACATCAGCATGCTGTTGCGAATCAAACCTACCGCCAAGCCTTCAATCTCAAATGGCTCGCCGGGTTCGACGACGATGGTTTTAAAGTCGGGGTTTTCTGCGTGCAGTTCAATCAGCTGGTGGTTGCGCTGAAAGCGTTTGACGGTGACTTCTTCGCCCAAGCGGGCCACCACGATTTGGCCGTTGCGGGCATCTTTGGTGGCCTGCACGGCCAGCAAATCACCGTCGATAATGCCGATGTCACGCATGCTCATGCCGCGCACCTTGAGCAGGTAGTCGGGTTTGGTTTTGAACAGGCTGCTTTCCACGTAGTAGGTTTGGTCTACGTTCTCAACTGCCAATATGGGCGCACCGGCAGCCACGCGGCCAATCAGCGGCAGGGCTAACTGCATAAGGCTTTGCAGGGGCAGGCTGAACTGCTTGCCCAAGCCGTCAGTGCGCGATGCGTTGATGCTGCGCAGAGCGTCGCCGCGCAGCCTGATGCCGCGTGACGTACCGCTGACCAGCTCAATCACGCCTTTGCGGGCCAAGGCTTGCAGGTGCTCTTCGGCAGCATTGGCCGACTTAAAGCCCAGCTCGCTGGCAATTTCAGCCCGCGTAGGGGGCGCACCAGTGCGGGCGATGGCGCTTTGCACCAGGTCTAAAATTTGCTGCTGGCGGGCGGTCAGTTTAGGCGGCTCAAACATGTCAAACTCCTAGGCTACTTGGGTAGCAAAAATTGGCAAAATCAATTTACAACACACAACTAAAAGGTTGGACAAGGGCCCCAAAAGCTTAAGCGTTTGTCGTTAAACGTTTCGCTTAAGTGTTTGCTTGACTACACCGAGCAACTGCGAGATTGAGACGGTGTACTGAGTTCTTATCCAGTTACTGTATATTAAATCAGCTTTTTGAAAAGTGCAAGCATTATGGTGAAAATAAATCAAAAAATAGTAGTTTTAGGTACCGGGGGCACCATTGCGGGTACCGCTGCCAGCAGCGCAGACCATACCGGCTACACTGCTGCGCAGATTGGCGTGGCCCAATTGCTAGAGGGCATCACAGGGCTTAAAGAGGCTTTGCAAGCCGCCGACCTTGCGGGTACCACCACCGCACTGGTAGCCGAGCAGGTTGCCCAAATTGACAGTAAAAACATGGACTTTGCCACCATGGCACGCCTAGCCCTGCGCTGCGCGCACCACTTGGCGCAGCCTGATGTGCGCGCCGTATTGGTCACCCACGGTACCGACACGCTGGAAGAAACTGCCTGGTTTTTGCACCTGGTTGTGCCCGCTGATCTGTTGGCCGCCAAGCCTGTAGTCATGACCTGCGCCATGCGCCCGGCCACCTCCAGCCAAGCCGACGGCCCAGGCAATCTGCTGGACGCCGTGCACTTGGCACTAGACCCACAGGCCTGCGGTGTGCTGGTGGTGTGCGCAGGCGATGTGCACAGCGCCACCCGCGTGCAAAAAATACGCAGCCATGCGTTGAATGCCTTTAGCTCAGACAGCGAAGATGGCGCGCAGCCCTTGGCCAGTGTGCAACGCCACAGCACAAACCAGGCAGTGCGGTGGAACGCGTCTGCACACGATCTTTTGCAACACAATAGCGTGATGGCCCAAGTATTTGCTGCACAAGCAGCTATGCAATTAATAGCCAAAGAGGTGCTCTGGCCCAGGGTAGAGATGGTGCACAACCACACAGGCGCTACCGGTGCGGTGGTGCGTGCACTGCTGGCAGATGCCGCCGTGCCGGTGCAAGGCATTGTTGTGGCTGGCACGGGCAACGGCTCAGTCAGCGCCGACCTAGAGGCTGCTTTGCTCAGCGCACAAAGCAGCGGCGTGCGCGTGTTGCGCGCCAGCCGCTGTGTTTGGGGCACCGTAAGTGCTACCGCCCTGGACACGCTGCCGTGCTCTGCACAGTCAGCAGTGAAAACACGGGTGCAGATGGTGCTGGAATTGGCAATCGCATCGGCCACGAATTCAGCAACGAATTCGGCAGCCAAGCAGGAACTTTCTGCGCAAGTTAAAACCTAATTGCTGCTCTCACACCAAGCTGCTGACGGGCTGTTCACAACATACTGGAGACAACACCATGCAACGCAAGCTTTTTATAGCCTCAGCCTTGGCTGCCGCCAGCGCTTTAGTTTTGTCCTCCTGCGCTACCAGCAGCATGGGGTCTGCAGATACCGCCAACGCCATCGACCGCGCGCAGCGTGCCATGTGCGGCGCTGACCTTGCCACACTGCGCTATACCGCCAGCGGCACAGGTGGGCTGTATGGCCAAGCGTACCAGCCCGGTATGGCGTGGCCCAAACTTAACGTCATAAGCTTAGTGCGCCTGCACGACTACAGCAGTGCCAGCTTTCGCCAAGAACAAGCCATCAGCCGGGCAGAGCCCAACGGCGGTGGCGGCATACCCCTGCTAGGTCAAGGCGAGCAGCGCACCGTGGGCGTGCTGCAGGGCACTACCAGCTGGAACATGGTGGGCCCCGCGCCTGTAGCAGCACCTGTGGCGCTAGACCAGCGTATCCACGACCTGTGGACCAGCCCGCACGGCGTGCTGAAAGCCGCGCTTAAAAACCAAGCCACAGCCAACCAGCGCTCAGTTGACGGCAAAAGCTACACCGCCATCAGCTTTACCGAGCCCAACCGTTTGAGGGCCACCGCCTACGTCAATGCCCAAGGCATGGTTGAGCGTGTGGACTCGCGCATATCACACCAAGTAGCAGGTGACATTGACGTAGTTACCGAATACAGCGACTACAAAGACTTCAGCGGTGTGAAATTCCCCGCCCGCATTCGCCAAACCCAAGGCGGCTTCCCGGTGCTAGACCTGCAGGTGAGCGAGGTGCAAGCCAACCAAGCCTCAGGCATCGCCATCCCCGAGCTGGTGAGCACCTTCACCGAACGCGCCGTGGCCGAAAAAGCTGCTGAAGGCATATGGTTTGTAGCTGGCGGCTCGCACAACAGCGTGGCCATTGAGATGAAAGACCACGTCATGCTGATTGAAAGCCCGCTGTACGATGGCCGCGCTGCTGCCGTGCTGGCCGAGGTCAAGCGGGTGATCCCCGGCAAGCCAATTCGCTACGTGGTCAGCTCCCACCACCATTTTGACCATGCAGGTGGCCTGCGCGCCGCCATTGCTGACGGCGCCACCGTGGTGGCCAGTGCCAATGCCAAAGCGTATTACGAGCGCACCTTTGCCAACGCCAACCGCATCAACCCAGACCTGCTGGCCAAGTCTGGCCTTGCTGCCAAGGTAGAGGCCGTGGACGGCAAGCGTGTGTTCACCGACGGTACCCGTTCGGTAGAGGTGCACCAAATCGCTCAGAGCATACATGCCGATGGTTTTTTGATGGTGTATTTGCCAACAGAAAAGCTCTTGGTGCAAGCCGATGCCTACACCCCGTCTGCACCTAACACCCCACCGCCTGCCAAGCCCAATGACAACCACTTGAGCTTGATCAGCAATATTGAGGAGCGCAAGCTCAACGTTGAGCGCATTTTGCCTTTGCATGGGCGTATGGTGCCCTTGTCAGAGCTGTACACCACGGCAGGGCGCAAGCTGTAGCTGCTTTTTTTACTGAAGGCTGTGGCAAACTAGCAAGCTATGTTTGCCACCCTTAAATCCCACGCTTGGGCCTACCCCGCCCTAGAGGTGGTGCATATTTTGGGCATTGGCTTGTTGCTAGGTAACTTGATGCTGCTGGAGCTGCGGGTATTTGGCAAAGGCGCAGCGTTGCCCATTAAAGATTTGGCGCGCTTGGGTTTAAGCATCGTGCTGGTTGGCTTTTGCATGGCAGCGGGGTCAGGTTTGTTAATGTTTGCAACGCGGGCCCAAGAGCTCTTGGCTAATCGTGCATTCACCCTCAAAATATTGTTGTTGACTTGCGCTGCCTGTAATGCAGCATGGTTTCATGGGCGCGGGTCGCTGGACAAGCTCGATGCAGTGGCCAAAGCGCAAATGCTTGTTTCTACCGTGCTGTGGGTGGCCATAGTCACTTGTGGCCGCTGGATCGCTTACCGCTAATCACTAAGGAGAGTTTTATGCAACGCCGTCCTTTTTTACTGGCCGCAGTGGCTTTGCCGCTGGCCCCTACCGCCCATGCCCACCACGGCTGGAGCAGCTTTGACCAAGAGCGCCCGGTGTACTTGGAAGGCACGGCAAGCAAAGTTACTTGGCAAAACCCCCACACCGAACTGGTGCTGCAAATTGCCAGCGGCTTAAAGCTGCCTGCTGACTTGCCCAGCCGCGCCCTGCCTGCGCAAACCGCGCCCGTAGACGGCAAGGCCCTTTTGGCCAAAGCCGTGCTGCCCAAGCGTGCCGACAAAGTGTGGGAGGTTGAACTGGCGCCCCTCACACGCATGCAAGCGTGGAACGTGCCCGAGATCAAACCCGGCGCAGCACTGGCGCTGCTGGGCTTTACCTTTGCAGACGAGAAGAGCGCAGCCATTGTGCGGGTGGAATACCTCTGGCTGGATGGCAAAACCTACGCACTGCGCTCTGGCCCGGCTTAATTCTTACGGCCCCCATGAGATACCACTAATCTACCAATTTAAAAGCTGTCATTTCGGTCAGTGTATTTTCATCAGGTTGGCCTTTTGCGTTAGCCCTCTTGAACTCCACTTTGACCATGGCGCGTGCTTGTGGGCTATACCAAACTTTGGTGCTTAACCTGCCGCTTTGGTTGCCAGAGTTCCACCATCCGTTGGACTCTATGATCCAAGCTTCCAAGGTATCAGCACCTACTGTAATTTTTTCTGTCCCTATGACTTTGCCCTCATAACGCTGAACGACCACAAAGCCGCTTGCATTGGTAAAGCTGCCTTCAGATTTGAATGTTTTGCCAGCCTCTAATGGAAAGCCAAACTCTTGTGCCGATGGCTTGAATTCGCGTGTACTACTGGGTGAAACGGTTTTGTAAACTTGCCAGTCTTGGCTTCGTTCAAATGAACTCTCACCAGTAAGTGAGCCAACTACTTTACCGGTCCAGCGGTTACCGTTGACTTCGACAGCCGTGGTCTGCAGATTTTGTGACTTAGCAGGTTCGAGCACATTTTTAACGCTGTAGCTCCATGTATCTCCTACTTTGACGGGCACGGCTTCTTGCTTGGTTTGCGCGGCTGCGAGGATGCTAAATGACATTGCGGTAACAGCAACGACACCGCGGTAAAAAAATAGAGGGTGCATAGCAGTCTCCTGTTAATAAAGGTAACTTACTATTGCACAAATCACACACATTGAACATCCCATATTCTGAGGATAGGCTGTAAATTTTTGCTAAAACCGCATAAAAAAAGCGACCCTTAGGCCGCTTTGTTTTAAAAGCTAAATGAGACTAGCTTTTCAGCGCCGCCAGTGCCCGCGCGGTGATGTCTTCTACGCTGCCCGTACCGCTAATAGCCCGGTACTTAGGTGCTGCAGCGGGTGACGATGCAGCCCAGCTGCCGTAGTAGTCCACCAGCGGGCGGGTTTGTGCGCTGTAGACATCCAGGCGCTTTTGTACCGTTTCGGCACGGTCGTCGGCGCGTTGGATCAGCGGCTCACCCGTAACGTCGTCTTTGCCTTCCACTTTGGGTGGGTTGAACTTCAGGTGGTAGGTGCGGCCGCTGGCGGTGTGGCTGCGCCGACCGCTCATGCGTTCAATGATCGCGTCAAACGGCACGTCGATTTCCAGAACGTAGTCAAGTTTGACACCCGCGTCTTTCATGGCATCGGCTTGGGCAATGGTGCGCGGGAAGCCGTCAAACAAAAAGCCGTTGGTGCAGTCAGCTTGGGTTATGCGCTCTTTAACCAAACCGATGATGATGTCGTCAGACACCAGTGCGCCAGAGTCCATGACCACCTTGGCCTGCACCCCCATGGGAGAGCCTGCTTTAACAGCGGCGCGCAGCATGTCGCCGGTAGAGATTTGAGGTATGCCGTAGTGTTTGCAGATGAATGTGGCCTGTGTGCCTTTGCCCGCACCCGGCGCGCCCAACAAAATTAGTCTCATGGATATCCTCAAAATAGTGAATTTTTTTGCGCTTTGTGTCTCCTAGCGCTATGCACACAGAGGATAGCACGGTAAAGCGCTACAGCGGCAGCTGGGCGTAGATGCCGCGCACCCGCTCTAAGTCAGCAGGGGTGTCCACCCCCGGCCCCGGTGCGTGCTCGGCGGTATGCACGGCAATGCTGTAGCCGTGCCACAGCGCGCGCAGCTGCTCTAGCGACTCTGCCAGCTCAATAGGGGCCTGCGCCAGCAAGGGAAACTGCTTTAAAAAGCCCACCCGGTAGCTGTAAATACCAATATGGCGCAGCGCTACCGGTGCTTGGGGGTGGCCGTCATGGTGGCCATCGCGGTAGTAGGGCACCAGGCTGCGGCTAAAGTACAGCGCGTGCCCCAAGCGGTTAAGCACCACTTTGACCACATTGGGGTTGGCCATGTCTGCTGCGTTGTCAATCGCATGCGCAGCCGTGGCCATGTGGACGGTGCTTTGCTGGGTTAACACCTCGGCCACGGCACCAATCAAGGCAGGGTCGATCAAAGGCTCGTCGCCTTGCACATTGACCACGATGGCATCGTCAGGCAAGCCCAGCAGCGTGCAGGCCTGGGCTAGGCGGTCTGAGCCGCTGGGATGGTCTGGCCGGGTCAGTACAGCGCTGATGCCGTGGGCTTGGCAGGCCTGCAAAATTTGCGCACTGTCGCAGGCCACCACCACCTGCTGCGCGCCTGACTGCAAGGCACGCTGGGCCACGCGCACAACCATCGGCAAGCCCGCAATGTCGGCCAGTGGTTTGTTGGGCAGGCGGGTTGAGGCTAAGCGGGCCGGGATCAGAACGGTAAACGCCATGTCGGGCTTAAAGATCAACCGGCTTAGACACACTGCTGTGCAGTGCGTCAATCTCGTCATCGGTCAGCACACGGGCTTCGTTTTCTAGCAAGATAGGAATGCCGTCCCGCACGGGGTAGGCCAAGCGGGCGCTGCGCGAGACCAGTTCGCAACGCGTGCGGTCAAAAGTCAGCGGGCCTTTGGTAACGGGGCAGACCAGCAGTTCAAGTAGTTTGGTGTCCATGGGGTGATGATACCAACGCGTTGAGCTGGTCGGTAAAAGCTTGGAAGAAAGCCGGGGGAATATCGAGCACCAAAGGCACGGCCAGCGCATGGGGGTACGCTGGCCACAGCTTAACAGCATCTTTTTGGGTACAAATCAGCGTCTGGCCCAAGGAAATGCTGCACAGCCAGCTATTAAAATCGTAGTGGTCAGGCAACGCCGTAGTTGCAGCCAAAGTCAGACCTTGGCTGCGCAGCATGCTGAAAAACGCCTCAGGCTGGGCGATGCCAGCTACTGCGTGGATGGGTTGGCCTGCTAGTGTGGCTAGAGGCACTTGGCTGCCGTCTGCGCGCAGGGCGTAGCGGGCTAGGCTGCGCTGCAGGATAAAGCTGCTTGCCTTATCGCTGGCGGGGTGGTCTGCGGTGGTTTGCAGCACATAGTCCACTTTGGGTTTGCGCGGCCAAGGCTCACGCAAAGGCCCTGCAGGCAACAGCCAGCCGTTGCCTACGCCGCGTTCATCAAACACGCAAATCTCCATATCGCGCTGCAAAGCCAAGTGCTGCAAGCCGTCGTCGCAAACGATAACTTGGGTATCTGGACAGGCTGCCAGCAGCGCCAAGCCTGCGTCAGCCCGCGCAGCAGCGACAAATACCGGCGCGCCGGTGGTTTGCGCAATCAAAGCAGGTTCGTCGCCAGACTGCGCCACGGGGGTGTCGGCCTTGACCTCCAGCACGCCACGGCCCTCACGCCCATACCCGCGCGATACCACGCCTACCCGCCAGCCTTGGCTCTGCAAATGGCGCACGATCTCGATGACTACAGGCGTTTTGCCAGCGCCGCCGGCCAGCACATTGCCCACGATAACCACGGGCACCGGCAACCGTGTACTTTTGAAAACGCCACGCGCATACAGCCAGCGGCGCAGTGCCACCAAGCCGCGGTAGGCGTAAGACACGTCCAGCAGGGCCACAGACAGCCAGTCGTGTTTAAGCCAAGACCGCTGCAGCCGTGCAGCGAAGCGGCTGCGCCAAGTCGGCGGGGTGTGCACTCTGCCCGCGCTGCTGTCCAAGAGCGGGGCCTGCTGCATAGCGATTTACTTCGCCCCAGCCTGCGCCGAGTTTTGCGTAGCAAAGGTAATTTGGCTCAAACCCACGCGGCGGGCGGCTTCCATCACGGTGATCACGCTTTGGTGGGATGCCAGTGCGTCCGCGCTGATGATGACCACGCTGTCTTTACCGGCCTTGGCGGCGTTGACCAGGGCGGCACCTACCAGGTCTACGGTGCGGCCTTCTACGGCGGTTTTGTTGATGCTGTAGCGCCCGTCACTGCTGACCAGCACGATCACTTCTTTGGGGTAGTCGCGCTGCACGTCGGTGTCGGCCACCGGCAGCTTAAGCTGAATTTCGGTGAACTTGCTGTAGGTGGTGGACAGCATTAAAAATATCAGCACTACCAGCAGCACGTCGATAAACGGAATCAGGTTGATCTCGGGTTCGTCGCGGTTGGCGCGTTTAAAGTTCATGGCCATACGGTGGCCTAGCGGTTAGCGCGCAGGGCCAACAGGTGGCGGGCCATGCGCTCTGCGCCTAGCTCTAGGCTGAGCAAATAGCCGTCCACCCGGCCGCGAAAGTAGCGCCAAAAAATCAACGCAGGAATGGCAATCATCAGCCCAAAAGCGGTGTTGTACAGCGCAATAGAGATGCCCTGGGCCAGCTGGGCGGGGTTAGCACCACTGCCGCCTACACCGCCACCTTGGGAGCCAAAAATCTCAATCATGCCGATCACCGTGCCCAGCAGGCCCAGCAGGGGCGCGGCTGACGCTATGGTAGCAATAGCGGGCAGGTAGCGCTCCAGGCGGTGCGCCACCAAACGGCCTGCGCCTTCCATGGCGCTGCGCAGCTCTTCTTCGCTGCAGCGCGGGTTGCTGTTAAGTGCGCGCATGCCACTGGCCAGCACCTCGCCCAAGGCCGAATTTGCCTCTAGCTGGTTGACCACATCGGGGGAGGGCAGGCCTTGGCGCGATACGCTGATGGCTTCGTCCAGCAGCTTGGGCGGGGCCACTTTGGCGGTTTTCAGGCTGATAAAACGCTCGATAATGAGCGCCACAGCGGCCACAGAGCAAATAAGTAAAGGCCAAATAGGCCAGCCAGCGGCTTGTATGATCGAGAACAAAACGTTTTTCTCCAGTCGTTACCCAAAGGTGTGCCACAGATTATGCGCGAAGCTGCAAGTGATGAAGACGGGCAAGGCCCTGCAGGCACAGATTTTTCTGCACCGGGCCGCAACTTGGCTGTGGCCAGCACAGGGGCACAAGCGGCCGGGCCGAGCGTGTGGAATGAGACCAATGCCCCGCGAGTATGGGGGGATACAAACGCCCCCCGCGTGTGGAATGATACAAATGCCCCCCGCGTGTGGGGCGTGGGCGCGCTGTGCCGTGCGGTGGCCGATGCGCTGGATGCCCGCTTTAACCCGGTGGCGGTGCGCGGTGAGATCACTGGCTTTAGCCGCGCTGCCAGCGGGCATTGCTACTTTAGCCTTAAAGATGCCAGTGGGCAGGTTCGCTGCGCCATGTTTCGCCGGGCCGCGTCGCTGCTGAGCTTTGCCCCGCGCGACGGCACTTTGGTGGAGGTGCGCGGCAAGCTGGGCGTGTACGAGCAGCGCGGCGATTTGCAGCTGGTGGTGGAGTCGATGCAAGTGGCGGGGCAGGGCGCGCTGTTTGAGCAGTTCTTGCGGCTTAAAGCGCAGCTAGAGCAAGAAGGCCTGTTTGACGCCGCCCGCAAACGCCCACTGCCACTCAGCCCACGGGGTATTGGCGTGGTTACCTCACTGGGGGCGGCGGCACTGCACGACGTGGCCAGCGCGCTGCAGCGGCGCGTACCGCACATTCCGGTCACCATCGTGCCTGCCTTGGTGCAGGGTGCGCAGGCCCCTGCGCAGCTGTGCGAGGCGCTATCAAAACTGTATCTGCTTGTGCAGCAATTCCTTGGGCCAGATGCCGATATGGCATCTAAAACACCGCCCATAGACGTTATTTTGCTGGTGCGCGGCGGTGGCTCGCTGGAGGACCTGTGGGCCTTTAACGATGAGCGCCTGGCCCGCCTGATAGCCCAGAGCCCCGTGCCCATTATTTGCGGCGTAGGGCATGAGACCGACTTCACCATTGCCGATTTTGTAGCCGACCTGCGCGCGCCCACACCCACCGCCGCTGCCGAGCTGTGTGCCACCGAGCGCAGCGTGTGGCTTGGGGCCGTGCAACTGATGGCCCAGCGCCTGCAAAGTGCAGTGCACAGAGATACCGACACCCACAGCCAGCGCCTGGACATTGCCGCCCAGCGGCTGGGCCGCCCCAGCGACAGCCTAGGCCAGCAGCGCCTGCACTTGCAGCACCTGGGGTTTAATTTGCAACGCCAATTGCTATTAAAAAAAGAGCTGGCTGTGCAGCATTTACTTGGGACAGAGCGTGATTTTGCTATAAAAATGGCTGAGCATCTGCGCCGCGCGCATGACCGCACCCAGCGGGCCGAGCGCAGCCTAGAACTGCTGAGCCCCCAGCGCGTGTTAGAGCGCGGCTACGCCCTGCTGCAGGGCGCAGACGGCCAAGTGCTGGGCAGCACCAAGGCGGTAAAACCAGGTCAGAAAATCAAAGCCACCTTGGCGGACGGCAGCTTGGCCGTGACTGCGGACTAAACCATGGCCCCACAAGAGTTGGCGGCGCCAGAATTGGCTGCGCTAGAGCAAGCTATTTTTGCGCTTTTGGCACAACGCCAGCCCGGTGCCAGCATTTGCCCCAGCGACGCAGCACGCGCCGTGTATGCTCACAGTGCCCAGTGGCGCAGTGCCATGCCTGCAGTGCGCGCCCTGGCAGCAGGGCTTGCCGACGCAGGGCGGCTGGTGGTAACGCAGGGCAGCCAGACCGTAAACATCAGGCAGGCTAAAGGCCCAGTGCGCTTGCGTTTACCGTCTGCAAAAGTCACTTGTCGCTAAGCTATCAAAAAAGCTTCACACACCTGTCACGTTGCCTGCCTACATTGAGGCTGAACCAACCAACCTTAGCGTTGCAACCTGCGGCGCGCACAAGCTATGAACTATTTTTTCAAATTTTTGGGTTCTGCCCGCCCGCTAGTGGCCGTATTTTTGCTGTTCGGCAGTCTGTTTTGCGCCAATGCATTCGCGCAGCTCACAGTCTATGTGGTGCGCCATGGCCAGACTGACTGGAACAAAGAGGGCCGCATTCAGGGCGGCACCGACAACCCGCTCAACACCACGGGCCGCGAGCAAGCTGCCACCATGGCCAAGTTGCTGGCAGAGGTCAAAATAGATGCGGTGTACACCAGCTCGCACCAGCGTGCAAAGCAAACTGCAGCCGTGTTTGAAGGGCGCAGCCCAATAGAGCCGATGGACGGCTTGCGCGAGCGTTTTTTTGGTAAATTTGAGGGTGCCAACGACAAAGACACCACCACCGTGGCCGACTGGAACAAGCGCCGCTTTACCTGGACCGACGACATGGAAGGCGGCGAAACGCTAGAGAGCCAATCGCGCCGCGCAGAAGCCGCACTTAAAAGCATCCGTGATAAGCACCCCAACGGCGGCACGATCGTGGTGGTAGGCCACGGCGGCATCAACCCCCTGCTGGTATCGCACATGCTAGGCGTTGCGCCGCAAGAAGGTGCCAGTGCCATCAACCAAGGCAACGACGAGATTTACCGCATCGAACTGCCCAAAAGTGGCGCAGCCGCCATCTGGAAACTGATTCCCCGCAGCAAGCTGGGCGAACTCTGAGCAAACCTGTTGCCCAACAGCAGCCCCTACAGCAAGTGAGGCCAAGGCATTGACAGCCTAGGCCCGCAACAAGGCCTTTGGATGTGAATTAGGTGCGCATGTTGGTTAAAAATAGGCCCTGGCGCTGCAAATGCTGACCGGCTGTTTAATAGCCAACGATAATCAAGGCTATGTCAGCTACCAAAATCCTCTACGGCTTCCATGCCGTTGGTGTGCGGGTTAAAACCGCACCCACCTCTGTTGTTGAAATTTACTACGACGTTTCGCGCAAAGACGCACGCATGCGCAGCTTTATTGACAAAGCCAGCGAAGCTCAGGTGCGCTTGATCGAGGCAGACGGCCTGCGCCTGGCCAAAATGTGTGGCAGCCACGGCCACCAAGGCGTAGTGGCGATGGCGCAAGCGGTTAAGCAGGCCACGTCGCTGGACGAACTGCTGGAAGACCTGGAAGCCTCAGCAGATAAAACCAAGCCTTTAATTTTGGTGCTGGACGGCGTAACTGACCCGCACAACCTGGGCGCGGTGCTGCGCGTGGCCGATGGCGCCGGCGCGCACGCGGTGATTGCACCCAAAGACCACGCCGTGGGCATTAACGCCACGGTGTCCAAGGTGGCCAGCGGCGCTGCCGAGACAGTGCCTTACTTTATGGTGACCAACTTGGCGCGCACGTTGAATGAGCTGAAAGAGCGCAATATTTGGATCATTGGCACCAGCGATGATGCCGAAAAAACCATTTACGATGTAGACCTTACAGGCCCGGTAGCGCTGGTGCTGGGCGCAGAAGGCCCTGGCATGCGCCATTTGACCCGCAAAACCTGCGACGAGCTGGTCAGCATACCGATGCGCGGCGCGGTAGAAAGCCTGAACGTGTCGGTGGCCAGCGGCGTATGCTTGTACGAAGCGCTGCGCCAGCGTACCTGAACTATTTGAAAGCCCATATGACAACCCTTAACACCGAAACCAAAGCCCCTTGGGCTGCCAAGTCTGCCAGATATGCCAGAGCGTCTATAGTTTCTATAGCTGTCTGTGCGCTATTTACCTTGTCTGCATGCACCCAAGAGCAGCAAAACAAGATCCAGCGCGATATTCAAAACTGGACCGGTACCAATGGCGTACTTGAAGTGTATGCAGGTGACAAAGTGGTGCGCCGGTTTCTTAAAATCGACAAACTCTCTACCGCGCTGGGCACCGACGACAACAAACCGCGCCCTTACCGTTTTGGCTACGGCGTGATGGATGAAAACCTCAACATGATTGCCGACCCCGGCGAGAAACGGGTGTATTTTGAGATCAGCGACTACGCCTCGAACTATGTATTTTTTGAGAGCCCGCGTTGAGCGCACAGGCGTGCTTAGTTTTTAAAAATCAACAAACACAATAGCCATGGACTTGTCTCGCTTTCCCCGCCGCTGCTACACCCCGTTTGCCACGCCGCTAGAGCCCATGCCGCGCTTTAGCCAGGCACTGGCGGCCAGCTGCCCCGGCGGCGTGGGCCCGCAGGTGTGGGTCAAGCGGGACGACATGCTGGGCTTGTTTCCCGGTGGCAACAAAACCCGCAAGCTAGAGTTTTTGGTGGCCCAGGCGCTGGCCCAAGGCGCCGACACCTTGGTTACCTGCGGCGCGCCGCAGTCTAACCACTGCCGCATCACCCTAGCGGCGGCGGTCAAAGAGGGCCTGAAATGCCGCTTTGTGATTGAAGAGCGCGTGCCCGGCAGCTACAGCGACACGGCCAGCGGCAACCACTTTTTGTTCCGCCTGATGGGTGTGGAAGAGCTGGCGGTAGTGCCTGCGGGCAGCGACATGCTGGCCGCTATGCAAGCGGTGCTCAGCGCGCTGGCCGCGCAGGGCCGTAAGGGCTACATCATTCCCGGTGGCGGGTCTAATGCACTGGGCGGCTTGGGCTATGTGGCCTGCGCGCAAGAGCTGCAGCAGCAAATGTTTGACCAAAGTGTGGCAATAGACCGCGTGGTGGTGGGCTCAGGCAGCTCGGGCACGCACGGCGGCCTGCTGGCGGGGTTTTTGGGCAACCACATTAACATTCCCATTGTGGGCATAGGCGTAAGCCGCGACCCTGAGACCCAAGAGCCTTTGGTGCACAAAGAAGCCCAAGCCGTGCTGGACTTACTGAACGTTAAGCTTACCGTGCCGCGCGAAGCGGTGGTTAGCTTGGGCGGCTACTGGCAGCCCAAGTACTCCATTCCCAACGCCATGATGGTGGAGGCCGTGCAGATGCTGGCCCGCAGCGAAGGCATTTTGCTAGACCCTGTGTACACCGGCAAAATTATGGCGGGCTTGGTAGGTTTAGCCCGGCAGGGCTTTTTTAAGCCTGCTGAGAAAGTGCTGTTTTTGCACACCGGTGGCATGCCTGCGCTGCATGCCTACGAGCGTGAACTTTTGGCTGAGCCACTTTAACTCTCAAACCCAGCCTAGCGCACCCAGTGCCGCGCCTGCGCCCAGCACCCACAGCAGGTGAATTTTGGTGCGCCACACCAGCACCAGCGCAGCCACGGTCAACAGCCACAGCGGCCAGTCGGTGGCTGGGCGGTTGTGTGTTGCCGTTAGCAGCCAGCCGGTGGTGACCAGCAGCGCAACAGAAATTGGGGCCAGCGCGGCCTTGCTGGCGCGCGCCACAATGTGCAGCGGGTTGCTGTGCAGCCAGCGCGTGGCCGCAAAGGTTAGCGTGCTGCTGGGCAGCAGGGTGCCAATGAAGGTGGCGCTCAGGCCTGCCAGTGCGCTCCAGTAGCTGCCGTCCAAGGCCAGGCCAGTTTGCCAGCCCATCAGCGGGATAAACATCACATTGGGGCCCGGCGCGGCCTGGGCAATGGCAATGCTGGCGTTAAACTGCGCGTCGGTCAGCCAGCCTTGCTGGCCCACCAGGTAGCGCTGCATGTCGGGCGCCGTGGTAATGGCACCGCCTATGGCAAGCAGCGACAGCACCAAAAAGTGGCCCAGCAGCGACAGCCAAACGTCCCAGCTCATGGCAGTGGGTCCTTCGCGGCATTGCTGCGTTCTGTGTTCGCGGCATTGCTGCGTTCTGTGTTCGCGGCATTGCGTTCTTCGCGCCGCACCAGCACCCATGCCGCCGCAAAAGCCGGCAAGCCCAGGCCTAAAACGGTATACACCAGGGGCCAGCGCAGCACACCCACTGCTATAAATGTAAGAGCTATAAGCGCAGCATTTGCTTGGGCCCCCAACAGGTTATGCTTTAAACCGCTTACCATCTTAAGGGCTGCAGCGCCTATCAGCCCCGCCGCCGCTGCACCCATGCCGCGCACCGCACCCGATACCGCCTGCACATCGGCAAACTGGGTGTACAGCGAAGCCAGTACCAGCACAATGCACAGCGGCACCGCCAAAATGCCCGCCAACGCCGCCAGCGCGCCGCGCCAGCCAAAAAAGCGGTTGCCTAAAATAATGCACAGGTTAATCACGTTGCCGCCCGGCAAAATTTGCGACACCGCCCAGTCTTCTACAAACTGCTGCTGCGTAAGCCAGCCACGCTTGTCAACCAGCTCGCGCTGCACAATGGTCAGCACACCGCCAAAACCTTGCAGCGCAATGCGGTTCATAGCCCAAAACAGTTGGGTTTTAGACTGGGGCAGGGCGACGGTATTCACTATATATTCGATAGCTGACTATGCAGCATTTCCTTGGGCTATAGGGCTAAAAGCCTTAAATTTTACACTTTAGAGTTACTGGCTTGGTGCCAGCGTTTGCTGCACCGCAGTGCTCAAAACAAGCGCGGATCAAATTCAAATGGGTTCTGCTCCACGCTGAGTTTGATTTGCGCATACTGTGGGTGCTGCGGGTTAAGCAGCAAATTGTGCTCTTGCGGTACCACATAGGACGGCACCCATAAGCCTAAGCTGGCATTAGACACCAGCCACTGCATGCCAAAAGCTTGCGATATGGCCTGGTCGGCGCGCCAGTGGGCAGCTAGCCCCAGGGCGTGTGCATCTAGCATCCTGGCTGCAGGTGGTAGTTCAAGTTTAAAGGTGGCCATGTTCCTGGGTGAGGCCCCATTGCAGTGCACGCGCCGCTCTAGTTGGCATAGCGCCCGAGACCCTGCGCAATAGACGATCTGAGATGCAATATGGCAGCCTGTATGCCACCTACCCGGCTGCAATGTAGAACCAAAACCCTGCTGTGCAAGCCCAAGCGCACCCGAATAACCCAAACGGTACACCGTCACTGCCGCCGTCAAACCACGCCGCCGTATTTAATGGCCACCAGAATTTCTTTCACCTGTTGCACACCATAGTGTGTGGCTGCTGCCATCAAAGGGCTCTCTCCCGCTAGCAAGGGGTGCGGCTTGCGCAGCCACTGCAGTGCAGCGTCTTCTTGGGCAAAGGTAGCGCGCGCCAGCGCTTCTAAATCCAATACGCGCAACACGTTTTCAGCCGAACGCTTGGGAAGCGACATGTCTTTACCACTGCGACGCAGCGCAGTGGTGCGGTCCATGTCCAGTATTTTGGCCAGCTCACCGCGGCCCACCCCTAAATAGCCCGACAACGGCTCCATCACCGCTGTAGGCATGCCCTGCTTGATGATGTAAATGGCTTTTTCATTGCTAATGGGCTGGGTAATTGCTTCAAAACCCGGGTCGAACCCCGCTTCAAAACCCGCGTCACCCCCCGCGTTGGCCGCCTGCTTGGCCTGCTTGCGCTTTGGTAGCGCCATGTTTTTGTCAATTAAACGCCACACCGCGTGCAAAGACGCGTTGGCTGGCTTGCTAGGGCTGGTACTAAGTGTGGTAGCTGTCATGTTGTAATTACAGCATAAAAATGATGCGTTTGCAATGCGGCGGCCTGCCTTTGCGGGGCTACCTAAACCACAGCGCTTCTAGCAAATCGCCTTGGTGGTTCAGTACCCACCACTCTATGCCCCGGTTGGTTTGCATGCGGTGCACACAAGCGGCTTGCGTGCCAAAGCTTTGCGCCAGCGCGCGCACCTGCGCAGGCAGCCGCGCATCGCGCAACGCGATGGCTATGTCTTCGTTGTGGCCCGCAAAATCAGGTGTGCCCGCTGTGGGGTCGGGGTGGTGCATGGGTTTGTTCCAGAAGGTCATTTTTAGTAAGAAATAAGGCTGTGACCCAAGTAAATACTGCTCAAGCAGCTATGAAAATCAGAGTGGTAACCGATACGGCCAGTAACCCACTATGCTTCCTATTTAACTCCTCCAGGCCTGCCCATCGGTCTGCGCTTTGCCTAGCACCTGCAGTGTTTCCAGTATGCGGGGTAGGCTGTTCTTCCACGGGCCGCGGCCTTTGAAGTGGGCTTCTAGGGCGGGCAGGGTGAGGGGGCTGGTGGCGGCTGTGAGCTGCGCGTTCAGGGCGACCAAGCGGGTGAGCAGTGCGTCCAGGAGGGCGGCGGCGCTAAGTTGGTGGCCATGTGCGGGGCTGGCATTGGGGGCCAGGTCGTCCCAGCCATAGGCGCTTAGCACGGCGGCATCTAGCTCGGCATGCAAGCTGGCTTGCCTTCTAAGGGGGTGTTGCGCAGTGTATGTGTAAAGTGGCTCGCCCATAGGTGTATGTTACTTGGTAGATGAGGAGCCAAAGTGGTTGTAGAAAATGTGCCGCAATAGCTTATAGATTAGATGGCTTGCCTTGCCATGGGCGCGGCGCTTTGCGGACAGAGCTTGTGTGGGTCTGCAGTGACATTTTTCCGTTCTCCCATTCTTGGGCCATGCGGCTTGCAAATGCGGTGGAGAACAGCGATTTATTGCTGTGCATCACTTCGGTCATGGCTTGGCAGATGCGGTCTATAACTTCTTCGGGTTTGGCCACATGGCATGCGGTTCGGCCAAAGTCGATAAGTTCTTTGCGCGTGGGGTAGGCGACAGATTTGTTCAGCTTAAGTGCCAGTGTGCGGTCTGACAAGATGCGCCCACTGCGGGTGTCTTCATGGTCGTAGGCCGAGGTGGTGACCACATCAAACAAGGGGGCCAGGCGCACGCTGGACAGGTCTGCGGGGTGGGTGTAGATAAGGCCAAAATTCTTCAGATGGGCATCGCCGTTGCGCACCAGGCACGACAGGGTGAGGTATTCAAAAAACTTTTGCATTTGCACTACGCTGTTGCCTGCACCGCAGTAGCTGCTGATCATTTTGTTAATGGCCTCGTAGCTGCCTGCGTATTTGTAGTGGCCTTGGCTGTCGTAGCCCGCATCACCCAGCACGGCAAAGTCTTCAAAGCCTAGCTGGGCAGCGCCAGCCTGCAGGTCAAAGCGGCGCATGATGTACAGTGAGCCGTCGTCAGACAGGTGAAACTCGGGCACTTCTATGCCCGCTTTTTGCGCTGCCAGCATGCAGACATATTCGTTTTGGCTAAGGTACGGGTATTCTGCGCCGCCGGTTTTGACAATCAGGTCTGCGTCGCGTGCGGCAGCCCTGTCGGCATCGGGCACCATCACTTTGGGCTGCACGCCCGATATGCCGCTGTCGTAGTACTGCTCTGCCAAATAGTCAAACAGCTTTTCATGCGGCTGGCTTTTTTTGATTTGTGCAAGCCCCACTGCTGCGCGCGCAGAGCGCGTCTCGCCGGGGGTTTGGGACAGCCGCACGCGGCCTATTTGGTCGTGGCCCACGATCGACAAGATGGCCATTTCGTCAAACTTGGCAAAGTCTTTTTTAAAGCGTTGGGAGAGGCGGTAAAACTGGTCGCCCTCTGGCAAGTTCATTGAGAAAATGGGGTGCGGCTGGCTGCTGTTGTAGGTGGCTGCGCGCAGGGGCATGGCCAACGACAGCTCGCAGGCGTTGTGGGTGGTGGTGTAGTGCCATACGTACTGCGACTCTCGGTGCAGCTTGCCTGCGCTGCCTTGTGGGGTGTGGCCATACAGCTGCTTGATTTTTTGCGTTACATCAACCATGCCCGTCGTCACTTAAAAAGCTTTTAATGTCTTCAAGCTCAAGCCGATTGCTTTTAATTTCAAGAGATTTACCCAGAGCTGCCAGCGCCATAAAAATGGTCATGATGCCAACGTTTTTACCGTCCTCAATATCCCCGATGGCTTGGCGCCTGCGGCCTATGGCATTGGCCAGTGCCTGCTGCGACATGCCGCGTGCTTCGCGCTCTTTGCGCAGCAGCTCTCCTAATTCGCGCGGCGTGCTGGCTTTTGTGGGTCGCATGGCAGGGGTTAGCATGCTCGTATTATAGAACATTCAGCCAATAAATTGATTATATGTTCATAATATCGAACACACTAGGGCGCTTTTGCTAGCAATCTCAACGTTACTTTAGGCTGCGCTAAAGTGTGTAGCAGCCATTGTTTGGCACCCAGGCCTGCCGCCAGTGTCTGCTGCAATGCCAGCTCAGCGCTGTTCAGGCCGCTGGTGGTGTCCCAGCCGCCCATGTGCTGCAGGGCTATGTGGCCCAGGCCGCGCACCCATTCTGGGCTGTCGTTGAGGCAGGGGATGTAGTGAAAGCTGCGGCCTTCTAGTGCCGCTTTGCTGCCCGCGCCGGCATGCAAAAACGCTTCTTTGCCCTCCATGGCCATTTCTTCCAGTGTTTCCAGGCAGTCCACCGTAAAGCCGGGGCACAGCACGTCTACGCGCTTAACGCCGGCTTGGGCCATGGCGATCAGCGTAGGCTCGGTGTAGGGTTCTAGCCATTTGGCTTTGCCAAAGCGGGACTGGAAGGTCACTTGCAGCTGGTCTTTGACCAGGCCCAGCTGTTCGCCCAAGAGGCGGGCGGTTTTGTAGCATTCGCAGTGGTAGGTGTCGCCAAGCTGCAAAGTGCGCTCGGGCACGCCATGAAAGCTCAGCACCAGTTTGTCGGGTTTGCCGTGCTGCTGCCAGTAGCCGCTCACGCGCTGGGCCAGGGCGTTGATGTAGCCGGGGTCGCCGTGGTAGTTGTTGACAAAACGCAGCTCGGGTATGCGGCGCACTTTGGCCGCCCAGGTGTAGACCGCGTCAAACACGCTGGCGGTGGTGGTGCCGCTGTACTGCGGGTACATGGGCAAAATCAAAATGCGGTTAAAGCCTTCGGCCTTGAGGGCATCGAGCTGGCTGCGCATGCTGGGGTTAGCGTAGCGCATGCCCAAGCGTACCTGTACCTTGTGGCCTTGCTCGCCTAAATAGCCTTGCAACAGCTTGGCTTGCTTCTCAGACCATACTTTCAGCGGAGAGCCCTCTGCGGTCCAAATGCTGGCGTATTTGGCAGCTGATTTGGCTGGCCGCAGCCGCAAGATAATGCCGTGCAGTATCAGCCACCAAATGGGCTTGGGAATTTCAACCACGCGGTGGTCTGACAAAAACTCGGCCAGATAGCGGCGCACGGCGCTGGCGGTAGCTTCGTCGGGCGTGCCCAGGTTGCACAGCAAAATAGCGGTGCGGCTGTCAAAGCTGCCGGGGCCGCCGTGGGTGAAGGGGGGTTCTTTTGCAAAGGCCATAGTGTATTCTTAGGGTACTTGTTTTTACTTTGAGATTTTCACTTACTTATGCTGAATATTTCGGCCATCAAGGCAATATCCTTCGACTTGGATGACACGCTGTGGCCGATTTGGCCGGTGATACAGCAGGCTGAAAAGGCACTGCACCTGTGGCTGACCGACCACGCGCCCATGACCGCCGCGCTGTTCTCGTCCCCCGGCGCGCTGCGCGAGATACGCGAGTACATGGCCGATGTGATGCTTAAAGCCCGCCCCGACCTACGCCACGATTTGGGTGCCATCCGCAAAGAGTCGATCCGCTTGGCCCTGTACCGCGCCAAAGAAGACCCGCTGTTGGCGCAAGCCGCCTACGACGTGTTTTTTGCCCAGCGCAACCGGGTGGTGCTGTACGAGGATGCACTGCCTGCGCTGAAGGCGTTGTCGGCGCGATACCCATTGGTGTCACTGAGCAACGGCAATGCGCAGCTGGATTTGGTGGGCTTGGACGGCTACTTTAAGGCCGCAGTAAGTGCCAAAGAATTTGGTGCCAGCAAGCCCGCCGCAGGCATTTTTGTGGCCGCTGCCAACGCCGTGGGTGTGCAGCCGCATGAAGTGCTGCACATTGGCGACGATGCGGCGCTGGACGTGGTGGGCGCTTTGGATGCCAACATGCAGGCCGTGTGGCTCAACCGCGAGGGAAAGCTGTGGCCGTATGAGGATAAACCCCCCACCTTGGAGATCAGGTCCTTGGCCGAGGTAGTGGCTTTGTTGGGGTTGGGCTAGGCGTTTGGTGTTCAAGGGTTGCAGGTTTGGTTGGTGCTGGGCGAGATAGCGGTTGGCAAACACCCAACCGTGCATACGAGACAACACTAAAAACAAGCCTTCGACCACTACAACACTAAAACACTGCAATAAACCTAGAAAACAAGGTTTTCAAAGCGTTTTAGCCCTCTGACCCAAGGAAATGCTGCACAAGCAGCTACTATTTAAATAGCAACTATCACTTAGGTGCCAGACGAATCGCGCCGTCTAAACGAATCGTCTCACCGTTGAGCAAGTCGTTTTCAAAAATATGCAGCGCCAATTTGGCATAGTCTTGTGGCGTGCCCAAGCGGCTAGGGAAGGGCACGGCTGCGGCCAGCGCGTCTTGCACATCTTGCGCCATGCCAAACATCATCGGCGTGCCCATGATGCCCGGTGCAATCGTCATGTTGCGAATGCCATTGCGCGCCAGGTCGCGGGCGATAGGCAAAGTCATGCCCACAATGCCGCCCTTAGACGCGCTGTAGGCCGACTGGCCAATTTGCCCGTCATAGGCCGCCACCGAGGCTGTGCTGATCAAACAGCCGCGCTCCATGGTGGTTTCTGGCTCGTTTTTGCACATGGCCTCAGCGACTAGGCGAATCATGTTGAAGCTGCCAAACAGGTTGATGCTGACCGTGCGTTTGAAGGCTTCAAAGTTGTGCGCACCGTTCTTGCCCACGGTTTTTTCCCCGGTGGCAATGCCTGCGCAGTTGACCAGGCCCATCAGCTTGCCCATGCTTACGGCCTTGGCCACTACGGCTTGGCCATCAGCCTCGCTGGTAACGTCACATTTGACAAAACAGGCGTGTGTGCCACCACCAATTTCTTTGGCCACCGCTTCGCCTTTGTCAGCCTGCATATCGGCAATCACCACCAGGCCACCCTTCGCCGCCAACATGCGCGCCGTGCCTTCACCCAAGCCCGATGCGCCGCCGGTAACGATAAATACTTTGCCGCTGATGTCCATGAAAGTGCTCCAGAAATGGGTTAAAAAAGAAAATAAAGTTAGTTGACGTTTACGTTAACGTCAATTAAGCGTGAATTATGGCAGATGCCCCAAACCAAGCTGCACCAGCTGATGGATTGCTGCACAGTGGGGCGCATTAGCATTAGCATTAGGAGCTGCTGGAACTGTAGGAGCTGCTAGCAAGCCACAGCATGCCAGATAATGCACACATGCCTTGTAAATTATTTTTTCAAAAAATTACCACCGTCAGCGCAGCACTACTGCTGGCAGCTTGCACCACCACCGCACCCACACCAACGCCTTCAACCCCACCCGTTGCCACACCTACTACGCCACCGCAAGTAGCAGTGCCCAAACGTCCCCCCAAAATTGGCCTGGCCTTGGGCGGTGGCGCGGCGCGTGGGTTTGCGCATGTGGGTGTGATCGCTGCGCTGGAAGAGGCGGGCATTAAACCTGATTTGGTGGTGGGCACATCGGCAGGCAGCTTGGTGGCCGCTATTTACGCCACAGGCAAAACTGCAGCGCAACTGCAGCAGGTGGCCCTGAGCATGGAAGAGGCCGAGATTACCGACTGGACGCTGCCGTTTTTTGGCCGTGGCGTGCTGCGCGGCGAGGCGCTGGCCCGCTACATCAACGTGCAGGTTAACAACAAGCTGATTGAAAGCATGGTGATTCCGCTGGGCATTGTGGCCACTGATTTGCGTACCGGGCAGGGCGCGCTGTTTCGCCAGGGCGACACCGGCATGGCCGTGCGTGCGTCCAGCGCGGTGCCGTCGGTGTTTAACCCGGTCAAGATTGGTGCAGCTGAGTATGTGGACGGCGGCCTGGTGTCGCCTGTGCCCGTGCGCTACGCCCGCCAAATGGGCGCGCAGCTGGTGATTGCGGTAGACATTTCGTCAGCCCCCGAAGGCAATGCGGCGGACAGCCAACTGCAGATACTGCTGCAAACCTTCGCCATCATGGGCAAAAGCATCAACAGCTTTGAGCTAAAAGATGCCGAGCTGGTGGTGCGGCCCGCACTGGTAGGTGTGAAAAGTGGCGACTTCAGTGCCAAGCGCCGGGCCATTGACGCTGGCAAGCTGGCCATGCAGCAAGCCATACCGCAGCTAAGGGCGCTAATAGAAGCCCAAAGCCGCTAGCCGTTATACACAATCCGCAATCTGCAAGACCAGCATCACATCAAACTCTGTGCGAAACAACCCAACGGTATGCGGGTTAAGTGTTAAGTATGGCTGAGCATTGAGCGCGCGGCTTCTGCGCCCAGCATGGGTTCAAGCAGCTGTACGCAGGCATCTATGAAAGCATCTGGCTCTGTCGATGGAGGATGTAACTTAGCTACTTGGGCTAAATCGGCATCCGTATTGCCGATGTAAACGTTGATAAATACAGAGCGCACGCTATGCATCAGTGCTTTGCCTGCTTTATCAGTATCTAAAGAAGCGGCAGGTGTTTTGGCTGCCGCTGGCATTTCCACTGGCACGGTTGCCAAGCTAAGTAAGCCAGCCATCTCTTCCCGCGTAATTTGAGGCTTAGCGGTCCAGTTGGGCGTTGCGTTCAGTGGAAACCAACGCGGCTCTGCAAAGTTTTGTATTTGCAACAGCTCAATGAATGCATCTATGCCCTGTGCGTCCGTCGCACCGCCAATGCGGGCCAGATCGCCGCTCTCAAAACGCAGTGAGTAAGTTAAGACTTTGGCCTGGTTTGCCGCAGCTTGGCCCGACACCATCAGCACGCCGCTGAGGTTATCGCGCTGTAGGTCGGCAATTTTGGTGCTTAAATTTTTAAGTGAGTACATAGGTCACAATAACTGCCAAGGCAATTACCTCGGCACAAACCATAAAAATTAGCGTTTTACTGCGGGAGCTCTGAGCTTGCCCAGTGAATCAGCAAGACCTTTGATACCGAAGTACAAGAATGCAAAAGCCAGCAAAATAATGCCGCGATGGACTAGTTCATTGACTTCGCCATTGATCTTGAACAGTGTGGTCAAACCCGTTTCGATCAAGTGCGCAAAGCCCAGAATCACGGCACCAATCACCACGTTGCGCACCGTTTTACCGATAGCACCAACAGAGGGAATCTTGGTAGCAGCATAGGCCATAACAAAACCAATGACAAGTAGCAAAATATCAAAACCTAGGCTGATGGTCTCCAGGCCGATTCCGCTTGAGTGATTTGTCATAGTAAATTCCAGTAAAGAGTGAGTTAAAAATAAATTTCAATATGTGCAAGTGAGATGCCAATAATTTCCGTGCAGAAATAAACCGGCAAAAATTCAAGACCGAGTGAATGTACCTTTAATTTGAAGTTAGCAAACTCTAAAACTGGTTATTTATGGTAATTTTCCCGCATTGTGTGGATATTCACAAACAGATAGGCCACTGCAACAATGTTTCGCTGCAATGGCCATGGAAGATAAGCATGCAGAGCATGCTGTTAGCCGATGATGGTAGTGTTACATCACCTTGGCAATACTCGCGCACACGTAGTCAATGTTTTTGCTATTAAGCGCCGCTACGCACATGCGGCCAGTGTCGGTGCCGTACACGCCAAACTCGCTCCTCAGGCGCACCATTTGGTCTTTGGACAGGGCATTAAAAAGGTTTGCCAATAACCACAATTACATCGATCGGATCTGTCCCCGTGTTTTTGACAGTTCCGCGAATACGCCCATTTTGAGATGGGAACTTGCGACCTGCAAACCAAGACCCTAAACATTGTTCCGCACCATAACAGATCGAAATCGGATAGTCGTTTCCATACTTGCAACGCAAACTTGCAGTCGCGTTGGCGCGAAACATCACTGATTGTTCTGTTGGGCTTGCGTATTCAAACGGCGCGCTGGTGCCCGCCATCAGTTTCAATTTAGCAACCAGTGTTTCACCCGCCAGTAAATCTAGCAGTTGAGTTTTTTGTCCTGCAGTTTCGGTTTTAGCATCTGCGCAAGCTTTAGTAGTTTGCTGGTCGTTAATACTTTTAATTTCAGCGCGTGCCTGTATTGCTGATTCAAACGCTTTATCAGACCATGCCTGTTGATCTAATTTCCAGACACCATTTTCCAAAACAAATTCGATAACCCCGTGCCGCATCTTGCCATCGACGCTGCCCGTTAAACGCAAGGTACCGCGGCCGTCGTTTCGGTTTGTGCTGCCGTCAACAAATGTAGGTTTTGACGGTGTCATCAAAGCCACTCCTTCTAAAATTGAAGGAGCCATTGTTTTAGCTTGTCGTACGCTGTCTGCGCGTTTACTGGATAAGCAACCAGCATACTGGTCTAGTGACCGCGCCCTTACAGCAGCTTGGCAATTGGAGTAGGCTGCAACTAGGTCTGCCGGAGCAGTACTGTTTAACGGTGCACTGGAAGTCACCGTGGTAAGTTTCACTTCGGCGGTCTTAGGTATCGTCAGCTTACGCGCACTATTATCTTCGCAAGGACGGTCACTAAAAGACGATTTTCCAGCTGCATCTGTACATTTGTGAACGCTTTGCGCCTGCGTTGTGGTCGAACCTAACAGGAATGCAGCAATAAATAGTGTGATGCGCATCACATCACCTTGGCAATGCTTGCACACACGTAGTCAATGTTTTTGCTATTAAGCGCCGCTACGCACATGCGGCCAGTGTCGGTGCCGTACACGCCAAACTCGCTGCGCAGGCGCACCATTTGGTCTTTGGACAGGCCGCTGTAGCTGAACATGCCGATTTGGGTGGTGATGAAGCCCATGTCGGCTTTGACACCTGCGGCCTTGAGTTTTTCAACAAAGGCGCTGCGCATGGCTTTGATGCGCACGCGCATTTCGCCCAGCTCGGCCTCCCACATGGTGCGCAGCTCGGGGGTGTTGAGCACGTTGGCGCACACGGTTGCGCCGTGGGTGGGTGGGTTGCTGTAGTTGGTGCGGATGGCGATTTTCAGCTGGCTGAGCACGCGGTCACATTCTTCTTTGCTTTCGCAGGCTACGCTCAAAGCGCCCACGCGCTCGCCATACAGGCTAAAGCTTTTGCTAAAGCTGGTAGAGACAAAAAAGTTCAGGCCTGCTGCGACAAATTTTTGAATGACTGCGCCGTCTTCGGCAATGCCGTAGCCAAAGCCTTGGTAGGCCATGTCTAAAAAGGCGACCAGGTTGTTGGCTTTAACGGCTGCAACTACGTGGTCCCAGTCTGCTGCCGAAATGTCGTAGCCCGTCGGGTTGTGGCAGCAGGCGTGCAGCACCACGATGGTGTTGGGCGCAGCTGCATTCAAAGCGGCCAGCATGGCGGGGAAGTTAACCGTGCGGGTACTCGCATCGTAGTATGCGTAGTTGTCTACCGTAAAACCTGCGTTGGTAAAGAGTGCACGGTGGTTTTCCCAGCTAGGGTCGCTGATCAGCACTTTACTGCTGGGGTAAACCTTTTTTAAGAAATCCGCCCCAATTTTGAGCGCACCAGTGCCGCCAATACCCTGGATGGTGGCCACACGGCCTGCCTTCAGAATCTCAGAGTCAGCACCAAAAACCAAGCCTTTGACAGCGCTGTCGTAGGCTGCAATGCCGTCAATCGGCAAATAGCCACGCGGCTTTGGGCTGGCGGCCATGGCGGCTTCTGCGGCTTGCACGCATTTAAGCAGTGGCAGCTTGCCGTCGTCACCAAAGTACACGCCTACGCCTAGGTTGACTTTGGCGGGGTTGGTGTCGGCATTGAATTGCTCGTTAAGACCCAAAATAGGGTCGCGCGGGGCCATTTCTACGGTGCTGAACATGCTCATTTTTTGCTCTTTCGGTGGGGGTTTTAAATACGGGGGAAGGGGCGGGGCGGGGATTTTTTGAACGCAGAGGTCGCGAAGGTTGCGCGAAGGGCGCAAAAAAGAAAAACCAAAAATAAAACCAAAAAATAAAACCAAAAAATACAAATTTCAATGAATCACACCTCGTTTTTGAATTTGTTTTTATCTTTTTTGTATTTTTTATCTTCCTTCTGCGGTCTTTGCAAAACCTTCGCGTCCTCTGCGTCCAAAATGCATTAATCTGTAGGATTACCTAATATTTTACCGGGGACAGCCACCCTAATGAGCACACCAGCCATGCAAGATGTAGCCGAAGTTATTCCTGAAACGAAAAAAGGCCAGTTTGTCAGCTACCCTGGCTCGCCTTTTGAGCTGTTTCAGCCGTACCCGCCTGCGGGCGACCAGCCTACCGCCATTGCCAAGCTGGTGGAGGGTTTGCGGGATGGGGAGGTTTTTCAAACCCTGCTGGGCGTTACCGGCTCGGGCAAAACCTTCACCATGGCCAATGTGATTGCGCAAATGGGCAAGCCTGCGCTGGTGTTTGCGCCCAACAAAACCCTGGCGGCGCAGCTGTACAGCGAGTTCCGCGAGTTTTTCCCTAAAAACGCGGTGGAATATTTTGTCAGTTACTACGACTATTACCAGCCCGAGGCCTATGTGCCGCAGCGCGATTTGTTCATTGAAAAAGACTCCGCCATCAACGAGCACATTGAGCAAATGCGCTTGTCTGCCACCAAGAGCGTGCTAGAGCGGCGCGACACCATCATCGTGGCAACGGTCAGCGCCATTTACGGAATTGGCGCGCCTGAGGACTACACCCAAATGCGTTTTATTGCACGGGTGGCCGACAAAATGGGGCAACGTGATGTGATTGCGCGGCTGATTCGGATGCAGTACCAGCGC
Source organism: Polaromonas sp. (assembly GCA_043778205.1). Taxonomy (GTDB): domain Bacteria; phylum Pseudomonadota; class Gammaproteobacteria; order Burkholderiales; family Burkholderiaceae_C; genus JAAFIP01. Next base: position 1,075 of record JAYWGO010000017.1, on the reverse strand, counting down.
AATGACATGGACTTTTCACGCGGCACGTTTCGGGTGCGCGGAGACGTGATTGACGTGTTCCCGGCAGAGCATTCAGAGCTGGCTTTGCGCATCGAGCTCTTTGACGACGAGATTGAATCGCTACAGCTTTTTGATCCACTGACGGGCCGCATTCGGCAAAAAGTGCCGCGCTTTGTGGTCTACCCAAAAAGCCATTACGTGACCCCGCGCGACAAAGTGATGACTTCGATTGAAACCATCAAGCTCGAGCTGGCAGAACGCATCGATTATTTTGTTAGCCAGGGCAAGCTGGTCGAGGCGCAGCGCATTGAGCAGCGCACCCGGTTTGACCTGGAAATGCTGACCGAGATTGGCCACTGCAAAGGCATTGAAAACTACACCCGGCATTTGAGTGGCGCACCACCCGGCTCGCCGCCGTCCACTCTGTGCGACTACATGCCCAAAGACGCAGTGATGTTCCTGGACGAGAGCCACGTCATGATTGGCCAGCTGAACGCCATGTACAACGGCGACCGGTCGCGTAAAACCACATTGGTTGACTATGGCTTCAGGCTGCCCAGTGCGCTAGACAACCGGCCGCTAAAGTTTGATGAGTTTGAAGTCAAAATGCGCCAGGCGATTTTTGTCTCCGCCACACCCGCTGCGTATGAAAAAGAGCACGCTGGTCAAGTGGTTGAGCAAGTGGTGCGGCCGACTGGGCTGGTTGACCCGCAAGTTGAAGTGCGCCCAGCGGTGAACCAGGTAGACGACGTGCTGGGGGAAATTCGCATTCGGGTGGATAAAAACGAGCGCGTTCTAATTACCACACTGACAAAGCGCATGGCCGAGCAACTGACCGACTACTTAAGCGAAAATGGTGTGAAAGTGCGCTATTTGCACAGCGATGTAGACACCGTTGAGCGGGTTGAAATTTTGCGGGATTTGCGCCTGGGCGCTTTTGATGTACTGGTCGGCATTAACTTGCTGCGTGAAGGCCTGGACATCCCCGAGGTGTCGTTAGTGGCGATCTTGGATGCTGATAAGGAAGGTTTTTTGCGAGCAGAGCGCAGCCTGATTCAAACTATTGGCCGCGCCG
>JAYWGO010000016.1:0-8323 GCA_043778205.1 Polaromonas sp. | reverse complement strand
CCCGGGCTCGAAGCGCGGAAATTTTGGGATCAGGCAATGTCGTTGTTTGAGCGCAGCGAGTTTCGACATTGACCCCAAAATTGAGCACTGCAGATGCTTGCCGAAGGCCCGGGGCTCAGGGCGGCAACCGGCGCAGCGCCGCAGCGGTGCGCGGTACTAAGACAACGCTACAAAACAGTTTGCACAACAGCGCAAAACTCAGCGCACAACTTCCACATTCACCCGCCGTGGCCCAGCAGGCGCTGCGGGGAAGCCTTGCAGGGCCGCGTCGAACATGGCAGGCAAGATGGCCATGCTGTCGCTCCACGGGCCCTCGTGTTTGGCCCGGGTTTCGTACACCACGGTATTGCTGGCTACGTCGCGCATTACCAAGGCCACATCGCGCAGGTAATTGGGCGGGGACGCTACCAAGTAGGGAAAACCATAGGGGTAGCCGTAGCCATAGCCATAACCTAAGCCAAAACCAAAACCCAAGCCGTGCCGGTAGCGCCCCCGCGTATGCGCAGCGCCCACCACCACGCTGGTGCCGATGACCACGGGAATAGCAAAATACGGCCACCAGCCGTCACCTGGCACATTGTTTTGGCTTTGCAGAACGGTCATTTGCACGCTGTAACGCGCAGCGGGGCTGCCCGGTGCGTCGCCTACGCGGCGCAGGCCTACTTTGTCTAGCGCGGTTTGGGCAATGGTTTCTAGCTGGTCTTGGCTAGCTACGTCTGTTTGCTGTGAGGGCAGGCGCTCAAAACGGTAGGTGCTGGCGGGCGGTACGGTGGCCAGTTTGGAGAAGGCGTTTACCTCGCTGTCGATCAAACGCACGCCGGCGCAGCCGGTCAGCAGGCTAAAAGTAACTACCAGTAAAAACCAATATGCTACATTTTTAATAGCTGTCCGTGCAGTATTTCCTTGGGCCGTAGGCCTAAAAAGCTTAAAAAATGACTGCTGCTTGGGCATAAGCCGCGCCGTGCTAGTCAAAGCGAACAACGTTGCCTGGTGGTGCAAAACTGTCATGGTCAAACCCCTTGTCGCCCTGTGGGTCGGGCTTACCATTGGCTTGGAGTGCTTTGAAGTTGTGAAGTTTCACGTCCATCAAATGCGAGGGCACCACATTTTGCAGGGCGTTAAGCATATTGTCCAAACGACCTGGGTGCTTGGTTTGCCATTCTTTGAGCATGGCACCCACCTGGCGGCGCTGCAGGTTGTCTTGGTTGCCGCACAGCGTGCAGGGAATGATGGGGTACTGCTGCACCTGGGCCCATTTCACCAAATCGCGTTCATCAACGTAGGCCAGCGGGCGAATAACGATGTGTTCACCGTTGTCGCTTTGCAGCTTGGGCGGCATGCCTTTGAGTTTGCCGCCAAAAAACATGTTCAGCAGCAGGGTTTGCAGCATGTCGTCGCGGTGGTGGCCTAGCGCAATTTTGGTGGCCCCCAGCTCTTTGGCCACGCGGTACAAAATGCCCCGGCGCAGTCTGCTGCACAGGCTGCACATGGTTTTACCCTCAGGAATCTTGTCTTTAACGATGCTGTAGGTGTCTTGGTTTTCAATATGGAACTTTACGCCCAATTTACCCAGGTAAGCGGGCAGCACGTCGGCTGGGAAGCCAGGCTGCTTTTGGTCCAGGTTGACGGCGATCAGCTCAAAGTCGATCGGGGCGCGTTTTTGCAGTTTGCGCAAAATGTCCAGCATGGCGTAGCTGTCTTTACCGCCAGACAGGCACACCATCACTTTGTCGCCCTGCTCGACCATGTTGTAGTCCACGATGGCTTTGCCTACCAAGCGGCACAGGCGTTTGTCTAGCTTGTTGTTTTCAAAAGCGGCTCTGGCAGCGGCTGTGTCTGTGGGCGCTACCCCGGAGGTGCCGTAGGGGGCAGTGGCATCGGTTGCATCAGCTGCAGGGGTGGCTTGGGACGTTTGGGCTGCAAGCCAAGTGCTAGGTTCGGTGGGAGCGTTCATAGGCGTATTTTCTCACTTTCAGCGCGGGCAAGCCATGCCGCGCAGGTACTGGGCTAAGCCACCAGTTACTTTATTTACCCAACGCCTCAATACAGCGTGTTGCGTACAGGGGGCGCAGCAGGTTGGCTGCGGCATCCACCTGCAGGTGCATCGACTGGGCTAGATCGACCAAGCGCTCAGGGCCTTTGCCCAGCAAGGCCAGCAGGTGCTGCTGCTCGGTGTTGAGCATGTGCTCGGGCACAGGCGGTGGGCGGCGCAGGCGGATGCGGCCGTGCTTAAACCGCGTGGGCAATTTCAAGTCGCTGGCACGGGCCGACACCGCAAAGTCCCACAGCAAAGCGTAGGCCGTAGTTTGGCGAAACACGGCGGGAATGTCGTTGGCACTGGGCAGGCGCTCGACCATACAGGCCTGTTCGTAGGCGATGCTGGTCAACTCGGGATGCATGCCTAGGCGCCAGGTACGGTGGTCAAAAACCACTACCAGTTTGTCCTCATAAGTCCAGTGCAGGGGCCGGTCGCTTAACGTTGTGCGCAGCGCCCACAGGTCTTTGCCTATTGCCCAGCGCAAAGGCCTGTCTAGCAGGGTCAGCAGATCGTCTGCGCCTTCGGCAGCACGGTCAAATAAGGCTGCATGTTCAAACGGTATTGAGTTTTTAAAAATAGAGGAAGCATCGTTAGTGAGCGAACTAAGCTCCGAGGGTTTGGCTGTTTGGCCAGGCTGAAATGCCGGTGTAATTAAAAGCGGCGTGAAAGGGTAACGCTTCATGGCGGCCAGCACACCCCGCGCAGGGCTCAAGTGGTGCGCTCTAGCTTTCGACCCACATACAGTCTCCAGCAGGTTAACGGCTTCGGAAAATACCTCGTAGTAGCCTTGGTTGAGCATCGTTTTTGCATTGCGCTGCTGCTTAACGATGTTCAACATGGCCAGCAGGTCGTGCGCAACCAGTGGACTGCGCAGACCCATATTCCAGTCGCCAAACAAGCGCTCGGGCGCTTCCTTGTTTTGCCACACCACCACCACATTGCTGTGGCGTGTATCTTTGGCAATAGAGGCCCAAGCCTCTTGCAAATAGGACTCCAAGCCTTCAAGCCAATGTACGAATACGCCATTGCCACACAGCAGCACGCCAGTCAAACCCCGGTTGCGGTTGTTATGGCTGCTTTGCTCGGACAAGGTTTGCAGCTGCTCTGATGTGGGCTTGCCGACTACCAAACTGCAGACCAGCATCTGGCCCAGACGCGGCTGCTCTATACGGGTGTCAAGCTCAACACTGAGTGTGTCGATACCGGTAGAATTTGGGGTACGCATGGGGTTTTTTACCACTGCCCGCTTTCAACCCGAATGGCCACTTCGCAGTCGTCAAAAATCTCTAGCTTGGCGATTTTGACGCGCACGCCCAGTACGCCGGGCAGTTGCATTAAACGCACACTAACCTTGCCTATCAGGCTTTCTAGCAGGTTGATGTGCCGCTCAGTGCATTCATCAATGATGATTTGGCGCACCTTGCGGTAGTCCAGCACATGGTTGATTTCATCGTCACTGGGCAGCAGGGGCTGGGGGCCTAGGTTGAGCTCAGTGTCTACCTGGATAGGTTGCGACTGGGTTTTTTCGTGCGCCAAAATACCTAAATTTGCGGCAAAACGCAGGCCCGAGAGGGTGAGGGTTTGGTTGCCTTGGGTGGTGTGCATAACAGCGTTAGTTTAGATTAACATCTTACAAGAGGCTTGCAACAGCGTTTACACCTGTGCGTCATATTTGACATATTCTTGTTGCAACCTACTGTGCAGGCCATTACATTAACGAAAAATCGCGCTCAAATTTCATCAGGTGCTGGCCGCCATCTACCAGCAAGGTGGTGCCGGTGATGGACGCATTGGTCAAGGCAAACAGCACAGCGCTGCACACATCTTCTGGGCTGGAGCTGCGGCCCAGCGGGCTCAGGGCGTGCAGGGTTTGGAATTTTTCGTCACTGAGCATGTGGCTGGTCAGCGTGAGGCCTGGGGCCACGCCCACCACGCGCACCTGGGGTGCCAGCGCCATGGCCAGCAGGGTGTTGGCCGACTCAAGCGCAGCTTTGGACAGGGTGTAGCTGATGAAGTCGGGGTTGGGGTTCCACAGCTTTTGGTCTAGCAGGTTGACCACCACGCCTTGGGCCGCAGGGCTTGCGCTTGTGTTTGCGTTTACTTTTGCCTCTGCGCTGCTTTGTGCAGTGCGTTGCTCACTGCCCAGCGCACTGGTTGGTCCACCATCTGGCCCAAGCCGCTGCTGCACATGCGCGTGCAGCGCTTGCGCCAGCACAATAGGGGCAGCGGTATTGGCAAACATATGTGCCTGCAAGGCCGCGTAGCTAAAGCTGGCAGCGTTGTCGTGCGCAAACAGTGCGGCGCAGTTGACCACTGCGTCTACCCGCCCCAGCTGGGCCACCACAGCGGGCAGCAGGGCGCAGGCTGCGGCTTCGTTGGCCAGATCAGCCTGAAACACCGCGCTGCCGGGGGTGAGCGCGGCGCAGTCGGCCATGGTGGCTTGCGCATCAGCTGCCGAGCTGCCGTAGTGCACGGCCACGCGCCAGCCCGCGCGGGCTAGGTGCAGGGCAATAGCGCGGCCCAGCCGCTTGGCAGCGCCGGTGACCAATACCACCGGCACCACCGGCACCACCGGGGTGGGCGGTACAGGTTTGCCGACATTTGCAGGCGCGGTAGCAGGGGCAGTAGGGATGGAAGCGGACATATCTGACGGAAACTTAAGGTTCATGGACAATACCAATGCGAACACAGCAATGCCGAGTGTATCGGACACGCCCTAATTACAGTAATACCAAGCTCAGCGCTGGGCGTATTAGCCAGTGCAAAACACCATGCCGAATTTAGCGAACAACTTAGTGGACAAATTAGCGAATAAATTAGTGCAAACAGCAGGGCAATCACCAGCGCTGCACCATGCACTGCAAGCCCAGCTGGCCCAGGCAGGCGGCTGGCTGGCCTTTGACGATTTTATGCACGCCGCGCTGTACACGCCTGGCCTGGGCTACTACGCCCATGGCTCGCAAAAGCTGGGCAGCCTGCCGCCACGGCGCGCTGCAGACGGTACACCCATTGCAGGCAGCGACTTTGTCACCGCGCCCGAGCTGTCGCCGCTGTTTGGCGCTTGTGTGGGCCAGCAAGTAGCCCAGGCCTTGCTGGCCACAGGCACCCGCTGTGTGCTAGAGGTAGGCGCTGGTAGCGGCGCCCTGGCGCTACAAATATGTGAGCTGCTTGTGCAACAAAATCTTGGGCTAGAGCACTATTTCATACTTGAAGTGTCCAGCAGCCTGCGCGCCCGCCAGCAGGCCACACTGGCGCATTTGGGCAGCCGCGTGCAGTGGCTAGACACCCTGCCAGCGCAGTTTGAAGGTGTGGTCGTTGGCAACGAAGTGCTGGACGCCATGCCCGTCAAGCTACTGCAACGCAGCGCAGGTGTGTGGCACGAGCGCGGTGTGGTTGCCAGCGAAAATAGCTGTGCAGACCATGGGGCACAGGCCTGGGCCTGGCAAGACCGCCCCACCGCCCTGCGCCCTGGCCTGGACATCGCAGGCCCCCACGACTATTTAACCGAGATTCACCCCCAAGCCGAGGCCTTTGTCAGCACCTTGGCCAGCCACCTTGCGCGCGGCGCAGCTTTCTTTATTGACTATGGCTTTCCCGACAGCGAGTACTACCACCCCCAGCGCCACATGGGCACGCTAATGTGCCACTACCAGCACCAAGCCGACCCCGACCCGCTGCACCTGGTGGGCGAAAAAGACATTACCGCCCATGTCAACTTCAGCGGTATTGCGCTGGCGGGGCAAAACGCGGGGCTAGACGTGCTGGGCTACGCCACCCAAGGCCGTTTTCTCATCAACTGCGGTTTGCTCCCCATGCTAGAGCAGCTAAGCCCGCTGCAGCGGGTTCATACCGCCAAGCTGGTGAACGAGCATGAAATGGGCGAGCTGTTCAAGGTGATAGCCTTTGGCAAAGGCGCAGACTTTGAGCCCATGGGCTTTGCCACCGGCGACCGCACCCACACACTGTAAACTGCTAACTACTATGACCCACACCACCCATAAAACCATCCGAGTTGAGCACACCGAACGCCCCTGGGGCTGGTACGAGGCGCTGGACGAGGCCAGCTACGGCACAGGCGCACACGCCAATGGCAACAAAGTCAAACGCATATGCGTTAACCCTGGCCAACGCCTGAGCCTGCAAAAGCACGCCCAGCGCGCCGAGCACTGGGTGGTGGTACGCGGCACCGCCCGCATTACCCTGGGCAACCAAGACGGCGAAACCTTCACCGACTTTGACCTGCACCCCGGCCAGCACTGCGACATTGCCCTGGGCCAAGTGCACCGGCTGAGCAACCTGGGGCGCGAACCCGTAGAGATTATTGAAGTGCAAATCGGCGCCTACCTGGGCGAAGACGACATTACCCGTCTGCAAGACGACTTTGGCCGCACGTAAATGCGCCCTTCTGTAGCCTCACCTATTTTTTAGCCTTTTAGCCCTATGACCCAAGGAAATGCTGCACGGGTAGCTATATATTTAATAGTGCCATGTTTCGCTGGCTGATCGTTACCCTGCTGGCACTGCTGCTGATTGGCGCGCTAGCCCCTGCATTGCGCCGCTGGGGCTTTGGCCGCCTGCCCGGCGACTTTAGCTTTACCTTTCGCGGGCGGCACATTTCAATCCCGCTAGGTTCCACCATCGTCCTTAGCCTGCTGGCGGGGTTGATTGGCAAGCTGATTTAGTTTGCCAATCAGGCCACTGCTTTGCACACCATCATGGCCAACTGGTGCAGGGCCACCCAGGCATCCGTTGGCCAGCCGGGCTGCTTGAGGCCTTTGGCGATACCGTCCACCTGGTGCGCGGCGTGCAGCAGGTTGGCAGCGTCCAGAGACGACAGGCGCGGCAAAATGCGCTCAAACAGCTTTTGCTTAACGCCCCACACCCGCGCCTCTTGCAGCGCCATGGGCAAAGGTTTGCCGCTGTCGATTAGGCTGCGCAAGCGGGCCAAAGCGCGAATGTCTTCTGACAGGGTCCAGTGCACCAGCACCGTGGCCTCGCCCTCAGCTTGCAGGCCATCTAGCATGCGCTGCACGCGGGCGACATTGCCTGCCAGCACTGCTTCGGACAGCTTGAACACATCGTAGCGGGCTACGTTGAGCACGGCGCTTTCTACTTCATCGAAGCTTAGCTCGCGCTGGCTTAGGCCCTCTTGCTGCACGGCTGGCGGCCCGGATTGCGGCCCAGCTGCTGCAGTGCCTGGGCTTGCTGGGCCGGCCGGGTACAGCAAGGCCAGTTTTTGCATCTCTTGGTGCGCAGCCAGCAAGTTGCCCTCTACCCGGTCGGCAAAAAACTTCAGTGTGCGCTCACCCTCCTCGCCAGCTTTTACCCGCAGCCCCAGCGCGCCCAGGCGCTGGGCAATCCACTGGGGCAGCACGCGCCGCTCAATGCTGTCAATCTGCAGCGTCATGCCGTAACTGTCCAGTGCGGTGAACCACGCGCCCGTTTTGGTCATTTTGTCCAGCTTGGGCAAAATAAAAATGGTCAGTGTGCTGTCATTGTCTTGGGCGGCTTGGGCCAGCTGCTGAATGGCGGGACTGCCCTCTTTGCCCGGCTTGCCGGTAGGCACCCGCACCTCCAGTATTTGCTTGTCGGCAAACAAGCTCAGCGATCCTCCCGATGCCAGCACTTCGCTCCAGTCAAAGTGAGCGCCTGCTACGGTGTGCACCGACCGCTCGGTATACCCCTGCGCACGGGCCGTGGCGCGCAGGCTGTCTGCCGCCTCTTGAATCAGCAAAGGCTCGTCGCCATGCAAGGTGTACAGCGACTTGAGACCGCGTTGAAGGTGTTGGCTAAGCTGGGCGGGGGCTAGTTGCATGCCTGCAATTGTAGGCAACTATTGGCACTGGCCAGACCGGTAAACAGCTGCTAGAAAACTAATGGCTGATCATCCAGGGCCGTTTGCCTGGAAAACTCTTATTGCCGTTAGCCGCGGTCACTGTGGCACCACGTTGACCTGGCAAGCAACAGCCACAACCGGCAGGGTGGCGCAAGCGCGGGTACTCCCCGGAGCTTTTGGGCTCATGGCGCGCGCGCTCGTTGGTTGCAAGAGCGCTGCGCGTACTGGGGTCTAGCAAACCCAGTCTCGGTGCCCGGATAAAAACACGCTGGCTTGCAGCGCCACAGTCTGGGCAATCGGCGGGTTCGTTGCGTGCACTGAGGCTGCGCAGCGCATCAAAATCGCCACAGTGCCTGCATGCATAGTCGTAGGTAGGCATAACGGCAAGCTTTTAGACCAAGTCAGGAGACAAGGGCATGCTGATACTCCCGTCCAGGTACTTGGTCGGG
>JAYWGO010000015.1:0-8324 GCA_043778205.1 Polaromonas sp. | reverse complement strand
CACCGGCAATGACTACGCTGCAATCTACCAAGTCCAGCACCAAGCTTTCGCCTACTTTGACAGTGCCTGTGTTGGGGCGCAGCTCAAAATCGGGCTGGTCTAGAGGCCTGGGTGTTGGCGTTACGGGTGTGGGTGTTGGTGTGGGTGTTACTGCTACTGGTGTGCTGGCGCTGGGCGCTGGCGCGGCATCGCCACCACCGCCACCACCACCGCATGCCACCAGCACGGCTATTGTGCTGAGCAACGGCAATAGGGTTTTAAATAGACTCTTTGAAACGTAGTGCATGGTGTGTCCTTGGTATTGGGGCGATTTACTTCCAGAACACTGCACCAGCGTTGACCAGTACAGGGCTGTTTTGCTGGGTGGTGGTGCCGTCGCCTAGCTGGCTGTTGCTGTTGTTACCCCAGCAAAAGGTCTCGCCGGTGTTCTTTAGTGCGCAGCTACTCCATCCTTGATTGGAGCTAATGGCTACGATGTCGGTTAAGCCGCTGACAATAGCGGGCGCTTGTCTGCCGTTGCCCACATAGCCATCGCCCAAGCTGCCAAACACCGAACGGCCCCAGCAGGCTACGGTGCCGTTCTCTTTAAGTGCGCAAGCATGTTCTCTGCCTAGCGCGATAGAGACCGCATCGGTAAGGCCGTTGACTGCCACGGGCGTGTTGCTGTCAAGCCCGGTGCCATTGCCTAGCTGGTAGTAGCCGTTGTAACCCCAGCACACCACGCTGCCGTCGTATTTGAGGGCACAGCTAAAGTTGCCGTTAGCGTCTACTGCGGCTACGTTGGTCAAGCCGGGTACAGCCACGGGGCTGGTGCGTGGGGTCACGGTAGTGCCATCGCCTAACTGGCCTCGGCCGTTGGCACCCCAGCATGCTACTGTGCCATTGGTTTTAACTATGCAGGAGTGGCCTTCTTGGCCCATGCCCAGTGATGCAACATCGGTCAAACCGGGGATGGGGGTGGGCGTTGTAACGGAGGTGGCAGCAAAGGGCAATTGGTTGGAGTAACTACTATTGTTGCCCCAGCACTTGACTGTTTTGTCGGCCAGTACCGCGCAATAGGCTCCGTAGGCGGCACCAATGGCGGTAACCCCCGTCAGGCCAGGCACTGAGCCGGCTGGAATGCGGTTTAAAGAATTGCTGCCTGTTCCGCCTTGATGGGCCGCATTGCTGCCCCAGCAAGTGACGCTACCATCGCTTTTAAGAGCGCAGTTCGAGCTATCCTCAGATGCAATGCTGACACTGCCAGTTAAAGCATTCAAGTCAGAGACTCCGCTAGTGGTAGCACCCCAGCATTTAACGTTACCGTCTGCCAAGATGCCGCAACCATGCCCCCTGCCCATGGACAAGGGACTGCCGATGGCGGCTACCTGAAAGCTTGAGTTCAGTGGTGCATTGGGTGTTCTGTCGGTGGCACTGGTGGCTACGGTGACGGTGTAGGTGCCCGGTGTGTACCAGGCTTTGACTGCCACGGGGCCAGTGCTGTTGGCGGTGCCGTCGCCCCAAGTCCAGTCTGGGGCGCTAAGGCTGAGCGCATTGCTCTGCACGCCGTAGCCGTAGAGCGTGTTGCCCACCACTTTGGTAGCGCCGGGAGAGGCGACGACATCAATGGTGGCCACGGCGGGTGGTGTGGTTGGTGTTGGTGTTGGTGTTGGTGTTGGTGTAGGCGTTGGCGTTGGCGTAGGTGTGGGCGTAGGTGTGGGCGTAGGTGTGGGCGTAGGTGTGGGCGTCGGCGTTGGCGTTACCGCTGGCGTGGTGGCGCTGGGGGCTGGCGCGGCATCGCCGCCGCCGCCGCCGCACGCGGCAAGTATGGCTACAGTGCCCACTAGCAGCGCGATGGCTTTAAGTGGACGGAAAGTGTGGTTTTGCATGTGGACTCCTTGGATAAAATTAAATGGCCCAAACAACGGCTTAGGCTGTTGTGGTGAGGGCATGGTAATTTTTTTCGCCACTTACCAATAGATGCTTTTAGGCATCTATCTTTAGGTATAGAAGCTGCGGCCACCCGGCAGCCGTTGGCCCGGGGTGGGCTCGCTTAGGCGGCGGCTGTGTGCAGCGCCAGCAACAGCTGGTCACCGTCTACTGGCTTGTGCAGCAGGGTGGTGTGGGCAAGCTGCTGGATCGAGGCCAGGTCTTTGACGGCGGTGTCGCCGGTCAGCAGCACGGCGGGCAGCGCTGCACTGTGCTGTGCGCGGGCGGCGTGCACGACGTCCAGGCCGGTGCCGCTGGGGCCCAGGCGGTAGTCGGTGAGCACCAGGTTAACTGCTGCGCCGCTGCGCAGCAGGGCTAAGGCGCTGCCAACATCGGCGCAAGGGTGCACGGTGGCACCGGCGTTTTGCAGCAAGCTGGTGATGAGCGCGCGCAGTGGGGCGTGGTCTTCGGCGTACAAAATATGCAGATGGCGCAGAAGCTGTGGGCCGCCAAGCGTGGGCGACTTGGCGGCAGGGGTGGTTGGGGAGGTTGGCAATGGCGCAGCTAACGGCAGCTTGAGCCAAAAGGTGCTGCCCCGCGCGGGGGCTGAACGCAGGCCTAGCGGGGTGTGGGTGAGGTCGGCCAAGCGTTTCACAATCGACAGGCCCAGGCCCAGCCCGGCTTCGTTGTGGCGTTCGGTACTGTGTTCTTGGTTATCACGCTTTGGGTTGTCTAGCTGGGCAAACTCTTGGAAGATGGTGGCTTGGTCCGCCAGGCTAATGCCCAGGCCACTGTCGCGCACCTCTAGCTGGCCGCGTGCGGCGCGCCAGCCTACCCACACGCCGCCGTGGGTGGTGTATTTAAGGGCGTTGTGCACCAGGTTAGACGCGATGCGCTCTAGCAGCTGGGGGTCGTGCAGCACGCAGGCCTGGGTGGGCGCAAAGCGCAGCCACAGGCCACGCGCTGCGGCCAGCGTGCCAAACTGGGCGTCTAGCTTGTCGAACAGCGCTTGCAGGGGGATGGATTCAAGCTGCGGGGTGATGGTGCCCGAGTCGATGCGCGAGATGTCCAGCACGCGGTCAAACAGGTTGCGGATGGTTTGCAGGTTCACGTCAATTTTGGCAATGGTGTGCTTGTCGGCATCACTGGCGTGGCTAGATTTTTGAAAGCTTTGGAACAGCAGGGCTATCACCTGCAGTGGCTGGCGCGCGTCGTGGCTGGCGGCGGTAAAAAAGCGTGACTTGGACTGGTTGGCCGCATCGGCGCGGTCACGCTCGTGCTGCAGCTCTTGGGCTAAATTTTCTAGCTGAAACCGCTGGGTGATTTGCAACTGCACCATCTCAGCGTAGTGCTGGCCATAGAAATGCAAGGCAATGGTGTTGATAACAAAGTAGCCTGCAATACCCACCAGCTGGGCTTGCCCGCTGGTGGCAAATGTGACCGTCAGCGGCGTTAGCATGCACACCGACTGCCAGCGGGTGAGCGGTGTGTAGGGCGCGTTTTTCATGAACGAGACGTACATGTACATGATGACACCCAGCACAATAATCAGCACCAAATCGGGCCGCATGCGAAACATCCACCACGAGCCCAAGCCGACCAACAGGTAGTCGGTATAGCGGCTGACCAGCAAGCGGCGCAGGTAGCGCCACGTGGCTGCGGGACTGGCCTGCACCGCTGGGGGTTGGGCTCGGTGAAGGGCATACAAACCCACATACACCAAGCTGTTGACCCACCAGCACGCCAATGCCACTCCAAGCACCCAGCTGAGGTAACCAAGGCGAAACTGCCACCACACTACCGCAATCGCCAAGCTGATGACGATGGGGCTGACCAGCACGCCGCGCAGCAAGGTGGCCACCACCTCGGCGCGCAGGCGGGGGTCGTCGATCAAGCTGGGGGCACTGGCCATGCTGGCTAGCTTGGGTGCATGGTGGGCAGGGGCTACAGCATCCAGCCTTGCGACTTGGCAATGGCCTCGGTGCGGCTGGCCACCCCCATGACGGTGTACAAGGTATGCAAATGGGTTTTTACCGTGCCCAGGCCAATGCCCATGTGGTCGGCAATTACTTTGCTGGGCTTGCCTTGGTGCAAAAGCTTCAAAATATCGCGCTGCCTGCGGGTTAGCATGGCACTGCCGCTTTGCATGAGACCGGGTGCGCTGTCAGCAAACTCCATCAGCGCCATGGGCCGCGTGGTAGCCCGTTCGTTGTCGGTGTTGCACGGCGCTGGAGGCTGGGCCAAGGCAAGGCGCAGCAGGTTTAAAAACTCTTGCGAGCCTGCTGCTTTGTTCACCACGGCAAAAACTCCGGTGGCATCCAGCCTGTCAAGCAATCCAGGGTCGTCCAGGGCGGTGCACACCAGCACGGGGCTGGTGCCAGCGCGCTGGCTAATCTGGGCTACGCTGTCAGTGCCGCGCATGCCGGGCATGCGCAGGTCTAGCACCACAGCGTCGTAGCCACCAGCTGGGCTTTGGCTGTCTAGCTGGGCGATCACGCTGGCGTAGTCGTTGGCAAAATGGCACACTGAGCCGGGCCACTCGGTGTCCACCATCAGGGCAATGCCCTCACGCATCATGGTATGGTCGTCAGCAACCAGAATATGCAGGGCAGAATCAGTCATACAACTTTGCTGCCCAAGGCGGATGGGTTTTGACTAGGGCTAAGGCTATGGCTCTGGCGGTGCATACTGTGAATAACAAAGGTTTAGTTAAAGCAGGCGAGCAGTTGTAATGGGTTTTAATTAACTACTTTTGCATCCAATAGTAAGTTATTTACACCTCCTCAACAAGTGCAATTAGCCATTCCCAAGAAAGACCACCCCATGCGCATTCCCGACTGGACCCAAGCGGCCCACCCCCAGAGCACCGATCTGGTAGACGCCATCAAAGCGCGCCGGGGCGGCGCGCTGATTAACCTGGACAAAGCCCTGCTGTGGAGCGAGCCGCTGGCGCGCGGCTGGAACGTGTACCTTAAAGCCGTGCGCACCGAGCTGCCCACCAGCCGCAAACTGCGCGAGCTGGCCATCTGCACCGTAGCCTTGCTGACCGGGGCCGCCTATGAATATGCCCACCACGCACCCGACTTTTTAGCCGCTGGCGGTACCCAGGCCGAGCTAGACGCTTTGGCCAGCTTTGTAGCACCTTATTTAGAGCAAAAACTGCCTCTGGCCCAAGGAAATGCTGCACAAGCAGCTATAGAAACCATAGTAATGCAGTATGCCTATGAGATGACGGTGAACGTGCAAGTGCAGGACACCACCTTCGCCGCCCTGCGCCAGCACTTTGACACCACGCAAATTGTCGAGCTAACCAGTGCGATAGCCACTTACAAGATGGTGGCGCGGTTTTTGGTGGCGCTGCAGGTCAGCCCTGAATAAGCAGTGGCAAACAACGGCAGAGTCGCTTAGTCGGCCTTAATGCCGTTGTCTTTGACCACCTTAGCCCAGATCTCCATTTGCTTGTCAATAAAGCTGCGCGCGGCGTCGGCGCTGCCGCCTACGATGTCAATACCTTGGGCATCTAACTTTTTGGCAATGTCGGCGTTTTTGAGCGCTTTGTTCACTTCTTCGTTCATGCGCTTCAAAATATCAGGTGGGGTGTTGGCCGGGGCTACGATGGCCCACCAGGCGGGGGCGTCAAAGCCGGTAATGCCGCTCTCGGCCATGGTGGGTACGCTTGGCAAGTCGGGGCTGCGCTTGGCACTGGAGACTACCAGTGGGCGCATGCGGCCACTGTCGATGTGCGGTTTAGTAAGAAACACGGTGCCGATAGACAGCGGAACGTGGCCTGCAATGGCATCGTTCATCAGCGGGCCACCGCCTTTGTAGGGGATGTGCTGCCAATCTAGGCCGTTGTTTTTGCCAATCAGCGCCATGGCCAAATGGCCTAGAGAACCGCTGCCAATGGTGCCATAGCTCACGTTCTTTTTGGACTTGGCTGCGGCCATCACGTCAGCAAAAGTTTTGTACTCGCTGCCCACATGCGTGGCCAACACCATCGGCGCGGTGCCGATCAAGGCGATGGGGGCCAGGTCTTTGCGGGTGTCAAAGCTCAGGTTGGGAATCAGCGCGGGGTTAACGGCATGGGTGTCAAACACCACCGCAAAAGTGTAGCCGTCTGGCGCGGCATGAGGGAAACTACGTGAGGGTTTCAACCTAAGGCTTAAAGTTTATAGTGCAAAATTATGTAACTCATGCTGTAATTTACCCATGGTACGACCCAACACATTGCTCCACACCCCGCGCGAACCCGCCGCCCTGCGCCCTGCCGCCACCGTGGTGCTGCTACGCGACACACCTGCAGGCATTGAGGTGCTGATGACGCGGCGCGCCATGACGGCCAGCTTTGCGCCGGGGGCCTATGTGTTCCCCGGTGGGGGAATTGATGATTTAGACCATTTTCATGCTGTAGCCCAAGGAAATGCTGCACGAGTAGCTACTGATTTAATAGTAAGCAGTTTGCTTAAAACACGCAGCACCCAAACCCCGTTGGCCTGCACACAGGCCCTGGCCGCTATCCGCGAGAGCTTTGAAGAGCTGGGGATTTTGCTGGCCCACCGCAGCAGCGGCGCGCCCTGCAACCAGGCCGACATTGACGCGCTAGACCGCAGTGGGCCGTTTTATGAACAAATGCAGGCGGGTGGCTACACGCTGGCCGCGCACCAGGTGTTTCCACTGGCGCACTGGATTACCGACCGCGATATGCCGCGCCGGTTTGACGTGCCTTTTTTGGTAGCCCGCATGCCCGAGGGCCAAAACCCCGTGGCAGACGAGACCGAGCAGTTTGCGCCTGAATGGGTGCGGCCCAGTGACGCGCTGGCGCGCAACGAGGCCGGTGATTTTTTCATTATTTTTCCCACCATTCGCACCCTAGAGCGCCTACAGGCCTTTGCCACCGTGACTGATGTGCTGCAAGCCTGCAGTACCGAGCAGCCGCTGTGGACCAGCTGCCCGCGCGCGGGCTTGCTAAACGGCAAAGAAGCCCGTTTTATGGAGCACGAGAGCGCCTTTGGCGAGCTGGCCATGGTCTGCCCCGATGGGCACATAGTGCACCCGCTAGACTGGCAGCACACCTCCGCCGTACCCCTGCTGGCCCACGTGATGCGCCTTACCGCCCCTAACCCCGGCATGATGACGGGGCCCGGCACCAACACCTACATCATAGGCACGCCAGCTACAGGCTATGTGGTAATTGACCCTGGCCCGCATGATATGGGGCATATTGAACGCATCATGGCGGCTACGGGCGGCGACATTAGCGCTATCGTGTGTACCCATTCGCATGCCGACCATTCCCCCGCAGCCCAGCCGCTGCAGGCGCTGGTGCTGGAGGCTACCAACACGGTACCGGGCGATTTGATGGGCGAGTATGCGCGGCATATGTGCCCTATTTTGGGCCTGCCCAGCGCGGCGACAGCGCGTGACAATGCCTACTTTGAGCCGGACATTGCGCTGGCGCATGGCGACACACTGGCACATTATTTCCGGCTGCCAACAGGCAAGCATGCGCTCAAGCAAGCCTTGCACATCACGCCGCAGGTGATTCACACGCCGGGCCATGCGGCCAACCACCTGTGTTTGCTGTTGGAAGAAGATGGCCTGCTGTTCAGTGGCGACCATATTTTGAACGGCAGCACCACGGTCATTGACCCGCCAGATGGTGACATGACGGCCTATTTAAACTCGCTGGATGTATTAGCCCAGGCCTGCGAAGCGCACGGGGCTGACTTTATTTTGCCAGCCCACGGCTATGTGCTGACCCGCTGCGACGGTGCCAGCCACACGGGGGGTGCGCGCCGCGCTGTTGAGCACCTTAAAGCCCACCGCCTCAAACGCGAAGCTGCCGTACTGGCTGCAATGCGCGCTAAGCCGGGAGCCAGCGTGCAAGAGCTGGTGCCATTGGCCTACGCAGATGTATCGCCCACACTATGGCCTGTGGCGGCGCGGTCGCTGGCTGCGCATGTGCTGCGGATTGAGGCGCTGGGGTTGCTGTAAGTTTAGACCTCGCGGGCTTCGCGCTTCGCGGTGCAGCATGCGCTGTGAATACAAGGGTGGTTTGGTGGCTTAGGGTGCGGGGAAACGGAATGCGGTACGGGAAGGGAGAGGGAACCGGGTCAAGGCAGCCCGTAGTACGAAGTTATGTGTTTTAAGCGTTTTAGCCCTATGGCCCAAGGAAATGCTGCACGAGTAGCTATGAAATATGTAGTAATCGTACTAGACTATACCCAAGCAGCACACAAGCCAGAGCCAAAACAAAAACCTCAGCACGCCAACGAGCGCACTGCTGCGGCGCTGTGCCGGTTGCCGCCCATTAAGAGCCCCGGGCTCGAAGCGCGGAAATTTTGGGATCAGGCAATGTCGTTGTTTGAGCGCAGCGAGTTTCGACATTGACCCCAAAATTGAGCACTGCAGATGCT
>JAYWGO010000014.1:0-3183 GCA_043778205.1 Polaromonas sp. | reverse complement strand
TTATTGATCAGGCCTAATAAAGTTTGAACCTTTGCTATCTTTTTTAATCCAACCACCATGGAAAAAGAAAATGCGAGAAAGCAAACTCTGGAGCAACTGCACGAGAGGCGAAAGCAAGTCGTGCGGCTGCATAAGAAAGACATCAAGATCATGAAGATCGTGGACATGACGGGTTTGAGCTACCCGGCGGTGCGCACCACGATTGATCTATTTGAAGCCGGTGGCTGGAGTGCCATTCGCCCTGCAGTGCGGGGACGCAGTCGGGGTGTTGGTAGAGTGCTTACTGCTGCACAGGAGCACAGCATCCAGCGCATCATCATCGAGCACCGCCCCGAGCAGTTGAAGATGGACTTTTGCTTGTGGAGCCGCGCGGCTGTAGGTCAGCTCATTGAACAAGAGTTCGGTATTGCACTGCAAGTACGCAGCGTAGGCAAATACCTCACCCGCTGGGGCTTTACCCCCCAAAAACCCATCAAACGCGCCTATGAGCAAAGCCCTGTAGCGGTGCAAGCCTGGCTAGAAGGCCAATACCCCGGCATAGAGCAACGCGCCAGGAGTGAAGGCGCAGAGATTCATTGGGGCGATGAGACCGCGCTGGTCAATACCGACGTGCGCGGCAGAAGCTACGCACCGGCGGGCAAAACCCCGGTGGCCATGGCGGTGGGCGGGACACGCCAGAAGCTCTCCATGATTGCCACGGTGACCAATCAAGGCAAAACCCGTTGGATGATTATTGATGATGCCTTTGATGCAGACAAATTTATTGAGTTCTTGACTGCTTTGATCAAGGATGCGGGCAAAAAAGTCTTTCTGATACTGGACAACCTGCGGGTGCATCACAGCAAACTGGTCAAGGCCTGGGTCGCCCAAAACAGTGAGCACATTGAGCTGTTCTATCTGCCCAGCTACAGCCCTCAGCTCAATCCCGAGGAGCGGCTCAACGCAGACTTGAAGCAGGAGATGGGCAAACGTGTGCCGGTGCGCACCAAGGCAAAGTTACGCGCTGCAGCTAGTGAGCACATGACGATGCTGGAGCAATCGCCTGAGCGCGTAATGGCCTACTTCCAGGACAAGCGGGTTCGTTATGCGGCTTAATACTTCACAGGGCCGGAGCAATAGTCTGAGTTCTCTTTTGATGCAATACGCTGATAGTATATGCTTTTTTCATGTTTTTAATAGTTCTTTAGAATACCTGTTTATCCATAAAATAGCTTTTTAGTCCATGTATTTACTGCTTAAGAAGCTATGAAAATTATAGTAATTGGTGCTGGGTTAGCAGGAGGTGCGTGCGCGTACGCAATAGCTCAACAGGGCTGCGATGTGACAGTGTTAGACGCTGCACAATCAACGCCCACTGGTTTTGGTTTAGCAGTTACCGCGTCGCCATCCAGCAGCTTGCCTGTAGCACTGATGGCACCGCACCAAGGCGCAGGTAGCAACCCCATCACCCAACTGAGCCGTTTAGGCATAGCTGCCACCCTGCAAGCTGCGCACGAGCTGCTAGTGCAAGGGCGCGACTGGGAGCACTGCGGCACCTTGCAGCGCGCTGGCAAGCTGGGCCCGCAGGCGCACTGGTTTAGCGATGCAGCTTGGGTCAAACCCGCTCCACTGGTAGCGGCATGGCTGGCGCATCCGCGCATCACCTCAATAGCGGGCGCGACAGTGAACCATCTACAGCGCGCCCCAGGCACGGCCAGCGGCTGGCAAGCGCTGAATGCACAAGGCAGCGTGCTGGTGCAGGCTGATGCAGCCGTGTTGGCCAATGCTTATCAGGCCAAGGCTTTGCTCAACGGCCTGGGCCTGCAACCTGCGGCAGATGCACTGCACCAAGTGGCTGGCCAAGTGGTATTTGGCCCTTGGACCAGCCAGTGGCAGGCCTTGTGGCCAAGCTTACTACCTGAGCTAGCCCAGCACCGAGCAACGGACCAAGAGGCACCAGCAAACCCACTCGTAGCAGACCCACTTGCCACAGACTATTGCGCCGTCAACGGCAACGGCCATTTCATACCCAACATAGCTTGGCAAGGCGACATGGGTAAACGCATTTGGCTGAGCGGATCAACCTACGAGCACGGCGCACCTCACAGCACACTACTTACCCCGCAAGTCACTGCCCAAGGCCTAGCCACCAACCTGCAGCGTCTGCAACAGCTTATCCCGCAAGCTGCTGACTTGTTAGCTCAGCAGCATAGCGCTGGCCTACTGCGCGGTTGGGCAGGCGCGCGCTGCACCACGCGCGACCGTTTGCCCATGGTGGGCGCGGTGTCCCAGGCAGAGGCACCCGGCCTGTACGCCTGCACCGCGATGGGGTCGCGTGGTTTAAGTTTTGCTGCGGTATGCGGGCAGCATTTGGCTGCGCTGATTGCACACGACACATACCAGCCGCTGCCTGAGGTTTTGCACTGCACGCTAGATGTCACACGGTTTAACCCTCGTGTGCAGTAATGCCGTGCTGGGGTTAGCCAGGTGTGGTAAAAGGCAGCCGCTACTTGTTACGAAACGCTTATTACGCTAAGCTAATGAAAGAAGTAAATACAAATCGATAACGTTAATTTTTTCAACATGTTTACTATTGTTTTTAAAATAAGGTTTGCTTTGCTATGTATGCTTATGCTGATAAGCCAAGGCACCTGGGCCGCCACCTGTTTTGCCTTTGATGACACCAGCGGCTCTTTGGTAGTGTTTGACCAGGCCTCACCCTTAACTGTGCGCAAATCTACGGTCATCCCCACTTTTGGTGGTGACCAAGTGGAATCGGCCTATTTTGACGGGGTTAATAACCGCTACTACATCGTCCGGCAAGGCACCCCCAACACACTAGGCTACGTCGACCCCTTGACCGACACCTACGTACAAGTGTCCCCAGCCACTGGCTTGGGCACCACAGCAGTGCCTACAGCACTTATTGTAGGCAACACCAACGGTGTTGGCCGTATTACCGGGCTGACGCGCAACCCATTGACCAATAAATGGTATGTACTGCGCTTAGAGGGGTTTTTGTTTGAGATCAACCCCAGCACGGGTGTTTTTGTGCCCGGTGCGTTCGGTGGCAACGATTATTTGCAACTGAGAACTGCTGGGGGTGTGGTGTCAGCGCCGATTGAATATTGAACCACCCTGCCGATCCAATATTGAGCCAGGGCGGGTTGCTTGATTTTGAATCAGCAACTGTGGATAAGTGTA
>JAYWGO010000013.1:0-30160 GCA_043778205.1 Polaromonas sp. | reverse complement strand
ACTGTTGTGCCAGACGTGGCGACCAAAGGCTTGCCTGTGCCTTGCATAGCACGCGCCATGGCATCAAGTGCGCGCCCATCGGTGGCGGCGTTGGCCTCGTACTGGGAAAAGTCGTGGATAAAGGCGGTATGGATCACGCCGTCGCAGGCACGGGCTCCTGCGGCCAAGCTGTCGGTATCCGACAAATCGCCCCTGTGCGCCTCAACACCCCACTGCGCTAGGGTAGCGGCGGTGGCATCGCTGCGCGCCAGCCCCAATACTGTGTGCCCGTTTGCCAATAACTCTTGCACAATAGCTGAACCAATGAAGCCTGTGGCACCTGTAACAAAAACACGCATAGTAAATTCCTTAATGAAATATATGAAAAAATTAATCTTATCAGATTACTCTTACGAAAGCAATAGCTATTTATGTCATCCATTCGCCTATTTATTCTTGCCTCGTTCGCCGAAGTCGGCCCCATGCACGGCCACCGCCTGCGGCTGGAGGCTGAGCGTAACCATGTGCATTTATGGACCGATATCTCAGTAGGCGCGGTGTATGGCGCCATGAAACGACTTGCCACCGAGGGGCTACTGCAAGAATCAGGCAGTGAACGCGAAGGTAACCGGCCTACCCGCCAGCTGTACGAAATGACTGTTGCGGGGCATGCAGCCCTAGCGGACATTCGGCGCGAGGGTCTGAGCGAGGTGTGGTTCAAGTACGACCCCTTCGACCTCGCCCTGACGCGGGTTGAACCCGAGGCGCTGGACACATTGCCCCAAGTCTTGGCTGAACGACTGGACAAGGTGCGTGCGCTACTGGCACAAAGCAAGCAAATCAATGAAGGTGTGCGCGACTATGTAGGCTTGGCCAAACAATGGGCACTGCGCCATACTGAATATCGGCTGCAGGCCGAGGTTGCATACCTAACCGATCTGTTAGCTGGCGCAAACGACCTTGTGTCTGACGCGCGCAACCCGAGTCCTCGAAAGGTTAAAGAACGCTAAAAGGCCAAAAAATATGATGCTTTAGGGCTATCGCCCAAGGAAACGCTTAGCCTTTCGCTATTAAATTAGCAGTACCTTCAAGTATTTTACAGTCTTCGATTGCATGCTTAAACAGGTAGTTTATAGCGCCTTAGGCCATACCCGATCTGTCGCGTGCCAGGCACCATTTACATCGCTTTAACCATGGCCACGAGTTGGTCTAGCGCTGTGCCCCAGCCACCTTCAAACCCCATCGCGGCGTGCTGGCTGCAGCCCGCTTCGTCAGCGTGTACCACAGTGGCTGTGTAGCGTGTGCCACCTGCATGGTCAGCTAGTTCGATCATGGCGGTAAACTTAAAGTCTGCTTGCGCATCACCGCAGGTGGGGCTGGATGCACTGGGGCGAAACCCCGGCAGCAGTGCGTTAGTCCACACCAGCTTTTGGTTAGGGATAACTTCTAGATAACAGCCCAGGTTGGGAAATATTTGCCCCTCGGGTGACTGCATGGCGGTGCGAAAAATACCGCCGGGGCGCAGGTCAATTTCTGCCTCAATGGTCTTCCAAGGTAGCGGGCAAAACCATGGCATCAACAGCGCGGGCTGGGTCCAAGCGCGCCAGATGTGCTCTTTAGGCACGTCCACCACGCGCTGAAAAGTCAGGTCAAGCTTGGCATCGAATGGGAGCGTGTGCTGGGTGTGCATGGTCAATTTCCTTTGTGTTTTATAGAATCTTGGTGTTCATAATGAATCAACATTTTTAAGGGGTTGAAACCGACTTAAACTACTGTCAAAATTGGCTTTAACTATACTAGGAATCACCACATGGCATACCAATCCCAAGGGGCGGGCGGCACGCAAGGCGGCTCGATGACTTTTGTTGTGGGCTTGATCATGGCCTGCGCAGGCTTTTATTTGCTGCTGGACAATATTGTGGTGACGCAAGGTTTTAGTTTTGGCTATGCGCTGTACCGCATTAACTATGCTGGTGGCTGGAACGTTACCGGTGGTGGCTTGCTGATACCCTTCATTTTTGGTGTGGGTTGGATTTTTTACAATGCCCGCGCACCCTGGGGTTGGATCTTGGCCGGTGGCTCACTGAGCGCAATTTTCATTGGTGTGCTGATGAGCCAGAGCATCAGCATTCGCACCATGTCGCTGCTCAACCTGATGATCATTCTGGTTTTAGCTTTCGGTGGACTGGGACTTTTTATCCGCTCGTTGCGTAAATCGTAAACCTGCAGTCACTCTGCATAAAAGCCGATTGAAATTACTTTCGATCGGATTTTAATGTTTTAGGCCTTTGGCCCAAGGAAATGCTGCACGGACAGCTATGTATTTAATAGCTTATCGTATGCAACTCTGGTCTTAAATCTTCTCCGCCAACTGCTCCAAAATCGCCGGATTCTCTAGCGTGCTGATGTCTTGCGTGATCGCCTCACCTTTGGCAATGCTGCGCAGCAAGCGGCGCATGATTTTGCCGCTGCGGGTTTTGGGCAGGTTGTCGCCAAAGCGGATGTCTTTGGGTTTGGCAATCGGGCCGATTTCTTTGGCTACCCATGCGCGCAGCTCGTTGGCGATTTGCCTGGCTTCGTCGCCTGTGGGGCGGCTGCGCTTTAGCACCACGAAGGCGCTGATGGCCTCGCCTGTAAGGTCGTCTGGGCGGCCAACTACAGCTGCTTCGGCTACTAAATGGCTGCAGCTTACCAAGGCAGATTCAATCTCCATCGTACCCAGACGGTGGCCCGACACGTTAAGCACATCGTCGATACGGCCGGTGATGCGAAAGTAACCACGGTCCACGCCGCCCATAGCGGCGTTCCCGGCACTGCGCACTGCGCCGTCGCCCGCGAGGTAAATGGTGCCGCCCATCTCTGGCGGAAAGTAGGCCTTTTTGAACCGCTCTGGGTCGCCCCAAATGGTGCGAATCATCGACGGCCAAGGGCGCTTGACCACCAGCATGCCGCCGGAGCCGTTGGGCACATCGGCGCCCACCTCGTCCACAATGGCGGCCATGATGCCAGGCAATGGCAAGGTGCATGAGCCGGGCACCAGTGGCGTAGCACCAGGCAGCGGGGTAATCATGTGGCCACCGGTTTCGGTTTGCCAAAAGGTGTCCACCACCGGGCAGCGCTCGCCGCCTACGTGTTTGTGGTACCACATCCACGCTTCGGGGTTGATGGGCTCGCCCACGCTGCCTAAGATGCGCAGGCTGCTCAAATCGCTGCGTGCAGGGTGCACTTTCTCGTCACCCTCGGCGGCTTTGATGAGGGAGCGGATGGCCGTAGGCGCGGTGTAGAAAATCGTGCACTTGTGCTTTTCAATCATCTGCCAAAAGCGGCCTGCATTGGGAAAGGTGGGGATGCCTTCAAAGATGATTTGCGTTGCACCTGCAGCCAGCGGGCCGTAGGCTACGTAGGTGTGACCAGTAATCCAGCCGATGTCTGCAGTGCACCAGAAGATGTCGCTAGGGCGCAAGTCAAACGTCCAGTCCATCGTCAGCTTAGCCCACAGCAAATAGCCTGCGGTGCTGTGCTGCACGCCCTTGGGTTTGCCGGTAGAGCCTGATGTGTACAAGATGAACAGCGGGTGCTCCGCGCCCACCATCTCGGGGGCGCACACATCGCTTTGGCCTTTCAGGGCTTCGGCAAAAGTAATGTCACGGCCTGCCACCATGTTGCAGGCAGTTTGCGTGCGCTGCATGACCAGCACGGTCTTAATGCTTTCGCAACCGCCCAAAGCCAAGCCTTCGTCGACAATAGCCTTCAGGGGCAGTTCTTTACCGCCGCGCATTTGAAAGTTAGACGTAATCACCGCCACCGCACCTGCGTCAATGATGCGCTCTTGCAGGCTCTTGGCGCTAAAGCCGCCAAACACTACGCTGTGCGTTGCGCCAATGCGTGCGCAGGCTTGCATGGCCACTACGCCGTCCACCGTCATCGGCATGTAAATAAGTACGCGGTCGCCTTTTTGAATGCCTTGGGCTTTTAATGCATTGGCAAACTGGCTAACTTTGGCCAGCAGTTCTTTGTAGCTGACTTTGGTGACAGCGCCGTCATCGGCTTCAAAGATGATGGCGGTTTTGTTCTCAACATCGGTGCCGATGTGTTTGTCCAGGCAGTTGCTTGATGCATTCAAGGTGCCGTCGTCAAACCATTTGTAGAACGGCGCGTTGCTCTCGTCTAGCGTTTGGGTAAATGGCTTGGCCCAGTGCAGGTTTGCGCGGGCCAGTTTAGCCCAGTAGCCTTCAAAATCGTCGGCAGCCTCTTTGCACATAGCGTCGTACTGCGCCATGCTGGAGATGCGCGCGCCCGCTGATGCGGCGGCAGACGGGGGGAAAACGCGGTTTTCAACCAAAACTGACTCGATAGCGGTGCTCATGCCAATGTCTCCAAAGCTAAGATTTAAATTTTTAGTGCGAATAAGTTCGATAATGTGAAGGTTTGCTCTTACTAGGCACTGACGGCCAAACTGGTAATTTACTTCCACATTTAAGCTGTCATTGTTGCCCACTACAATGGAAGTAGCGAATGGCTACCCTAGCCATCTGCTGCCTGCAGCACGAGCTGGTTTCACCCCATACCCACCTATTTTCATGTCCAAACCTAGCCCTCGCACCCCTAAAACACGCCGCCCGATGAATGCACTGTCGGGACTGATTTTCGGTAGCCGCTGGCTGCAAATGCCACTGTATTTGGGGTTGATATTGGCGCAAGCAGTGTATGTTTTTCACTTTGGCGTGGAGCTGTACCACCTGATTGGCGCGGCATTTGGCAGCCAAGCTGATATTGACGTGCTGGTGAAAAGCAGTGGCTACGTGTCTGAGGTCAAAATCACCGGGCTCAATGAGACCGTCATCATGCTGGTGGTGCTGGCTTTGATCGATGTGGTAATGATTTCCAACCTGCTCATCATGGTGATTGTGGGCGGCTATGAGACTTTTGTCAGCCGCATGAACCTAGAAGACCACCCCGACCAGCCCGAGTGGCTAAGCCATGTGAACGCCAGTGTGCTCAAGGTCAAGCTGGCCACGGCCATCATCGGTATTTCGTCGATCCACCTGCTTAAAACCTTTATCAACGCCAACAACTACACCGAAAAAGTGCTGATGTACCAAACCATCATCCACATCGTGTTTTTGCTCAGCGCCATGGCCATTGCCTACACCGACAAACTCATGTCGCACAGCGAACACGAAGCCAAGAAGGTTGATGGCCGCGCCAATAATGATTAAGTAAAAACGATTAAGCAAAAAAGAGAATTTGAGCCATGACCACCATCAAAGCCACCGACCTCGTCGAAACCATCTCTGCCGCGCTGCAATTCATCAGCTATTACCACCCGGCTGACTACATTGCCCACCTTGCCCGTGCGTACGAGCGCGAGCAAGGCCCTGCTGCCAAAGATGCCATTGCGCAAATATTGACCAACAGCCGCATGAGCGCCACGGGCCACCGGCCCATTTGCCAAGACACCGGCATCGTCAACGTGTTTCTTAAAATCGGCATGGACGTGCGCTTTGAAGGCTGCGCAGCATTTGGCCTAAACGGTCAAGAGGGCGCGCTAGACGACGTAATCAACGAAGGCGTGCGCCGTGGCTACAACCACCCCGACAACACCCTGCGTGCGTCCATCGTGGCCGACCCACAGTTTGACCGCAAAAATACGCGTGACAACACACCAGCGGTGATTAACATTGAGCTGGTGCCCGGCAACAAGCTAGACATTACCGTGGCTGCCAAAGGTGGCGGCAGCGAGAACAAAAGCAAGCTGGTTATGCTCAACCCCGGCGACAGCGTGGTGGACTGGGTGCTCAAAACCGTACCCACCATGGGCGCAGGCTGGTGCCCACCGGGCATGCTGGGCATAGGTATTGGCGGCACGGCAGAAAAGGCCGTGCTACTTGCCAAGCAAGCGCTGATGGAAGACATCGACATGTACGAACTGCAAGCCAAATCATCCAGTGGCGCAGTGCTGACCAAAGTAGAGAACCTGCGTTTGGAGTTGTTTGAAAAAGTCAACGCCCTGGGCATTGGCGCGCAAGGCCTGGGTGGCCTGACCACGGTGCTGGACGTAAAGATCAACATGTACCCCACGCATGCTGCAGGCAAGCCGGTGGCGATGATTCCTAACTGCGCCGCTACCCGTCACGCCCATGTGGTGATGGACGGCAGCGGCGCGGCCTACCTTACGCCGCCGTCGCTCGACCTGTGGCCTGATGTGCACTGGGCACCTGACTACAAAAAATCAACCGCAGTTGACCTCAACACCCTCACCCCCGCGCAAGTTGCCGCCTGGACACCCGGCCAAACCCTGCTGCTCAGCGGCAAAATGCTGACCGGCCGCGACGCAGCGCACAAGCGCATCGGTGAGATGCTCGCTATTGGCGAGAAGCTGCCGGTAGACTTTACCAACCGCGTGATTTACTACGTTGGCCCCGTTGACCCCATCAAAGGCGAGGCAGTTGGCCCCGCAGGCCCCACCACCGCCACCCGCATGGACGGCTTTACCGAGATGATGCTCGCCCAGACCGGCCTGATCAGCATGATCGGCAAGGCCGAGCGCGGCCCTACCGGCATAGAAGCGATCAAAAAGCACAAATCCGCGTATTTGATGGCTGTAGGCGGTGCAGCCTATCTCGTCTCCAAAGCCATCAAAACCGCCAAAGTCGTAGGCTTTGCCGATTTGGGCATGGAAGCAATTTACGAGTTTGACGTAGTCGACATGCCCGTGACTGTCGCCGTCGATGCGCTAGGCACCAGCGTGCACAACACCGGGCCTGCGCAGTGGCAAAAGCGGATAGCAACGGGGGAGTTTAAAGGGATTGCTGTCGCGTCGAATTGACACATTTTTCAACTATGGATGAAAATTGCACCAGCAGCACGCGTTACCTTGCAAGGTTGGTGCAAATTGTTTAAAATCATAGACTTATGATCTATGAAAAGTACCAATATATCCCATTTTCTGACGATGCACAGCGTATTGCAGCCAATTTAGAGCAGGCTTACAGCTTCTGGCTAGATTCACGCCAAGCACTACAAAACCTGCCCGCATCGCTGTACTGGGCAGAGCGCACAGACAGCCAGTACCTCTATGCCAAGCAAAGTCCTACAGACAACGGCACCAGCTTAGGTGTGCGCAGCGAAGCGACCGAACAGCAGCTGGCCCGTTTTACCGAAGAAAAACAGCTAGCCCAGGAGCGTGCAAGCGCAGCCGATGCGCTTATCCAGACCCGTGCAGCCCTGTACCGTCGCTTAAGAATGCCCACGCTGCCAGACAAACAAGCCGAAATTCTGCGCAAACTAGACATAGAAGGTTTGCTGGGCACTGATTTGATGGTGGTAGGCACGAACGCGTTTTCAGCCTACGAATGGGCTGCCAACGCTATCTTTCCAGCTGGCAACGAAGCCACGCAAGATTTTGACTTGACTTGGTGCCGTGGCACGCCCGCGTCGTTGGTGCTGGCAGGAACAGAGAACACCAAACGAAAAAGCAAAACCCTGTTTAGCGTGCTCAAAAGTATCGACTCCAGCTACAAAATTACGCCTCGCAAACCCTACCAAGCCATGAATGCTGAGGGCTACGAAGTGGAACTCTTGGCTGCGCCAAGCTGCCATCCTTTGCCCAAGGAACAAGCTTTTGCGCCCATGCAAACCTTAATCGAGCAAGAGTGGTTGCTCTTAGGCACGCCCGTCAGTGCGGTAGTAGCCACCGTGCGCGGGCGCGCATGCCCTTTGACCGTGCCCGACCCACGCTTTATGGCACTGCACAAACTGTGGCTGGCAGACAAACCAGAGCGTAACCCTGCAAAGCGCGAGAAAGACCGCAGGCAAGGTGATGTGCTAATGGACGCAGTGCGCCATTTCATGCAAGCTAGCCATCCTGTTAATGTAGATTTTGTACTAGACTTACCAGAGGATTTGCGCCCTACTTTTGACCAATGGTGTGCAGCACGCCAATTTATCCCCCAGCCATGACCCCAGCACACCCCAACGCCCCTATCGGCGTCTTTGACTCTGGCATCGGTGGTTTGAGTATCTTGAAAGCACTGCGCGCGCACATGCCGCTGGAAGGCTTTGTGTACTTTGCTGACAGCGCGCACAACCCTTATGGCGACAAGAGTGATGCATTTGTCATTGACCGCTGCCGCGCTATCACGGGGCAGCTGGTCAACGCACACCACATCAAAGCGCTGGTTATTGCCTGCAACACCGCCACCGCCGCTGCCATCCATCTTCTGCGGGCGCAATACCCTAGTTTGCCTATCATCGGTGTAGAGCCTGCACTCAAACCCGCAGTGGCGGTTAGCCGCACCCAGCGCATTGCCGTGCTGGCCACCCAGGGCACGCTGCTCAGCGCCAAGTTTTTGGCACTCAAGGCATCGCTGGCAGACCAGGCCGAGTTCATTTGCACGCCCTGCGAGGGTTTGGCAGAGATGATTGAACGCAGTCTGGAAACGCAAGATACTACAAAATTAATAGCTGCTTGTGCAGCATTTGCTTGGGCCAGCGGTACATTTGGCATAAAAAAAGGCGAAATAGACACGCTGGTGCTGGGCTGCACCCACTACCCGCTGGTGCTCAGTGCGTTTCGCCAAGCAGTGGGCAATGCAGTGCACATCGTAGACAACGGCCACGCAGTGGCACGCAGGGCGCAGCAGCTGGTGCAGCCTGTGGCGACAGCCCTGCACCCGCCAGGCCCGCTTACTTTGCTTAGCAGTGGCCCGGTGCAGCACCTGCAGGCAGCTGCTGCACACTGTCTGTAAGCTGCGCTTTACGCGCCGTCGTCAAAGCTGCGTTTTTTAGCGCTTAAGCTGGGTGAGTTTCCCACCGATAAAAACTCATTGCCTACCGGGTCGTCACCGTTCAGGTCTACCGGTGTGCTGCGAAAAAACACGCCCTGACCAGTCCATTTGCCTACCCAAAAGTGGTGCGCATCGGGGCCTCTGCGGCTTGCATACCGCGCTAGCACGCCAATCAGCACGTCGTCATCGCGCTCTAGGGCGTGCAAGCCTTCGATGGCAACAGCATCGGCTAAGCCTTCAAACACAATGGCCACAGGCGCATGCCAGCGGGGTTCGGGCTCGCCGGTTTCTTGCACAAACTCCAGCGCCGTGCCCAGCGCCCCTACCAGCAGGGTGCGGCCCTGGGCCAGCTTGGCCAAAACAAAGCGCTGGGCGGCCAGGCCCGTGCTGATCAAGCGACCATCGGGTGGAGATTCTGCCGGCTGCGTTGGTTGCGCCC
Source organism: Polaromonas sp. (assembly GCA_043778205.1). Taxonomy (GTDB): domain Bacteria; phylum Pseudomonadota; class Gammaproteobacteria; order Burkholderiales; family Burkholderiaceae_C; genus JAAFIP01. The sequence goes on along the minus strand of JAYWGO010000013.1, from coordinate 20,953 downwards.
CAGAATTGCCGCCCACATTGGTAAGGTAGCTCCACACATAGCCGTCGGGCCCAATCGCAAAGGCCTCATCGTAGCCCAAGGCATTGCGCGCCACCGTCATAGCGGTCCAGACAGGCAAAGTGGGGGGGGCAGGGTTGTTTTGCATGGATGTGTAAGTGTACGACGCTAAAGCAGCCTGCAGCGCGCTGCGCTGGCGCGGGCTGGAATGGTCATAGTGGGTGCTTAGCATAGCTGGGCTCCTTGGTTTGTCTCAATCAGAGCCCTAGTGTGCTGCGCAGGTGGGGTTTGCCTGCCTTAAAAGGCGGGCAAAAACCTTAAAAGTCCTTAAACTCAGGTCTAATTTCGCCTGTTTACCCGTCTGCCAAACCATCCCGTGCTGCAAGATCTTGCTTTTTCTCATTTTGTGCTGCGCCCGCACGCACGCCAGCTGGTGCGCAGCGGCAAGGCCGTGCCGCTGGGTGCGCGGGCTTTTGATGTGCTGAACATGCTGGCCCAGCGCGCAGGCGACTTGGTGACAAAAGCCGAGCTGTTAGCGCAAATTTGGCCCGGATTGGTGGTGGAAGAAAACAACCTGCAGGTGCATATTTCTACCTTGCGCAAGCTGGTAGGTGCCGACCACATTGTTACCATTCCTGGCCGTGGCTACCGCTTCACAGCCCCAGTAAGCCTTGGCGACCCACAGCTGGCACCTGTAGGTGCGGCCAAGCAGGCACAGCGCAGCGCGCAGCAAGTTACATCCCTGGTAAATACCGCTGCGCTGGCCACCAGCGCGTCGCGCTCCATCGCCGTACTGCCTTTTGCCAACCTGGGCGGTGATACAGCGCAAGAATACTTCTCTGATGGATTGGCCGAGGACATTATCAGCAAGCTGAGCCGTTCGCCATGGCTGTACGTGATCGCCCGCAACTCCTCGTTTGCCCTGCGCGGGCCAGACCATAGCCTGGCACAGGTGTGCAGCGCACTGGGTGTGCGCTATGTGGTCAGTGGCAGTGTGCGCAGGCGTACCAGCGCCAGTGGCAACACACTGCGTATTTGCGCCGAGCTGGTTGACGGTCAGCACAATGCCACGGTGTGGAGCCAGCGCTATGACCGCCCTGAAGGCGACCTGTTTGAGGTGCAAAACGCCATTTCTACCAGCATCGTCAGCGCCATAGAGCCGGTGTATTTGCGCCGCGAAGAGCACCGCACCCAAACCCTGGCTGCGCCCGATATGCGCTGCTGGGAATGGCTGATGCGTGCACGTTGGCACTTTTGGCGCAGCTCGCGCGAGCATGTGGCCCACGCACAACGCTGCTTGGCCAACGCCTTAGAGATCAGCCCCGACGACCCAGCTTGCCTGTGTTTGCAAGCCTTTACCCACATGACGCGGGTATGGGCCGGTTGGTCTGACAAACCTAAACACGAAATTACCGAAGCCACCCGCTTGGCCCTGCGCGCTGTGCGCCAACACGACACCGATGCCAACGCCCATTTCACCTTGGGCACCGCGCTGTCATTTACGGGCGACTTTGCCCAAGCCATTGCGGAGCTAAAGCACGCATTAACTCTGTACCCTGAGTTTGCCGCCGCCGCAGGCGAGCTAGGCCGCCTGTTGGTCTTTACAGGGCGCACGCAAGAAGCCGTCGAATACGTACTGCAAGCCATCGATGCCAGCCCGCAAGACCAGCACCTGAGCCTGTGGATACGCACCCGCGCGCTGGCCTGCTATACCGAAGGCAACTACCCAGACGCAGCGCGCTATGCGCTTGATGCCACCGCCAAACGGCCTGACTGGTTCTTTAACTACTACCTGTGCGCAGCCTGCCATAGTGCCAGCGGCGACCTGGCCAGCGCCCGGCGCAACCTGCAGCAAGCCGCCGCATTTGGCCCCTACACACTGCAAGCGTTGCGGTTAGGGCACCCGTTTACGGACCGCAAAATGTTGGAGCAGTTTGTGGGGCATTTACGCGCGGCGGGCTGGGAAGATACTTAATTTTATAAGCGTTTTAGGCCTATGGCCCAAGAAAATGCTGCATAGTTAGCTATGTATTAAGGAGCACTATAGCCCGCGCTTCCATACTCTGCCCTTCCCCTACTGGGCCCATCTTCTCGGCAGTTTTGGCCTTCACATTCACCTGCGCTAGCGCCACCCCCAAAGCAGCGGCTATGCACTCGCACATGGCGGGCAGGTAGCTGGCCAGTTTGGGGGCTTGGGCTACCACGGTGCTGTCTACATTGCCTATGCCAAAGCCTGCCGCACGCACACGCTGGGCTACTTCAGCTAGCAACACGATAGAGTCGGCCCCTTTGAACTGCGGGTCTGTGTCTGGAAAGTGCCTGCCAATATCGCCCAAACCCGCCGCACCCAGCAGCGCATCGGTAATGGCGTGCAGCAGCACGTCAGCGTCTGAATGGCCCAGCAAACCTTTGTCAAAAGGCACATGCACACCGCCCAGCATAAGCTTGCGGCCAGGCACCAGGGCGTGGGTGTCCCAGCCCTCACCTATTCTGAAACCTGGTGCTTTGAAACTTGCCGTCATACGGTGTTCTTTCTGCTAAGTAAGATAGTCTCGGCCAAAGCGAAGTCTTCGGGGTAAGTGACTTTGAAATTGTGCGCACTGCTGGGCACCAGCTTAGGGGCGCAGCCTGCCAGCTCCATCGCGCTGGACTCGTCGGTTACTTGGTCGCCTGCGGCCTGTAGCGCATCAATCAATGCGCCAATGCGGAACATTTGCGGTGTTTGGGCCAGCCACTTGTCAGCGCGGTTAACCGTAGCGGCTACGCGGCCCGCTTGGGCGGTACCGGGGCTGTGGGCAGATTTGAGGGTGTCGGGCAGTGCAAATGCCAGCAGGCCACCCACGCTGTCGTGCTGGCAAGCGTCGATCAGTGCGTTGATTTGCGCCGGCGTCACCAGGCAGCGCGCTGCGTCGTGCACCAGCACCCAGTCGTGGCCCTGTGCGCCGTGCGTCAGCAGTGCTTTTAAACCATTCAATACGGTCTGGGCCCTTGTTTTACCTGCACAGGAAGCTATCAAATATGAACCACTTTCAGACGGCTTTAGCAGCGCATCGTCCTTGGCAATCACCACCCAGGTTTGCGCTATGCGGGGCGCGGCTGCAAACGCCGCCAGCGTGTGCGCCACCATCGGCAGGCCCGCCAGGCTCTGGTATTGCTTGGGCAGAGCGGCATTGTTGCCCATAGCCCGGGTGCCTGTACCTCCACAGGGAATCAGCGCAAAAATTTGAGGATTTGTCAGCATAGTTGTTTGTATCTTAAGCGGGTATTCTAAAATCACCGCTTCACACCCTACTGCGCAGACTTTGGGGTGTTTTGTATTTGTGGTCAAAAAAACGTGCATTACCCCAAACTCTCCCCCGGCAAGCGCCATACCCTGCCCCGCCCTATCCACTGTGCTGATGCGCTGCTTTTAGCCAAATTTGCCAGCAACGAGAAAGCTGCTGGCCGCATGACCGCCATCGTTACCGCCGATGCCAGCGATGCGCAGCGCTTGCAAGATGAGCTGGCCTTTTTTGCGCCCGCCCTGCAAACCGTCATGTTCCCCGACTGGGAAACCCTGCCTTACGACACATTTTCACCGCACCAAGACCTGATCAGCGAACGGCTGGCCACGCTATGGCGCATTGCGTCGCACGGCGGCCAGCGCAACCCCCAGGACGCAGCCGATGTGGTGCTGATTCCTGCCACCACCGCGCTGTACCGCCTGGCACCGCCCAGCTTTTTAGCAGGCACCACCTTTCACTTTAAGGTTAAACAAAAGTTAGACGAAGCCAAGCTCAAAGCTCAGCTCACCCTGGCAGGCTACAACCATGTCACCCAAGTCGTCAGCCCCGGTGAATACGCTGTGCGCGGCGGGCTGATTGACCTGTTCCCCATGGGCAGCTTGGTGCCCTACCGGGTTGATTTGTTTGATGACGAAGTCGACAGCATTCGCACTTTTGACCCCGACAGCCAGCGCAGCCTGTACCCCGTGCCCGAGGTGCGCCTGCTGCCGGGCCGCGAGTTCCCTATGGACGACGCAGCGCGGGCCAAGTTTCGCAACCGTTGGCGCGAGCTGCTCGAAGGCGACCCCACCAAAAGCCGCATTTACAAAGACATAGGCAATGGTGTGGCCACAGCAGGGATTGAATACTATTTGCCCCTGTTTTTTGACCAAACCGCCACCGTGTTTGACTACCTGAGCGAGAACACCACGGTGGTGCTGCACGGCGATATTGAGCCAGCCTTTGCGCATTTTTGGCAAGACACCAAAGAGCGCTACCGCCTGGTGCAAGGCGACCCAGACCGGCCCGCGCTGCCGCCCGAGGCCTTGTTTTTATCAAGTGAGCAGTTCTATACCACGGCCAATGCGTTTTGCCAGCTCGCGCTGCGTTCGGCTAAAACGCAAGAGGGCACAGAGCAAGCGGGCACTGAGCAAGAGGCGCAGGCCCAGCGCGCAGACAACCGCACTGACTTTGCAGAGTTTGAGCTGCTCCCCGCCCTGGCCTCCCAGCGCGGCGTGGAAGAGCCGCTGTCCTTGCTTAAGTCGCACTTGGTAGGCAGCCACAACCGCGTGCTTATCATTGCCGAAAGTGATGGCCGCCGCGAGAGTTTGCTGGACTTTTTGCGTGCCAGCCATGTGCTGCCGCCGGCTTTCGATTCGCTGGCAGAATTTCAAGCCAGTAACGAGAAGCTGGGCATTGCCACCGCAGCCTTAAGCGCAGGTTTTGTCTGGACAGAAGGCGGCATCGACTTTATTACCGAAACCGAGCTGTTTGCCACCAGCGCAGGCAGCGGGCGCAGACGGCGCAAGCAAGAGCAGGTCAGCGATGTGGAGTCGCTTATCAAAGACCTCAGCGAGCTTAAAGTAGGCGACCCGGTCGTGCACAGCCAGCACGGCATTGGCCGCTACCAAGGCCTGATGAACATGGACGTGGGGCAAAAAATGCCCGACGGTACGGCCGCGCTGCAAGAGTTTTTGCTGCTTGAATACGCAGGCGATGCCAAGCTGTATGTGCCCGTAAGCCAGCTGCACCTGATCAGCCGGTATACGGGGGTAAGTGCCGACGAAGCGCCGCTGCACTGCCTGGGCAGTGGCCAGTGGGAAAAAGCCAAGCGCCGCGCCGCCGAGCAAGTGCGCGACAGCGCTGCCGAGCTGCTGAACATCTACGCACGCCGGGCTGCACGCCAAGGCCATGCGTTTCGGTATTCCCCCAACGACTACGAGACGTTTGCCAACGACTTTGGCTTTGAAGAAACCGCCGACCAGCGTGCCGCTATCCATGCCGTGATTCAAGACATGATCTCGCCGCAGCCGATGGACCGCTTGGTGTGCGGCGATGTAGGCTTTGGCAAAACCGAGGTGGCTTTGCGCGCAGCCTTTATCGCCGTGACCGGTGGCAAACAGGTGGCCATTCTTGCGCCTACGACCCTGCTGGCCGAGCAGCACTACGCCACGTTGACCGACCGGTTCAGCAAATGGCCGGTCAAAATTATGGAGATGAGCCGCTTTCGCAGCGGCAAAGAAATTACCGCGGCCATCAAAGGCCTGGCCGATGGCAGTGTAGACATCGTGGTAGGCACACACAAGCTGCTAAGCGCCTCTGTCAAATACAAAGACCTGGGCCTTTTGATTGTGGACGAAGAGCACCGCTTTGGCGTGCGCCACAAAGAAGCCATGAAGGCCATGCGCGCCGAGGTGGACATACTTACGCTCACGGCCACGCCCATCCCGCGCACCATGGGCATGGCGCTAGAAGGCCTGCGCGACTTAAGCGTGATAGCCACCGCACCGCAGCGCCGCTTGGCGATTAAAACCTTTGTGCGTACCGAAGGCACCGGGGTGATACGCGAGGCGGTACTGCGAGAACTCAAACGCGGCGGCCAAGTTTACTTTTTGCACAACGAAGTAGACACCATAGAAAACCGCCGCCAAAAGCTGGAAGAAATTTTGCCTGAGGCGCGCATTGCCGTGGCCCACGGCCAAATGCCCGAGCGCCAGCTAGAAAAAGTGATGAAAGACTTTGTGGCCCAGCGCTACAACCTGCTACTGTGCTCCACCATTATTGAGACCGGCATTGACGTACCCACCGCCAACACCATTGTGATGGCGCGGGCTGACAAGTTTGGCCTGGCGCAGCTGCACCAGCTGCGGGGCCGGGTGGGCCGCAGCCACCACCAAGCCTATGCCTACCTGATGGTGCCCGACATTGAAGTGCTGACCAAGCACGCCACCCAGCGGCTAGAGGCCATCCAGCAAATGGAAGAGCTGGGCAGCGGCTTCTACCTGGCCATGCACGACCTTGAAATTCGCGGTGCTGGCGAAGTACTGGGCGAGAACCAGTCGGGCAATATGCTGGAGGTGGGCTTTCAGCTGTACAACGAGATGCTGAGCGAAGCCGTAAGCGCCCTCAAAGCTGGCAAAGAACCCGATTTGCTCAGCCCCCTGCATGTGACTACCGAGATAAACCTGCACGCCCCGGCCCTGCTGCCCAGTGACTACTGCGGCGACGTGCACCTGCGCCTGTCGTTTTATAAAAAGCTAGCCACTGCCAAAACCACCGACCAGATTGACCATTTGCTAGAAGAAATAGTGGACCGCTTTGGCAAGCTGCCCACACAAGCCCAAACGCTGATCGACGTGCACCGCTTGCGCGTTATAGCCAAGCCCTATGGCGTGGTCAAAGTTGATGCGGCCCCCGGCGTGATCACCATCAACTTTCAAAAAGACCCGCCCATCGACAGCCTGGCCATCATCCATTTGATTCAGAAGAACAAACACATCAAGCTGGCAGGCAACGACAAACTGCGCATTGAGCGGGAACTGCCCGACACCAAAGCACGGGCGCAGATGGTGCGGGATGTACTTAAAAGCTTGGGGCAACCGACAACTGCAGCCAAGCCGGCTGGCGCTGAACCCGCTGCGCTACAGCCCGCTGCACTTGTGCCCGCTACGCTCAAGCCCGCTGCACTCAAACCCACCACGCTTGCCATGTAATTGTATTGAACTTATAATTTCCAATATAATTATTCAGGAGTTTAGCGATGAGCCAAGTGACTATTTACATGGACGATGATGCCATTGCGCGCGCCAAGGCCGCTGCTGCAGCGGCCAAGCTGTCGCTGAGCAGCTGGTTGGCCAAGCTGGTTAAAGAGCAAACATCTGCGGTGGATGCCAATGGCTGGCCGGTAGGTTTTTTTGAAAATATCGAAGCCAATAAACACCTGTGGGATGATTTCCCCAGCTTGGAGGAGATTCGCGCGGACATGGGTACCGACCTGCCCAGAGAAAGCTTTTAATGTATTTGCTAGACAGCAATATTTTGATTTATTGGCTGAAAGGCCAAGGCAATGTAGCCCAGCACTTGCAAGCAAAATCGCCACTACAGATCAAAGTGCCAGCGCCTGCCTTGTTCGAGCTGGAATACGGCACCGCTAAATCGCACAGGCCGCAACTGCAACGCAATTTTATCGATACCGTGGTACTAAAACTCGACATCTTGCCGCTGGACTACCCCAGCGCCAAAGCGGCTGGCCTGCTGCGCAGCGCACTAGAAGGCAAGGGCAACTTGATAGGCCCTTACGATTTATTGATCGCAGGCATCGCCATAGCCCACAACCTGACCGTTATAACCCGCAACACCAGAGAATTTGCATGTGTGCCCGGCTTGCAGGTAGAAAACTGGTACGACTGACATACTACTAATTTAATAGCTGACTATGCAGCATTTCCTTGGGCCATTGGCCTATTTCGCTTAAAAACCCAAATAAATTAAGTGCCTTATGAACTCAAACAACTGGCTAGATGCAGCACGCAACCAATGGCAATGGCGCGGCCAAGCGCGGCCTGGGTTTGCTGTTGCGCCGCAGCCGGGCCAGGTCTCGGTGTGGGACTATCCGCGCCCACCCCGTGTGGTAATGGACAGCCGCGAGGTGGTTATTTGCTGGGGCGGGAGTGAGATTGCGCGGTCAAAGCGCTGCGTTGTGGTGCAAGAAACCGCGCACCCACCCAGTTTTTACATTCCTTGGGCCGACATAGCACCCCAGTGGCTGCAACCTGGCGAAGCTGGGTCGTTTTGCGAGTGGAAGGGCCCGGCGCAGTACTGGAGCCTGCTTGACCCCACCAAAGCGGACAGCATGGGCCACGACAAGCCTCGCCCAAGCTTGCCTAACGTGGCCTGGAGCTACCCCAAGCCGCTGGCGGGTGCCGAGGCGCTGGCCGACTGTGTGGCTTTTTACCCGGCGCAGTTGCAGTGCACTGTGGCAGGCGCTGCCGTGCTAGCGCAGCCAGGGGGTTTTTACGGCGGCTGGATCACACCAGAGCTGGTAGGGCCGTTCAAAGGCGCGCCAGGCAGTAGCGGCTGGTAGTAATGACGGGGAGTAACGGCGGTTAGTAGCGGCTGGTAGTAGCGGCGGGTAAAAACAGTTACTAAAACCCTGTGCACAGCGCAAGTGCATTGGCTTGGGCATAATTCTTAAGTTGTATCGGCATTATTTAATTTCCTTTTTACGAAAAACACCACCATGAAATTTACCCAACGATCAACCGCCATTTTTTTAGCCGCCGCATTGGGTGCAGCCAGCGCCCTGGCCCAAACAGCCCCCGTGCGCGTAAGCTCCAAAATTGACACCGAAGGCAAACTGCTGGGCAACATGATGGTGTTGGCGCTAGAGGCTGGCGGCATTAAAACTGAAAATAAATCCGCCCTTGGCAACACCAAGGTATTGCGCGGGGCTATCACCGCAGGCGAGATTGACATCTACCCTGAATACACTGGCAACGGCGCATTCATATTTGGCGAAGAAACCAACCCCGCTTGGAAGAATGCCAAAGCGGGCTACGAACGGGTAAAAGCACTGGACTTCGAGAAAAACCGCATTGTGTGGCTAGAGCCTGCCCCTGCCAACAACACCTGGGCGATTGCACTGCGCAAAGACGTGGCCACGGCCAACAAGCTGAAAACACTAGACGACATGGGCAAGTGGATCGGCGGTGGTGGGCAGTTTAAATTGGCTGCGTCGGCTGAGTTTGTAGAGCGCTCAGACGCGCTGCCTGCCTTTCAAACAGCCTACGGGTTTAAGCTCAAACCAGAGCAAGTGCTCACCTTGGCCGGCGGCGACACGGCTACCACCATCAAAGCCGCTGCCGAAAAAACATCCGGTGTGAACGCCGCCATGGCTTACGGCACCGACGGCCCGGTAGCAGCGCTGGGCTTGGTCATCATGGACGACCCTAAAGGCGTGCAACCTATCTATGCCCCAGCGCCCACCATCCGCGCTGAGGTGCTGGAGAAGAACCCCAAAATCAAAGACATTTTGGCCCCGGTGTTCAAAGCGCTGGACGGTGCAACATTGCAAGCGCTGAACGCCAAAATTCAAATCGAAGGGCAAGACGCTAAAAAAGTGGCCGGTGACTTTTTAAAGTCTAAAGGCTTGGTGAAGTAACTAGCAGGTGCCCCACCACCGCGGCGGCTGGCATTCGCTAATTATTAATTGATGTTTAAACCCAACCCTGTGGCTGCCGCACTGCTAGCGGCTGGCGCTGCAGGGGCTGCGTGGTTGCCCTTTTTGCGCGCCGCGCCTAACCGCATGCTCTCAGGTGAACCCGTGTTTTTGTGGGACACCTTGCAAGGGCCCTCGCTGGCCTTGGCGCTTGTGCTGCTGCTGTGTTTACTGTGCTGCGCGGTGCAGCCTGCTCACCTAGGCAAGGCGGGCAAAGCTGTAACCGCCCTGCTGTGCTTGCAAACCGGTACCGCATGTGTACTGGTGGTGCTGCTGCTGGCCTTAGCAGGCCAGCATGCCAGCCACATTGCCCTTGCGCAGTCTGCCTACGCCCGCACCTCTTTAGGCGCTGGCTTTTGGCTGCTGCTGCTGGTGTTTTGGCTGATGGCGGCAGACGCCTTGCAGCGCCTGCAGGCTAGTTTGGCGCTGCGCACAGCGGCGCTGTTGTTGGTAGCTTTGCCCATTGCACTACTGCTGGCCTCCGGCAAGTGCAACGAACTGTCGATTTTGAAAGAATATGCCAACCGAGCAGACGTGTTTGCCGCCGCCATGTTGCGCCACGGCCTGCTGGTGGTGCTGGCACTGGTGCCCACGCTGCTGCTGGGCGTGCCCCTGGGCTGGTGGGCTTATAAAAACCGCGCTACAGGCCGGGTGCTTTTTCCGCTGCTTAACGTGATTCAAACCATTCCATCGATTGCGCTGTTTGGTTTGCTAATGGCCCCGCTGGCGCTGCTGGCCAGCGCCTACCCCGCTTTGGCGCGCGCTGGCATCAGCGGCGTGGGCATTGCCCCCGGCGTGATTGCGCTGGTGCTGTACAGCCTGCTGCCCGTGGTGCGCGGCACCTTGGCGGGGCTAGAGCAAGTGCCGTCTAGCGTGGTCAACGCAGCGCGCGGCATGGGCATGTCTGCAAGCCAAATTTTCAGGCATGCCGAGTTTCCACTGGCCTTGCCGGTGCTGCTGGCCGGTGTGCGCACGGCCACGGTAGCCGCAGTGGGGCTGGCCTCGGTAACGGCGCTGATCGGCGCGGGCGGCTTGGGTTCTATTATGTTTGAGGGCTTGTTCAGCAGTGCACAAGATTTGGTATTGCTGGGGGTGGTGCCCATTGTCGGCCTGGCCGTGCTGGTCGATGCTGCCTTTAAGCTGCTGATTGCAATCACCCAAGGGCATCAGCCATGATTGACTTTATCAACATTGGCAAGTCTTACGCTGGGGTGCGCGCCATAGACGGGCTGAACCTGCGGATTGAGCGCGGTGAGTTTGTGGTGGTGATTGGCCCGTCGGGCTCGGGTAAGACAACCTTGCTCAAAATGATCAACCGCATGGAAGACCACGACGCTGGCAAAATTTTGCTGGGCGGTGAAGAGATCTACAAGTTCAAGGTGCGCGAACTGCGCTTGCGCATGGGCTACGCGATTCAGTCTGTAGGCTTGTTTCCGCACTGGACGGTGGAGCGCAACATTGCCACCGTGCCGCATATGCTGGGCTGGAGCAGCAGCAAAACCCAGCAGCGCGTAACCGAGCTGCTAGAGCTGTTCCAGCTAGAGCCTGCCCTGTACCGCAGCCGCTACCCGCACCAGTTGTCGGGCGGGCAGCAGCAGCGCGTAGGCGTGGCGCGGGCGTTGGCCGCCGACCCCGATGTGCTGCTGATGGACGAACCGTTTGGCGCGCTTGACCCCGCCACCCGCGCAGCCCTGCAGCTAGAGATGAAACGGGTGCACCTGGTATCGGGCAAAACCATCGTACTGGTCACGCACGACATGGACGAAGCCCTGCTGCTGGCCACCAAAATTGTGCTGCTAGACCAAGGCCGCATTGTGCAGGTGGGCACACCGCTGGATGTGCTGGCCAACCCAGCCAACGATTTTGTGATGGACTTTGTAGGCCGCAGCGACTTTGGCATCAAGCTGCTGTCCCTGCAACTGGCCCAAGACATTGCACGCAGCCAGCCGCCCTGCACCGGCCCCAGCGTGCCAGCGCACACCACACTGCGCGAGCTGGTGTCGTTTTTAACCATGCACCAAGTCTCTGCTGTGAACCTGTCTGGCCCATCAGGCCAGCACGCAGGGGTGGTGCATGCGGCAGATATTTTCAGCCACAGGCAGCTGGCCCAGCACCGCAAAGGCGGCGTATGAAACCACTGGAACAGCGCCCCCTGGGTCTTTTGGGCAGGTTGACTCCCTTGCTATGGGCAAGCGCCACACTCATTGCGCTGGTGGTACTGCTGCCGTGGTCTAAGCCATTGTTTGCAGCCCTCTTCCCCGCACTAGAGCGCCCTGTGTACACCCAGGAGCCGTTTGCCCAGCTGCTGTGGCAGCACTGCGCGCTGGTGGGTGTGTCTAGCGCGGTATCGGTTCTGCTGGGCACAGCGGCGGGCATTTTTGTCTCAAAGCCCATCGGCCATCAGTTTGCATCGGCCCTGCAGGCACTGGTTTCCATGGGCCAAACCTTTCCACCCGTGGCCGTGCTGGCCGTAGCGGTGCCGGTGGCGGGGTTTGGTGAGCTGCCCGCGCTGATTGCGCTGGCGGTCTACGGCCTGCTGCCGGTGGTGCAAGCCACCACAGCGGGCTTGCAGTCGGTGCCCAGCGCCGCACGGCAAGCAGCCCACGGCATGGGCATGTCGCCTTGGACCTGTTTTGCCCAAGTTGAGGCACCACTGGCACTGCCCGTGTGGCTGGCAGGCGTGCGCACCTCGGTGGTCATTAACATCGGCACCGCAGCCATCGCCTCCACTGTAGGCGCCAAAACCTTGGGTTCACCCATCATCGTCGGGCTGAGCGGTTTTAACACCGCCTACGTACTGCAAGGTGCCCTGCTGGTAGGCCTGCTGGCACTGGTGGTAGACATGGCGTTTGAACGGCTGGCGCAGTGGGCAAGCTGGCAGCGGTGAACCCAGCCTACTATTAAATTAATAGCTACCCGTGCAGCATTTCCTTGGGTCAGAGTGCTAAACTAGGGGTTAAAACAACCAGAACCACTTCTACTTCCGTATGTACAGTCCAATCCAAGATGGCATAGACAAAGCAGTGCACTCTGTGCGGTACACCGAGGCGAAGCCACCCAGCGATTTGGCTGGGTTTGTACACTGCTTTTGGGAGCTCAAGACAGATACCGCACTGCCGGATGATTTTTGTCTCCATGCTGTGCCCGATGCCTGCGTGAATATTTTATTCAACCAAATAGACACACAAATAGCAGGCATTACCGCACTGCACACCACTTTTACGGTGCTCAACCTGGGCAAGGCGTTTCACTATGTTGGTATTCAGTTTTTCCCTGGGGTGTGGCAAGGCAATCGAGACGAAATCGCCAATAGCTTTGTAGGTACGCCCTACCTGGGCAGCTTGCCACTGGTTGAAACCAGCAACGCGCTTGCCACACTAGACTTTGCAGCCAAACAGCCAGTTTTGTCAAAGCTGGTACAGCGGCTTATCAACGAGAAGTGGGTTGTAGCCAATGTTGTCACTGCAAAAATAATGTCAAATATCGGTGCCATTCACACCGTGGCCGACATGGCTAACGCTACACATATGTCGGCGCGCCAACTGCAACGCACACTCAAACAGGCAACCGGATTTTCTCCGCACGACTTTCTCAAAATATTGCGCCTGCAGCATTCGTTCAGCGAACACTATTTGGCGCACTATGCCGACCAGTCGCACTTTATCCACTCGTTTCAAAAAATTACAGGCTACACCCCCGCAAAGTACGCCAATAAATTTGATGTCTGATTTATACAATACACAGTGCATGCGCTTAACTAGACTAGATGAAGGTTAACAAACTTGTTGATCTTTACCTAAACTAAGGAGCACACCATGGCTAAAACAAATGCAATTGGATGGTTTGACATCTATGTCAATGATATGCAACGGGCGGTTTCATTTTATGAAAGCGTACTAAAGCAAAAACTTGAAAAAATTGGCGACCCTACGGGTGAGACACAGATGATGAGTTTCCCAGCAGATATGGCAGCCTACGGCGCATCAGGTGCCTTGGTAAAGTCCGAGCACTCTCGCCCTGGTGTCGGCGGCACCATGCTGTACTTTAGTGTAGAAGACTGCTCAGCAGAAGAGTCACGGGTGCTTGCCGCAGGCGGCGGCATAGTCAGGCCAAAGTTCTCTATTGGAGCGTTTGGCTGGGTCACTCTGTGCACCGACACTGAAGGCAATATGTTCGGCCTCAACTCCATGAAATAGCCCTCAACACTGCGCCTTACTCTTGCAGTAAATTCTCTAAAGCCATGTCTGAAATTTGTACACCAGACATGGTTTGAAATACCCGCTAGGCAACCATGGCAACAACCAACCGCCTCAATACCTTCATTTCGGTAGCAGAAGATTGCCCCGTGCAAAGGGCTGAAGTACCTCCAGCCAAAGAGCCAAAGGGGAATTTTTTGCCAAAATTCAGCCCGACTTTCGCTTATCGCCACTGACATACTTAGACAATGACTGTTTCATTAGAGATATCGCTATACCGTTGCTTCTACCGTAAAGGAAATTTACGTTTGCCAATGATGGCAACTGCAAAATAATAGCTGTTGCCACACCATTTTATGGGACTAAAAACTGATTAACAGCCTGGGAATAGATGCATCAGCGAAATGCTTTGTCAAAGAAGGCAGGCAGCTCACGCTGCAACTGCTGCAAAAAAGCTTGCCGGTCAAAGCCCGAGGGGTTCGCACCCAGGTCGCCATCAGGAGACGGGATAGGCATACTGGGCGTGTCCATGAACGCATAGTGCCAGGCATTGGGCACTCGGTGAAACTCGGCGTTCGGTAGATTGCGGGTGATCCACTGTGCATGAAAGCGTGGTACCAGATAGCGGTCTAGCTCCGCTTCGTAGATTGCAGTAGGGATGCGGATTTTAGCGAGTGATTCGGCACTGAAAACCGCCCCCAGCGGGGACAATGCTACGACAGCCCGCACACGGGTGTCTTGCAGAGGTGGAATGGGCTGCGCCGTTGTTGTTGTAGTGACTGTGTTGGTCGTAGATTGTCCGGTCTGTGCCACGCCGCAGAAAATGGGATCCTCACCGCTATGGGCCTGGCAGTGCGCAGAGATGCGCGACATGTCGGGCTGGCCGCCGGCCAACGCCAGCACCGTGTACCCACCCGCAGAGTGCCCGATGGCACCAATGCGGGGGCCTTGAGCGTCTTTGGCAATACGCTCGCTCCAGGCCGAGTCACGCAGCAATGCGTCAATCACACGCGATACATGTTGCGGCCGCTCTGCGAAGTAGCGCGCAGGGCTTGCCTGCAACAGGCTGCGATCCTGCCAATTGTCGCCTGGGTGGCGCAAGGCGGCCACGAGGTAGCCGCCTTGCGCCAGGCCCTCGGCCAAGCTGCTATGGCCCAGTTCAGTGCCACTGTTTCCATGGCTGAGCACGATCAAGCCTTTAAACGTTGCGTCTGGCGTGGCTTGGATGGCAGCCCGGACGCTGAACGGCCCCATCGGTACAGTGCGGGCAGGCGCTTGGGTTGGGTAGTACAAAGCCAACACAATAGGGGCTTCGTTTGGCGTGGCGCCCGCTATGGTGATCTGTCGCCAGCCAGCTTGGCTGGCCATGGCCTGTGCAGTTAGCAGCAGGCTAGACAAGATGAAGGCGATAGTGCGGAACTTGTACATGGTGTGTTACCTGTTTTCTCTTTGGTTTGCAAAGAGATCCGATTATGGAAGTGCAAGCTATATTCACCTAATAGATTGCGACAAAACGTAGCAATAGCGGCACCAGATGTCGATCAAACTTACCTATTTGGAAACTGCGCGCATCGAAAAAACCTGGCTTACAGCCGCTATGGCGAGCGCAACAACAATCAGACCTGCAGCGACAGCAAAAGTGAGCCGCATACCTGCCACGACGGCCTGGGCTTGCGCAGTCAAAGAACTGCCCACTGCTGCGCCAAGAGCGAACAAGGCACCCATCAGGGATGCACCCGTAATAAGCCCGAGATTACGTGAAAGGTTAAGCAGGCCAGATATAACGCCGCGCTGGTCTGGTCGGATGTTCGCCATAACCGCCGTATTATTAGCCGCTTGAAACAGTGCATAGCCAGCCGTGATAAGCACCAGCGGCGCGATGTAACCCGGTACGCCCAGCCCAGTCGGAAGTACTGGCAATAGGACTGAGCCAGTCAGCATGCCTAAAAGCCCCAAGACGATCATCTGGGATGCACCAAACCGGTCGACAAGGTGCCCAGCAGGCGCACCTGTCAGCGCAGCAACAATAGGCCCGGATGACATGACGAGCCCAACGCGAGCCGCGTCGAGTGCAAGAGCGCCGGTGAGATAGAAGGGCCCAACCACCAGCGTCGTCATCACCACGGTGGTGACAAGCGCGCTCATGGCAAAGCCCGAGCTCAAAGTCATATTTCGGAATATGCTCAATTGGATCAGTGGGGACACTGCTTTGGACTCGGCGACCAAAAACAGGCCAGCACCACCGAGAGCAGCTAACAACAAAGCCATGTTGAGCGCACCAAAGTTACCGCGCCCTATCGTCATGGCAAGCGCATAAGCAGCGAGTGTCAGACAGAGCAACAACGTGCCCATTGCGTCGAAACTGATCCGATCTGTTTTCGGTTTTTTGCTGTCATGGGGCAAGTAGTGGTAGGCCAAAAGTAGTGCCACGATACCCAGAGGCAAATTGATGAGGAACAGGGCTGGCCAACCGAACCCGGCGATCAAAACACCCCCAAGCGTGGGACCCAGCGCAGTACCCAACGCCGACATCGTTCCAAGCAGCCCCATAGCACTGCCAGTTTTTGCTTTTGGAACCGCCTCACCAACCATCGCCATAGCGAGAACCATCATGACGGCCGCGCCTAGCCCTTGCACTGCCCGCGCGGCAATCAGCAGCCACAACGTGGGAGCAACAGCACATAAAACGGAGGCCACTGTAAACAAAAATATCCCGGCCAACATCAGTCGTCGGCGACCTACGACATCGCCGAGCTTTCCGACGCTGACGATCAGGGTAGTGATGGCGAGCAGGTAGGCAAGGACAACCCACTGGACTTGCTGAAAGGTGGCATTGAACGCCTGTACTAATGTTGGCAAGCCGACGTTGGCGATGCTAGTGCCAAGCGACGACATCAACATGGGAAGCGAGAGATTGACAAGTGCCCAGCGGGCTGAGGATGGCAGTTGCAAATTTGCGTTTTGTGTGATCATGGTGGTGACATCCTTTTAGGAGGTTGCTGACTCACAAAATGGAGTCGATGTGCAAGCGTAAGTCTTTGCCGGGCCTAGCGGAAGGCGCACCAATTGCAATGTATTTATGCGTTTGACGCTACACCTCGGTCAAACTGCGCTATGGTTGACATATGTCCATACCCGATCTCAATCTGCTAATCACCCTGGATGTGCTGCTCGCAGAGGGCAACGTGACACGTGCAGCGCAACGGTTGCGTCTTAGCCCGTCGGCGATGAGTCGGTCTCTGGCGAGGTTGCGTGAGACTACGGGAGATCCGTTGTTGGTAAGGGCAGGACGCGGCCTCGTGCCAACGCCCCGAGCGCTTGAGCTGCGCGAAAAGGTCAGTCAGCTTGTGCAAGATGCCGAGGCGATGTTACGGCCTGAAAAAACGCCTGACCTCAAACAGCTAGTGCGAACGTTTACGCTGCGAACCAGCGAAGGTTTTGCAGAGAATTTTGGGCCAAAACTTATTGCCCGTGTTGGCTTAGAAGCGCCAAGCGTGCTGCTTAGCTTTGTTCAAAAGCTAGACAAAGATAGCGCACAGCTACGCGCGGGGACTATCGACCTAGAGACAGGGGTTGTCGGAACCACGATGGGGCCAGAAGTTCGCGCCCAAGCGCTGTTCCGAGACCGCTTCGTTGGTGTCGTGCGCATGGCTCACCCTCTGTGTCAGGGCGAGATTACGCCCGCCCGATATGCGACAGGCAAACATATAGGCATCACGCGGCTAGGTCTTGAAATGTGGCCAATTGATGAGGCTTTAAGTCTGATGGGGCTGGAGCGGAAAATCGCGGCCATCGTCGGAGGATTTTCGACGGCGGTGGCAATGTCCAGGGACTGTGACCTTATTGCAAGCGTTCCTGAGCGCCACACCGAAAGTCTGCGTGCCGCAATGCATACGTTCCCTCTTCCGTTTAAAACGCCTGAGTTCACAGTATCTTTGCTGTGGCACCCGAGATTTCATGCCGACCCGGCGCATCGGTGGCTTCGTAGCTTAGTGATAGAGACCTGCGCGGCAGCTAAATAAAAAGGTGAGTGTTATTTCATGTAGTTTGATACCAAAACTACCCACACGCAAAATATTGGCTGTACACATCGTCACTCCCACTCGATTGTCAACGAATGATTCATTTTGGAAGATACTGAACGTCTATAGATCAAGTTAGACAATGGTGATTTGCCTCCTAAAACCGCAATACCGTCAGATTTACCGTCAATGAGAGAGCTCACAATAAACTGACCTCGGCTACCGCCGTAGCTAACTTCTCGATTCCAGTTCGGATGTCATCCTGACTTAGGCTTGCATAGCCCAACACCAATCCCGCGCAGCGCTGGCTACGGTGCTTCAAACCAGATACGTACATTGGGCCAATCGGCCTCACACTCACGCCTGAGTGCAAAGCCTTAGCCACCAAAGCGGTTTCTTGATTAACGCGTAAATTTTTTATCCAGACTACGATGTGTAAGCCGGATGCAGCGCCCTCAATGTGTGCGTTGTTTGGCAGGTATATCTCAATCGCTTGGAGTAAGGTGATGCGCCGCCTTTCGTTGTCTCTCCGGGCGCGGCGAATGTGCCTTTCGTAAGCTCCGCTGCGAATCAGTGATGCAAGCGCCACTTGCTCAAGGCGCGGTGTGTGCCGGTCTGTCAAGTTTTTAGCCTGCGTAAAACTGTTGATTAAAGATGGCGGTAAAACGAGATAACCAATGCGCAACTGCGGTGAAAGCGCCTTAGAAAACGTGCCGATGTAGATGACGCTGCCGTGCTGATCTATAGATTGCAGCGCATCGACCGGGCGCATTCCGTAGCGGAATTCTCCGTCGTAATCGTCCTCAACGATCCATGCGCCACTGCGCTGCGCCCAGATGAGCAATTCGCGCCGACGCGCAATGGGCATGACTCCACCGAGGGGGAATTGATGCGAAGGCGTGACGTAGGCGAGCGTGCAACGGCTTTTCGGCAGCGCTTGTGTGAGCAGTCCTTGCTCGTCAACAGGCACTGCGCACAGCTGAGCGCCTGCCGCTTCAAACACATGATGCGCTTTCAGATAGCAGGGCTCCTCTATGGCAACGCTGTTGCCCGGGTCGAGCAACACTCGTGCGCACAGATCGATGGCTTGCTGGGAACCATTGACGATAAGGATTTGCTCTGCATCACACGCTATTCCACGTGAGCGGCGCAGATAGCCTTGTAACTCTGCGCGCAATTCCAGCTCGCCCTGCGGATTCGCATAGTAAAGCTGAGTCTGCTTTTGAAGCAAGGCGCGGTCATACACGCGTCGCCAAGCAAGCGTAGGAAAGTCATCTGGAGACAGCGCACCGTAGAGGAAGTTAATCATTTAGCGCGCCCGTGTCTCGCGCTGAATCTCGTGCTTTTGTATTTGCAAATCGAATTGATTGGCGCGGCGGCTGTAGGCAGACAGTATGGGCGCCCTACCCACACCAGATGGCTTTTGTACAGACGCTTTGCCTGCTGCGGCAATACCCGCAGCCACTTTAGCCACAGCACCTTGCGAAGTCTCGATATATCCCTCGGCAGCTAATTGCTCATAAACCACCATTGCCGTACTTCTGGCGATGCCGTGTTCGCTGGCGAGTGCGCGAGTTGATGGCAGTTTTGAGCCTGCACTTAGCAGGCCATCCACGATTTGAGATTTCAAGAACGCGTATATCCGTCTGCTGGCTTGGGCAGAGGGGTCGAGATTTGCAGATTTGCTGATCAACTGGACTACCTTTTTATATTAAAACTGGCTCTTTACGATAAGCCAGATAAGCACGAATATACAGGCTTCCTTTGTTTTTCCTAATTTTCACTTCTGTTCCATGCTCATACCTCAAGAATTTTCTGTTGCGAATATCGCTGGGCTGCATCGCATCATGACAAGCCACCCGCTGGGCGCTTTGGTTACGCCCACAGCCACTGGGCTCAATGTCAATCACATCCCGTTTGAGCTCAACCCAGACGGCGGTGCGCTAGGCGTGCTTACAGGCCATGTTGCTAGGGCCAACGCGGTCTGGCAAGAATGTGCGGGTGCTGCTTACGATGTTTTGGTGATCTTCCGGGGCAACGAAGGCTATATCTCGCCAAGCTGGTATCCGGGCAAGAAAGAGACGCACCGTTTCGTGCCAACATGGAACTACGAGGTGGTGCATGCGCGCGGCAAGCTCATGGTGCACGACGATGAAAAGTTTCTACGCGGCGTGCTCGCCCGCCTGACGCGCAGGCATGAAGCCACAGAACCCAAGCCTTGGAAAATGGGCGATGCGCCGCCCGATTATTTAAGCGACATGATCAAAGCCGTGGTCGGTATTGAGATTGTGATTCATCACCTAGAAGGCATGGCCAAGCTCAGCCAAAACCGCGAGCAGCGCGACTTTTACGGCGCAGTCCAAGCACTGCATAGCAGAGGCAGTAATGCAAGCAAAGAGCTCGCTGACTCCATGACGAAGGCATACACAAGCACGGTAACTAGCGCAATTAAGCCATCCATCTGAAGGAAAGCCGACGAAAACCTACATTTGCATCGTGTGCGGCTTCGTGTACGACGAAGTGTCGGGCCGCCCAGACGATGACATCCCCGCAGGCACGCTTTGGGCGGATGTGCCGCATACTTGGGCTTGCCCTGAATGCGGCGTTGCAAAAACAGATTTTGAGCTAGTGGAAATCTGAAATGAGCTCACTAGTGCCATTCTCAACAGAACACTCGCGAGTTGAAAATGGCTTTTAGCGGCAGCAGCGCGATGTTTAGATTATCTGCCCAAAAAATCGCAATAACTCAGCGGAAGTCGCGACATTTTTTGATTGGACTGTTCAACGTCTTTTGTAAGCCCTCTAGTTCCTTGTGTCCTGTCACTCCCACTCGATTGTCGCGGGTGGTTTTGAACTCACGTCGTATGTCACGCGGTTAATGCCGCGTACTTCGTTAATGATTCTTCCACTAACTTTCTTGAGCAGCGCATACGGCAGCTCCGCCCAATCGGCGGTCATAAAGTCGCTAGTTACTACAGCGCGCAGGGCTACCACGTAGTCGTAGGTGCGGCCATCGCCCATTACACCTACGCTTTTCACGGGCAAGAAGACGGTGAAGGCTTGGCTGGTGAGGTCGTACCAAGTTTTACCTGTGGCTTCGTCTTTGAAGTTGCGTAGCTCTTCGATAAAGATGGCATCGGCTTTGCGCAGCAGGTCGGCGTATTCTTTTTTCACTTCGCCCAAGATGCGCACGCCCAGGCCGGGGCCGGGGAAGGGGTGGCGGTAGACCATGTCGTGGGGTAGGCCCAGGGCTACGCC
>JAYWGO010000012.1:0-79640 GCA_043778205.1 Polaromonas sp. | reverse complement strand
CGGTCGTACGCGACCACTGGGATTTTTTGCTGGTTAGCTTTGTTGATAGCTGGCAAAATTGCGTCTTTGTCCATAGCCAGCACGATCAGGGCTTTAGCGCCTTTGGCGATCAAGCTGTCGATGTCTGCCAATTGCTTTTCTGGTGAACCGCCAGCGTCCGCGCTGATGTACTTTGCGCCAGATTTCTCTAACTGGGTTTTGATGGCGGCTTCGTCGGTCTTCCAGCGCTCTTCTTGGAAGTTAGACCAGCTCACGCCGACGGTGGTTTGTGCAAAAGCGCTCAGGGCTGACAGGCTCAGAGCCAATACGGTGAGATGGTGTTTTTTCATCTTTGTTTCCAAAAAAGTTGTACCTTGGAAGGTATGGGTTAGTTGCATCGGCCAACGAATTTTTAATTATTCAAAAATACTCCAACCAATAGACTAATTGTCTCGCACTTATTTTCCTGGGGTATTAGAGCTAACCCTGATCAGGGTTTGAGCTTAAGCGCGAGTACTTTTTGCGCTACGCAGGTGCCTTGTACCTGCCCGCCCACCACCGCAGCGCGGTAGTGGATGCCTGCATACAGCCGCGAAAGACCTGCTTCGTTGGCTGCCGCTTTAAAGTTTTTAAACGTTCGGGGCCCCCAGCCACGGTCGTTGTGGGTGTTGTCTGTAAAGCTGGTGTTGTCGCCAAATGCTGCTTCTAGCACGCCTGAGGCGGCACTCGACTGCACCGAATGGCCTGATGGGTAGTCAGGAAACGGAGGGGTGTGCATCAGTGTAGGCACCCAGTTGCTGTCCATGGTGAGCTGAATATAGGTGACGGGGCGCAGCAAGTTCAAGCTGTACTTGGTGTGCCAAGCGGCGATGAACGCGTCGGCCATGGCCATGTTCAGGCGGGCAAAGGTTTCGCCGGCCGTAGCCAGGTTGGCTTTGCGGACTTTCAAAATATCATTGGCAATAAACGCCCAGTGGCCTGCGGGCGTGGGGGTTTTGCTGGGGTCATCGGCCCAGTACAGGGCAAACTGGCGCTGCTCTTGGGTGATTTGGGTACTTACGCGCAGTACTTCAGCGGCCTCTTTGTAAAACTCAGAGCTAGGTAGCTCGGAATAGGCAGGTGGCGGTGGTGCTGGGCATGCAGCGGCGCTCTTGAGCACAAATGGGCGCACATTGCCCCAGCGCGGTAGCAGGGGTGCGGCAAATGCAGGCGGTGTGGCCACCCACTGGCCGTCGCCACTGGGCGGTACGTAGTTGGCTTGGTTGCGCCGCAGTGGGCCCCAGGCCTCGTGGCCGCCATCGGTGCGGGCCCAGGTCATGATGGCCATGGCCATGAGTTTGCCAAAGGTTTCTGAGCGGTTGGTAATTTCGGGCGTGACCGCGCTAGGGTCAAAGTCTTGCGCGTATTTGAGCGGCAAGCTGCGCTCTAGCAAATCAATGCGGGCTTTGTTCTCAGCGCTGGCGTTGCTGAACATCATGCGGGTCATGGTGGCCAGCGACGCGTTGGCCACCGTAGGCCAGTGCAGCGGCTCGTCAGGCTGGGCCAGCGGCAAGGAGTCCAGCTCGTTGAGCTGGCCTGCCAAGCTGATGCGGTCGGGCATGCCAGGTACGATGGACTCGTACAGGGTAATGCCCATGTAGCCCAGCGCACGGGATGCCACTGGAGGGCTAAAGCCGGGTGTTTGCTGCACCAGCTGCAAAGCCAGGCTGAACCATTCGGTGGCTACGTTGGCGCTGTAGGCATTGGCGGGTTGGGCTGCGACAGCCGGAGCTGTTGTCGATTGCGCCCAGCTTGGCAAGGGCAGCGCACATATAGCTAAGGGCAGTGCCAGCGCAGCGGCGCAGGCGGTAGCCCAGCCCTGTTGGCGCAATGCGCGGACTGGCGAAAAGGTATTAATAAAGAAGGGGGATTTCATGGGGCCTTCCAAGGCGTGATGCCCGTGTCTTTGTCCATGACATAGTGGCCGTTCGCGTTGGCGCTTTTCCAGTCGCTCCACTCGCCCTGGGGCCATTGCACCCGCAGCTTCACCTGGGCTGCGCTGCCCAGGCCAAAATGCATCCAGCCCATGTGCCCGCTGGCGTGACCCCCGCCAACCGTGAGTTCTTGGCGGATGGTGCGACCACCTAAATCGACCTCAACCCATGCACCCACAGCATCGCGGTTGCCGTTGGCCTGCTTAAGCCTAAGCTCTAGCCAGTTGCCCATGGCCGCTGGGCTGGCTGCGCTGCCGCTGCCTACATTGCGCCACAGCTGGGCTTTGTCCCAACGGTTTACCACCAGCATGTCCAGCATGCCGTCACCGTTGAGGTCTACCATCATGCCGCCACGCCCGCGCTTAAAGCTGGCAATACCAGCAGCTTGGCCTACCTCGGTGAAGTTGCCGTTAGGCTCTTGCAGCAGCAGGTTGTTCGGGTCTAGCGTGGCAAAGTCGGGCATGGTGGAGACGTTGCCTTTGACGATAAACAGGTCGGCATAGCCGTCGTTGTTGGCATCGGCAAACTGGGCATGCCAAGCGGTAGACGGGTGAATGTCGCCGCCCACGTAAGGCCGGTGCGCAGTGATGCCGCGCTTGTAGGCCGTGTCTATGTACTGGGGCTGCGCCGCGCCTGCGCCTAGTGCGCTGTCTAGCTGCTGTAGCTTATTGTCAGACATGCTGGTCAAAAAAAACTCGGGGAAACCGTCGCCGTTCAGGTCATGGCTGGCAATACCCATGCCCCATATTTGCAGTGGCTTCCAGCCCTCGGCTACGGTGTACAGGGTGGGCGCTTGGGCAGGTGCCAGGCGCCAGAGTTGCTCTTGGCCGTTTTTATAGTATTCGCGGTCATTGCTTACGCGCAGGGCGGGCTCGCCTTTGCGGTTCCAGTCGGTAAACAGCATCGACAGTGCACAGTGGCCGGGGGCCAAGGGAGTGGGTTGGGCAAATTTTTTGCTGTCGGCCTCTGGGCGCAGCAGCATGCCGGGCGTGCAACTGCCCCACGGAAATTCTGGCTTGGTGCGGTCTACATAGGTGCCTATGGCCAGCGTGGGCCAGCGGTTGCCTTTTTCCCATGTGGCGGCAAAAGCGGTGTGCCAACCATTGCTGCTTTGCACGGCCCAGGCCTCGTTTGCGCGCTGAAATTTGCAGCCGCCCAAACCTTTGAAAACCTGCACCTCGCCCACGCGCAGCACCACCAAATCGGTGTTGCCGTCACCGTCTATGTCTAGCGGGTAGGCACCAACGGCATTGGTCAGTTCCAGGCCCGAGCGTTCTTCTTGCAGTTTGATAGGGCCGCCACGTGTGCTGCGGTTGCGGTAAAACTTGGCCTTGTTCACGCCGGCCGTGGCGTACACCTCGGGCAAGCCGTCGCCATCGCAGTCGAAGGTGGCCACGCCGCCGCCCACCATGTATTCACCCTCGCCCTCAAACCGGCTTTGCAGCCCGGCCGTGTCGGTTTCTTCTACAAAGCGTGGCAGTGCAGGCGCGGCATTGGCGCTGGCGTGCAGAGCCAGCAAGCCTAGCCCAGCCAAACTGCGCTTAAACGCAGCAAATTTTAAGAAGCGGTACAACACAAAAATTAACCTCGGCACAATTATGAACAAATAATTAACAAACTGCTATGGTAACTGGTTAACGTCCGCCCGTCACATCCAGCACAGCGCCAGTGGTGTAACTTGACGCGCCAGACAGCAGCCACACAATCGCATGGGCTACCTCGTCAGCCGTGCCTGGGCGCTGCATGGGCACCTGTGGGGCCAGCTGGTCGGCGCGGTGGGGCAGGCCACCGGATGCGTGAATCTCGGTTTTGATAATGCCAGGGCGCACGGCGTTGACACGAATACCCTCAGCGGCGACCTCTTTGGCCAAGCCGACGGTAAATGCGTCTATGGCCGCCTTGCTGGCCGCGTAGTCTACATACTGCCCCGGCGAGCCCAGGCGCGCCGCTGCGCTGGACAGGTTGACAATGCTGCCGCCCGCGCCGCCATACAGGGTGCTCATGCGCAGCACAGCCTGCCCCGCGCACACAAAACTGCTGGTGACATTGGTGGCCCACATGCGCTCTAGGCGCTCGATGGGCATCGCGTCCACCCGTGATGGCACATCGACTACACCGGCGTTGTTAACCAAACCGTCCAGCCTGCCCAGTTTGGCATCCACCGCCTCGAACATGCGCAGCACCTGGGCGTGCTGCGCTACGTCGGCCTGCACTGCCATGGCAGTACCGCCTGCTGCGCGAATCTGCCGCACTACTTCGTCTGCTGCCAGCGAGTTGGCCAGGTAGTTCACCGCCACCGCCCAGCCTTGCTGGGCTGCCAAGAGGGCTGTGGCAGCGCCTATGCCGCGCGAGGCACCGGTAACTAAAACGACTTTGGCCATGGGGTTCCTGTGGTGAATGGATTTGCCGGCTGGTGTGCTGGCCTCATGCGCCGTGTAGCTGCCAGCACGCGATGGCAATAGCCGGTACAGTGCGGTACAGCATTAAAGGAGCATTCCGTGAGTGTAAGCATTGATTATTATCTAGCCCCGCAATCCCCTTGGACCTACCTGGGCCACGCCCGCTTGGCCGCTATGGCAAGTGCCGCAGGTGCGCAGATTAAGGTGCTGCCAGTGGATTTGGGTGGCAAAATATTCCCTGTCTCTGGCGGGCTGCCGCTGGGCCAGCGGGCACCGCAGCGCCAAGCCTACAGGCTGGCCGAGCTTGCGCGCTACAGCGAATTCTTGCAGCTGCCGCTGCACATAAAACCGCAGTTTTTCCCGGTGGCGGGTGATGACGCAGCCCGGCTCATTATTGCGGTCGGTTTGCACGACGGGGCGGGCGCTGCCATGCGCATCACCGGGGCAGTGTTAGCTGCTTGCTGGGCCCAGCAACGCAACATCGCCTCTGAGGCTACTTTAAGTGAGCTGCTCAGAGAATGCGGCCTGGCCCGCCAGCGCATAGAACAGGCCCATAGCCAAACCGTGCAAGAGCACTATGACGCGAACACCCAGCAAGCCATAGCCGCCAACGTGTTCGGCTCGCCTAGCTACTGCGTTGATGGAGAAATTTTTTGGGGGCAAGATCGGCTAGATTTCTTAGCCCGCCGCTTAGGTGCGGCTTGAGCCAAAATAAATGATCCAAAAAATTAGACCAAGGGCGCTTTATGGGAACCATGCTCCAACTCTTTAGCACTGACGGCGCACGCATTCCTGCTTACGCTGCCTGGCCGCAAAACCCTTTGCCCAGCGAGGGGCAGGGCAGAGCCAAGGGCGCGATTGTGGTGCTGCAAGAGATTTTTGGCCTAAACGGCCATATACAAGCCGTGGTGAACGGTTACGCCGCCGATGGGTACTTTGCCATCGCACCTGCCACATTCGAGCGCATATCCCCCGGCGTGGCGCTGGGCTATACCGAGGCCGATATTGCCCAAGGCCGCACATACAAAGCGGCGGCAGAAGCCCTGGCCGAGCTGATTTTGAGCGATGTGCAAGCTGCTGTGGACTTTGCCGCCCACGCTGCGGCGGGCCACACACCTGCAGTAGCACTTACACCTGCGCAAGCACTTGGACCCATAGGTGCCGCGCCAGGCGGCGTGCAACCGACTGTCAGCACATGCAAAGTGGGCCTAGTAGGCTACTGCTGGGGCGGCCTGCTGGCTTGGCGCAGCGCAGCGCGGCTGCGCGGTATCAGCGCGGCGGTGCCGTACTACGGCGGCGGTATGCACACCGAGCTAGGGCGTACTGTGCAGTGTCCGGTAATGGCGCACTTGAGCCACAACGATGCCTCACTGCCCATGGATGGTGTTGCCGCGCTGCTAGCGGCTTACCCGCAAGTGCAAGCCCATGTGTACCCCGCTGCGCATGGCTTTAACTGTGACCAGCGCGCAGCCTGGCATGCGCCGTCTGCACTGCTGGCACGCCAGCGCACACTGGCTTTCTTTGTGCAGCACTTGGCCAGCCCAGACTAGCCCGGGTAATTTTAGGAGCTATTTATGCCTTTGACCCAAGGAAATGTTGCACAGACAGCTATACAATTAATAGTACTTGTGGCCACTATCGGGTTGTTCAACGCCCATGCCGCAGACTACACTGGCCCGCTGTTTGACACCCATTTGCACTACAACGAAGAGGCCCAATCGCCCCACCCTGTGGCCGACGTGCTGCAGCGCATGCACAGCAGCGGTGTGCGCGCCGTGGTGGCCAACTCGCGGCCCAACGACGGTACCCGCGCATTGGCCGCAGCCCAGGCAGAGGCCGCCCAAGCAGGGGTTACCGTAGTACCTTTTGTGCGCCTGTACCGCAACCGAGCCGACTACAGCGGCTGGTTTGCTGACGAAACCTTCTACGATATGGTGCTGGCCGAGCTGGCCCGAGGCACACCCGCAGGCCCCTACCAAGGGTTGGGTGAGTTCCATGTGTACGACAGCGCCAACGCCAACGGCGCAGTTGCGCGCAAGCTGATGCGCTTGGCCGAAGACCAGGCCTTAAGCGTGCTAGCCCATGTAGACGATGCCGCCATTGACCTGCTAATGGCGCACACCGCCAGCCGCGGCCAAAAAACCAAGCTCATTTGGGCGCACACCGGCATTGGCGGTACCAGCACCGAGCGGGTTCGCACCCTGCTGCGCGCCTACCCCATGCTGATGGGCGAGCTGTCCTACCGCCCCGGACTGACCGGCGATGACGGCAAGCTCAGCCCCGAGTGGCGAGCGCTGTTAAGTGAGTTTCCCAGCCGTTTTATGATTGGCTCAGACACTTGGGTAAACCAGCGCTGGCAGTACTACGGCGAGCTGATGCGCAGCTACCGAGTCTGGCTGGGCGACCTGCCCCCGCAGATTGCACAACCCATAGCCTGGGGCAACGCGGCGCGCTTGTTTGGCTTGCCTGCTGCGCTAGCCCCATAGGTATTTGCAATGCGTAGTAGGGTTCATTGCGGACTTTTTTAGCTTTTCGAGGTCATTTTTTTAGGCAATTTTAACGTCTAGCCCAAGGAAATACTGCACAACCAGCTATTGAAATGATAGTTCTATGGTGGCGCAGCCACCACCAAACCGTGCTGCCCAAGCCACTGCAGCATGCGGGGCCACAGTGCTGCGCCCACGTGGGCACGAAAGTAGCCCATGTGGCCTATTTTGGGCACCTGAAGGTCAGCCGGGCTCAGGTCAATGGGGGTTATGTTGGCACCGCTGTAGCCTTTAAAAAAAGCATCGCGTGAGGCGGGTTGGGCCCACAGGTCGTCAGTGCTGACAGCCGCTGCTATGGGAATGCGTACCTGCGCAAACTTAGCCGTAAGGGCTTGGGCCGTGGGGTCGTCAAAAAAGTAGTGCGGGTGCGCGCACCAGCGCTTCCAGTCACGGTACACCCCCATGGGCAAGTCTTCCCCCAGGCCAAATGCGCGTGAAGGCAGGTAGCCCAGCCAGGGCGTTACCGCAGGTCCCAGCAGGTTCCACAGGGCCCAGGCGCGGTAGCGCTCGGGCCGGGGCATCCAGCCGTGCCAGCCAGAACCGGTACCGCAAAAATACGCTGCTTGCAGCGCGTTGGGCTCCGGCAGCTGGCCTAGCGCGTGGCCGCCCAAGCTGTGGCCCACCAGCCAAACCTTGCCGCGCTGGGCAGCATAGTTAACCGCTGCAGCCAAATCGTAGCGCGACCAGTCGGCATAGTCCATAGCAAAACCTTTGAGCGGGCCTTGCTTGGAGTCGCCAATACCCCGGTAGTCGGTGGTGATGACGTTGATACCGCGCGCTTGGGCAAACTGCGCAAACCGGCTGTAAAAACCGCGCGGTACCGCGGTAGCACTGCCCACCACAATGAACTGGTCGCTGGCGGCCTGAAAATGGCTAGCGGTTAAAGGGGTGCCATCAAGCGCTGGCAAGGCAAGTGTATGGATTGTGTTCATGTTGCGCAGTGTAGCACTAACTAGACCAGTCGGTTTAGTAACTATGTGCGTTTGAGGCATTTGCTATCATGCACATACCACTATGCCCACTTCTGCCTCTGTCCTTTCAGTAAACAATAACCCCAGCTCGCCCGGCGAGAATGACACCCGCAGCCGCATCCTTACAGCGGCAGGGCGGT
This sequence comes from Polaromonas sp., assembly GCA_043778205.1. Classification (GTDB taxonomy): domain Bacteria; phylum Pseudomonadota; class Gammaproteobacteria; order Burkholderiales; family Burkholderiaceae_C; genus JAAFIP01. Next base: position 71,632 of record JAYWGO010000012.1, on the reverse strand, counting down.
TGTTTCGCCAGCGGGGCTACCATGCCACTGGATTAAACGACATACTATTGTTGGCGCAAGCGCCCAAAGGCTCGATGTACCACCATTTTCCGGGCGGAAAAGAAGCTATCGGGGTCTGCGTGATCCAGGCCATGGCCCTGGCGCTGCTGGACCTGGTGGACCAATGCCGTGCCCGCAGCACCGAGGCCTTGGTGCTGCAGGTGGGCAAGCAACTTGCAGTGACCCTGGAGAAAACACATTTTGAGATTTGCACTTTGTTTTCGGCTTTTGCAGCAGAGCGTAAAAACTCACCCCTGCTGGGTGCGGCTGTAGCCCAAGCGTATGCTGACTTGGTAGACAGATTGGTGCAAAGGCTACAGCGCGATGGCTGGCCTGCACAGGCCGCACGCGACAAAGCCTTGCTGGTTACGGCGCTGTTTGAAGGCGGCTCGCTGCTGTCACAAGCCCAGCAAAATGTGGCGGCTTTCCGTTTAAGCACGCTTCAAGCTGCACTGCTGTGCAAGCGCTGACGCCTGTCTGATTGAAGTGTTTACAGCATTCGCTGCATTCAGTGCGTTTAACGCGCCGTGCGTGCCAAGTACCGTTTGCGCCAAAACACCGTTATTAACGTCACGGCAACAACCAGCATAGCGCCCAGCGCCCACCACAGGCCCGATTTGTTGTGTACGAAGGGCATGAACTCAAAATTCATACCAAAAAACCCCGTGATTAAATTAAGCGGCAAAAACACCGCAGTGATAGCGGTTAGCGTGCGCATGATGTCGTTGGTGCGGTTGCTTTGGGCGTTAAAGTGAATCTGCACTGCGGTCTCGGCAGATTGCTCCAAGCGGCGCACGTGGTGCACCACCCGCTCAATATGCTCAACCACGTCACGCCCGCGCGCTACCAGGCCCTCGCGCTCACTGCGGGCGGCGCGGTTGTCTGCGTAGGGTTGCTCTTGCAGGGTGTCCAGCCATTCTTGAATGGCATCTTGCTGTTCGTCGCACAGGTCTTCCAGTGCGTGCAAATCGTTGCGCGCAGACAAAAGCGCACGCCAGTCAATGTGGCGGGTGCGGGGGTGCAAAAGCTCGGTTTGCCAAGTGTCTATTTGGGCGCTGAGGGTTTTGCGCAGCTCTAGGTAGCTGTCTACCATGGCGTTGACCATGCGCAGCATCAGGTCGTCGGGTGAACTGGGGCGGCGGCTATTGGCCTCGTTGCCCATGCGGCGGGTAAAGTCGTCGGCCGTGGCGCACTGCTCGCTGTGCACGGTGATTAAAACGCGGTCGTAAACCAAAAACCCCACCGGTATGGTGACGATATGCTCCAAAATAGCAAGGGCTTTTTGCTTGCGCAGTGCGGCTGCGCTTGGCGCATGAACCGGGCTGGCTGCGGGCTGGCTGCGTACCAGACGGCGAAAAATCACCACATCGTAATCGCTGGTGTAGTCGTAATGGCTGGGGTGCTGCGGGTTGAGCAGGTCGTGTTGGTGCAGCTCCATGGGCGCGGGCAGCCCAAGCGCTTGCAGCTTGGACTGCAGGTCGGCCCAGCCCAGTTCCAGTTCGCCGCGGCTGGTCATGCACCAGACAAAACCCTCGTCCGGCAAAGTACCCGGCAGCGTGTCCAGGCGCTGGGTGCTGTGAGGGGTAAATACAAAGCAGGCCACAAGCTAGATTATAAGCAATTTAGACCTTTTACCCAAGTAAATGGTGGACAGACAGCTATTTATTTAGGAGCGTATTAAGATGCTACGAAGGTATTTTTACACCCGTATTGTGGGCTTGCAAATACTGCGCTGCTTCAATGGCAAAGTAGGTCAGTATGCCATCAGCCCCGGCGCGTTTGAAGGCCAGCAAGCTTTCCATCATGACCGCGTCGTGATCCAGCCAGCCATTTAGGGCAGCCGCTTTGAGCATGGCGTATTCGCCGCTGACCTGGTAAGCAAAGGTAGGGACTTTAAATTCGTCCTTCACGCGGCGCACGATGTCCAAGTACGGCATGCCGGGTTTGACCATCACCATATCGGCACCTTCGGCAATGTCCAGCGCCACTTCACGCAAGGCTTCGTCACTGTTGCCGGGGTCCATTTGGTAAACCTTTTTATTGGCTTTGCCCAGGCTGGCAGCGCTGCCCACTGCGTCTCGGAACGGACCGTAGAAGGCGCTAGCGTATTTGGCGCTGTAGGCCATGATGCGGGTATGCACATAGCCTGCACCCTCCAGTGCACTGCGAATAGCACCAATTCTGCCGTCCATCATGTCGCTGGGGGCCACAATGTCTACCCCTGCGCTGGCCTGCACCAGGGCCTGCTTGACCAGCAGCTCTACGGTGGCATCGTTGACAATGTAGTTATCGCCGTCTAGCAAACCGTCTTGGCCGTGGGAGGTAAACGGGTCCAGCGCCACGTCGGTCATTACACCCAGCGAAGGGAAGTGTTTTTTAAGTTCGCGCACACAGCGCGGCACCAGGCCGTCAGGGTTCCAGGCCTCTTGGCCATTGGGGGTTTTCAGGTGGGTGTCAATCACCGGGAACAGTGCCATAACCGGTATGCCCAGCTTCACGCACTGCTCGGCCACAGGCAGCAGCAGGTCTACACTTAAACGCTGCATACCGGGCATGGATTTAACCTCTTGGCGCTGCTGCACACCGTCTAGCACAAACACGGGATAGATCAGATCGTGCGGTGTCAGCGTGTGCTCGCGCACCAAGTTGCGGGTAAATGCGTCGCGGCGCAGGCGGCGCGGGCGGCTGTGGGGGTAGGGCGCGTGGATCATGCAGCTATTGTGCCGTAAGCGCTGTTGGGTGGCCGTTCAGAGCCCCAAGGTTGGACAGACTTATGGCCATGCTGTGGCGCTTGGTTGGCTGGCATTTGTTTGTCTAATGATTTTAAGTAATAACCACTCTGCGCAAACCACAGCCCCATGCGCGTCTAGCTGTCTCGCGCGAGACTCTATAACAATTGGTGCTACCTGCTAGCCAAATTTAACAATTTGCCGCCTTGTAATTCGCTGGTGTGTTTGTTATATTTGATAGTGAGTGGTTCGCCACTTCCCGCTTTTCCTCCCTGAGCGGGTGCCTCGATGTGTGACAACAAAAAAGGCATTTCCCGCCCCAGCTCTGCTGGGGCTTTTTTTTGCCTCCAGCGCTGCTGGGGGTTTTGTCTCCAGCGCTGCTGGGGGTTTTTGCTCCCAACGCACAGCTGGCATACACTTGGCCTATGCTCTGGATCAAAGCCTTTCACATTATTTTTGTTACCAGTTGGTTTGCTGGCCTGTTTTACCTGCCGCGCATCTTTGTAAACTTGGCTTTGGTGCAGGCCGACATTAGCAACAGCGTACCCAACGAGCGATTGCGCCTGTTGCTAATGGCCCGTAAGCTGTTGCGCTTTACCACCTTGCTAGCGCTGCCCGCTTTGGTTTTGGGGCTGTGGCTGTGGCTGGGCTACGGCATAGGCCGCGGGCCGGGCAATGGCTGGATGCATGCCAAGCTGGTGGTAGTGGTGCTGGCCCTGGGCTACCACCATGGCTGCAGTGTGCTGCTGCGTACATTTGAAAAGAACACCAACACCCGCAGCCATGTGTGGTACCGCTGGTTTAACGAGGCGCCTGTGCTGCTGCTGACGGCGGCGGTAATTTTGGTAGTGGTGAAGCCGTTTTAAAGGCTGGTGGGCAAGCCTGTTCTTTAAACTTTATTCCATGTTGCTACGCAGCCACCGCGCTACAAGTCTCACGCGCATGCAGCCACACCGCAGTACGGCTACGGTGCTGGTGGTGCTGTACGCAGCGCTGGTAATTTACGCCAGTTTGTACCCCTTTACTGAATGGCGTGACCAAGGCTTGGGCGTGTTTGAGTTTTTAGGCGCGCCATGGCCGCGTTACTGGAGCCAGTTTGATACATTTGCCAACGCGCTGGGCTATGCTCCGCTGGGGTTTTTGTTAACACTAGCGCTACTGCGCACCACGCTAGCCCCTACGCCCTGGCTGTGGGCTACTCTGGCAGCCAGCGCCTTGTCGCTGGGTATGGAGGCGGCGCAAACCTACCTGCCCCAGCGGGTGCCTGCGCTGTCTGACTGGCTGCTCAATACACTGGGTGCGTTAACGGGTGCCTGGCTGGCCAGCGCGCTAGAGGCGCTGGGCGTAATTGACCATTGGAGCCGGTTTCGCAAACGCTGGTTTGCACCCGCAGCCCGCAACAGCTTGGTACTGCTGGCCACCTGGCCGCTGGCACTGTTGTTTCCGCCTGCTGTGCCGCTGGGCTTGGGCCAGGTGTTTGAAAGACTGGAAACGACCTTGGCCGAAGCTTTGGCGGGTTCGCCATTTTTAGACTGGCTGCCAGTACGCGCAGTAGAGTTGCAACCCATTGCCCCGATTGGCGTGCTGCTGTGTGTGGCGCTGGGTATGCTGGCAACGTGCTTGCTGGCTTACGCCGTGGTGCCTGGCTGGCGCAAGCGTTGCACGGTTTTGGTAGTGCTAGCAGTGCTGGCGGTGCTGTCCAGTAGCCTGTCGGCCACGCTAAGCTATGGCCCTGAATATGCTTGGGCTTGGCTCGGAGCAGAGGTTGAGTTTGGTTTGGGGCTAGGCTTGCTGGCAGCGGCGCTGTGCTTGGGCTTGGGCCAGCGGGCCTGCTGGGCGCTGCTGCTGCTGGCGCTGGCTTGGCAGCTTAGCTTGGTGAACCTGGTGCCCAGCACACCGTACTTTGCCCAAACTTTGCAAAGCTGGGAGCAAGGCCGCTTTATCCGCTTTAGCGGCCTGGCGCAGTGGCTGGGCTGGCTGTGGCCCTATGCTGCGCTGGCGGTGGCGCTGGGCAAACTTTCTGTGCGGGGTGAAATCATTTACGCAGAGCCTAAAACACGGGCCAGTCGGTAAAATAAGCCTATGACATTTAGTACCTCCCCCGCCGCGCCGGTAGCGCCAGTAAGCCAGCAGCTTGGTTCAGCGCAGCATGACCTAACGCCATCTTCGTACTACCAGCGGCATATCTTTTTTTGCACCAATGTGCGCACTGACGGCCGCGCCTTTTGCGGCAGCCATGGGCTAGATGCTGCCAAACATTGCAAAGCTGCCGTCAAAGACGCTGGCCTGAGCGGTGCAGGCAAAGTGCGGGTTAACCAAGCCGGCTGCCTGGACCGCTGCGCTGCGGGCCCCGTGTGCGTGGTCTACCCCGAAGCCGTGTGGTACAGCTTTGTGGATGCGCATGACATTGACGAGATTGTGGAGTCGCATTTAAAAAATGGTGTGGTGGTGGAGCGTCTGCGCACGGCAGCGCATTTGGGCGCTTGACTTTCGCACACAGTTTCTGCGCCTAGCTTAGCGTGCTAGACAGGCGCAGCCCATCTCCTCTAGCCTAAGCTTCAGGTCGATTTACTGAGCCACTGCGCCAGTACCGTGCCCATGTGCGCGCTATCGCTTTGCGCGGCTTGCCACACCAGCTCCGGGTCGGCCACCCAAGTGCCCGGCGGCAAGTTTTGCAGCGCCAAGTCCACCAGCTGGGCCACTTTGCTAGCGCGCACCGGCTGTTCGCTGCTGGGCACCATAAAGCTAAAAATACCCAGCATCCAAGCCGCCAGCTTGTCTAGCATTTTGCGCTGCACAAGCGCAGCAGGCTTGTGTGCGGTGCGCACAATCAGCAGGCGGTCAAAGCCGCAGGCTGCCAGCGCGTGCTCGTCCAGGCTGGCCAAGCCGCGTTTAAGCGCCTCGGGCAGGCTGCCCTGGGCATGTGGCAGCACCACGGCCAGTGTGTGCACGCCGCAGCCGCGCAGCCAGTGGCCCAGCACGGTAAGTTGTTCAGGCACCGGGGTCCACAGCGCACGTTCGCGCCCATAAAACATGCGCGGCGGGTCAAACATCACCACCGCCCAGTCGCTGGCGTGCTGGGCAGTAGGCCACTGCGTAACCTCGCCTGCCACCACTTGCGCGCTGACGTGGCGCAGGCCAGTGCCCATGGGCAGGCTCGCCAGCACACGGGTATGGCTGGCGCGCTGCATGCCCACCAGGCGGCGCAGCACCGCGTTGCCTAAGGCTCCGCCAGCCCCAGCAATTAGCAGCCTAGGCAGGGCAGCAGCAGGTAGGTTGGCAGGTTTGCGGTGGCCGGCGCGCAGGGCTTGGTTTACAGAAACAGACATGGTTTTATGATACCGTGCATCTAGCCAAGCCCCTGCGGGCCGTAATTCTCATTGCAAGGCCCATGCAGGCCACCCAATTTTAGGAGCAGGTATGCAGATCCATTTTCAACACAGAGCCCAGCGCAGTTTGGGCGGCTTGCTGATCGCCGCGAGCCTGCTGCTTACCGGCTGCGGCTACAACGACTTTCAGCGCTTGGACGAGCAAACCAAAGCCGCTTGGAGTGATGTCTTGAACCAGTACCAACGCCGCGCCGATTTGGTGCCCAACATTGTCAACACCGTCAAAGGTCAGGCTAATTTTGAGCAAGACACGCTGACCAAGGTGGTCGAGGCGCGGTCTAAAGCCACCTCGATCACGGTGACCCCGGAGACACTGAACAACCCGGAAGCATTTAAAAAGTTCCAAGAAGCCCAGTCCCAGCTGGGCGGGGCCTTGGGCCGTTTGCTGGCAGTGAGCGAAAACTACCCCCAACTGCAAGCCAACCAAGGCTTTAAAGACCTGCGCGTCACACTGGAAGGCACCGAAAACCGCATTACTGTAGCCCGCGACCGCTACATCAAAACCATTGCCGAATACAACGTGCTGGTCCGTAGCTTTCCTAGCAACCTTACGGCCATGGCATTTAGCTACAGCCCCAAGCCCAGCTTTACCGTGGCCAACGAAGCGCAAATCAGCGCGCCACCTGTGGTTGATTTTGAGAAAAAGTAAGCTGCAGCATTTTGGAGACTTTTAGCCCTATGACCCAAGGAAATGCTGCATAGTTCGCTATGAAAATAATAGTTAACGTAGTTTGGCTGTTGCTCTGCATGTGCGCCGCTGGAGCACACGTGCAGGCCTTGGCGCAGGGTCTGCAAAGCATTCCGGCGCTCAGTGCACGGGTGGTGGACACCACCAACACCCTGACTGCGCAGCAGCGCCAAACCCTGGAGGGCACACTGGCCGCGCTAGAGCAGCGCAAAGGCAGCCAGGTGGTGGTGCTCATCGTACCCACCACCCAGCCTGAAGACATTACCAGCTACGCCAACCGTGTGGCCAACGACTGGAAAATAGGCCGCAAGGCCGTGGGCGACGGCGTGCTGGTGATTGTGGCCAAAACCGACCGCAAGCTGCGCATTGAAGTGGCCAAAACGCTAGAAGGGGCCTTGCCCGACCTGCTGGCCAAACAAATCATCGACGAGGCCCTGGCCCCCAAGCTCAAGCAGGGCGACTACGCGGGCGGCTTAACAGACGCAGTTGACCGGATTGCCCAGCGGATTGATGGCGAGGCCCTGCCACAGGCCCAGGCTGGCGAAAGCAGCGGCGGGCTCAACATGTTGGGAAGCGGTTTTCAGTGGATGGACATGGCCATCTTTATGCTGTTTGCCATCCCTATTGGCGGTGCAGTGGCCAAGGGTATTTTTGGCAACAAACTGGGCTCATTGGTAACGGGTGGCGCGGTGGGCGCGTTGGCGTTTTTCATCAGTGCCAGTCTGGTGTTGGCGGGCATTGCTTTTGTGCTGGCGCTGCTGTTTACCTTGCTCTCAAGCATGGGCGGTTTGGCTACAGGGCGGCACGGACGCGGCAGGCGCGGTGGAGGCTGGACGACAGAGGGGGGTGGTTTTGGCGGCGGCAGCTTTGGTGGCGACAGCAGCGGCGGTGGCGGCGGGGGGTTTAGCTCCGGCGGCGGCGGCGACTTTGGCGGCGGCGGAAGCAGCGGCGACTACTGAGGCACAGCAATGAACTCTCCCACCAACACAAGCCCTGCACCTGCAGCCCGCAGCACCACGCTGGGTGGCCGTTTGCTGCGCATCTTGCGCCACCGCTGGATGGACCACGGCGACGTGCGCCGCGCCGTGCCGCCCGAGCTGCTTAAACGCCTGGAAAGCTATGTAACGGCCAGCGAGGCGCGCCACAGTGGCGAGGTGCGCATCTGCGTTGAAGCAGGCATGCCCAACAGCTACCTGTGGCGCGGCGCATCACCACGCCAGCGGGCCATAGCGCTGTTTGGCAAACTGCGCGTGTGGGACACCGAGCACAACAACGGCGTGCTGATCTACCTGCTGCTGGCCGAAAACGCCATCGAGATTGTGGCCGACCGCGGCCTGAACCAGCTGGTAAGCGCAGAAGAATGGCGCACCATCATGCACCGCATGGCCGCCGCTTTCAAAGCCCAGAGGTTTGAAGATGGCCTGACCCAAGCACTGCAAGAAGTCTCCTCCCTGCTGGTGCGCCACTATGCACTGCCCAGTGGCCAACAGCGCAGTAACGGCCTGCCAAACGCACCCGACGTACTCTAGCTTCAGTGCCTTGCGTATTGTTGTGCAGCGTTTATGCGGCCTGTGCAGGCTCGCCAAGGCCCTATAGCTAAATGGGCACTGCCTGCCTATAATAATTTTCCAGCCATTGGATGTCCGAGCTCATCTTAGCTTTGGCAAGCAAACATCATTTTTTTGATACTGCACAATGAACCCTCAATACACCCCACTTCAACGCGCCCGCTGGCTTGCGCCCGCCACTATTGCACTCTTGGTATTGGTTGCCTGCGGAGGCAGCGGCAGCGGTGATGCACCCACACCGGCCCCAGTGCCGCCCCCGGTTGCCACAGCCACCCCGTGCCTGCAAACCGTAGGCACCACCACCGTGGTAGTAGGCTCTGGCCTGCCCGGTGATCCGGCGATTCCAGAGCCGCAGTCGGGCTACAAAACCGGCAAAAAGCCCGTCATCGCCACCAACTACATGGTGGTAACTGCCAACCCACTGGCCACCCAAGCAGGCTGCGACGTGCTGGCAGCAGGCGGCACCGCCGCTGATGCCGCTGTGGCGGTGCAAATGGTGCTGGGTTTGGTGGAGCCCCAGTCGTCTGGCTTGGGCGGTGGTGCCTTTATGCTGCACTACGATGCCGCCAAGAAAACCGTACAAAGCTACGATGGCCGGGAGACCGCCCCCGCCGCCGCCACAGAAAACTACCTGCGCCAGGTCAGCCCAACGGATACCACCAACCCATTGCCTAACCTGGGCACCACCACCACGGGCATCTTTTTAAGCACCCGGGCCAGCGGCCGCTCTATTGGCACACCCGGCGCGCTGCGCATGCTAGAGATGGTGCACCAAGACCACGGCAGCCAAAGCTGGGACAAGCTGTTTGCCCCCGGCATCAAGCTGGCCACCGACGGCTTTAGCATCAGTGGCCGCATGGCAGCCGCCATCAACGGCGCAAGGAACGACCTGCTGCGCGACCCCGATGCCACCGCCTACTTTTTAAATGCCGACTACAGCCCCAAAGCACTGGGCAGCTTGATTAAAAACCCGGCTTACGCCGCCACACTGGCCAGCGTAGCGCAAGGCGGCGCCGATGCTTTCTACACCGGCCCCATAGCCCAGTCCATCGTTAACAAAATCAAAGTCACCAGCGGTGGTGCTACCACCACCGTGGCTATCACACCGGGCCTGACCGAGCTGAGCGACCTGGCCACCTACCGCGCCGTGCGCCGCACCCCTGTGTGCACCACCTACCGCAGTACCTGGGTGTGCGGCATGGGCCCCCCATCTTCTGGCGGTATTGCCGTGGCCCAAACACTGGGCATCTTAGAAAACTTTGACCTCGCGGCCAACGGCCCCACCGTGGTAGACGCAGAAGGTGGCAAACCCGCCGTCATGGCCGTGCACTTGGTCAGCGAGGCGCAGCGCCTGGCCTACGCCGACCGCAACAAATATGTGGCCGACATCGACTTCATTACCTTCCCCGGCAGCGGTATCGAGTCTTTGATCAACAAAGACTACCTTAAGAGCCGCGCCATGCAAATCTCCACCACCCGCAGCATGGGCAGCGCCACGGCGGGTGTGTTTGCCAACGTAGCGGCGCAGGGCAGCAGTGCGCACGAGGGTAACGGCACCAGCCATGTCTCCATAGTGGACAAGTTTGGCAACGTGGTGGTGATGACCACCACGATTGAAAGCGGCATGGGCTCGTTCCACTTTACACGCGGCTTCTTGCTTAACAACCAACTGACAGACTTTTCGTTTGACCCATCCGATGCCACAGGGCCGATTGCCAACCGCCTAGCCGCAGGCAAACGCCCCCGCAGCTCTATGTCGCCCACGATTGTTTTTAACAAAGCAGCAGACGGCACGCGCGGCGACTTCCTCATGGCCACCGGCTCACCCGGCGGCGCTGCCATCATCCAGTTTGTGGTGAAAACCATCGTGAGTGCGGTGGACTGGAAGCTAGACGCACAGCAAGCCACGTCGATGGTGAACTTTGGCGCAGGCAACAGCCCCACGACCGGTGTGGGCGGCGAGCATCCGTCTATTGACGTGACCAACAGCGGTCTGAACGACCCCTTGCTGGCAGGCCTGCGCGCCATGGGCCACACAGTGTCATTTGCAGCCCAGTCCAGCGGCGTATCCACCATCATCAAAACCCAGCCTGCGGGTAGCACCAGCACGGTACTGGTAGGCGGTGCCGACCCTCGGCGTGAAGGTATTGCGCTGGGGAATACGCCTTAACTAAGCCGCTAAGCCCGAAAATTCATGCACAGGCAGCTATTTATTCAGTAGCAAATAGCTGCCCAGAGCTTAACTACTGCACTTGCGCGCCCAGCACAGTGAACATGCAAGAAAAAATTAAACTCCTTTTTATCTGTAGCCGCAACCAGTGGCGCAGTCCTACTGCTGAGCAGGTATGGCGTAAAGATTCGCGTGTATTGGTACGATCAGCAGGCACAAGCGCTAATGCCAGGCACACGGTGTCAACTGCGGACGTTCAATGGGCTGACGTGATTTTGGTGATGGAAGAAAAGCACAAATCACGCATCAAGGCCGAATTTACCCGTTTGTTGGACAGCAAACCTGTACATGTGCTGGACATTGCGGATGAGTACAAATTCATGGATGCGGAATTGGTTGAAATATTGGAGATTGCGGTGGAGTCAATTATCGAAAATTACCATCCATAAAAGCGCCTTGAAAAATCAAGGCGCTTTAAGGTGTGTGGCTTACCTTAGGCCGCCTTGACTTTCAGCCGCCAAGCATGCAACAGCGGCTCGGTATAGCCACTCGGCTGCGCCAATCCTTTGAACACTAAGTCTGTCGCCGCTTTGTATGCAGACGAAGCAGCAAAATTGCCCGCCATATTTTTGTACAGCTTGTCACCCGCATTTTGCTGGTCAACCACGCCGGCCATGCGCTCAAAAGTTGCTTCGACTTGCTTGCGCGACACTACGCCGTGGTGCAGCCAGTTGGCGATGTGTTGGCTGCTGATGCGCAGGGTGGCGCGGTCTTCCATGAGGGCTACGTTGTGGATGTCGGGCACTTTGCTGCAGCCTACGCCTTGGTCTATCCAGCGCACCACATAGCCCAGGATGCCTTGGGCGTTGTTGTCTAGTTCTTGCTGCTTTTCGGCTTGGCTCCAGTTAGGCGTTGCCGTTACGGGGACTTGCAGCAGGGCGTTTAAAGTAATGTCGCGCTGGGTGGCGGGTTTTACTTTGGCTGCGGCTTTTTCAATCTGCTTTTGCACGTCGCTGACCTTGACCTGGTGGTAGTGCATGGCGTGCAGCGTGGCAGCAGTGGGGCTGGGCACCCAAGCGGTGTTGGCACCGGCCAGGGGGTGGCCGATTTTTTGCTTCAGCATGTCGGCCATCAGGTCGGGCATGGCCCACATGCCTTTGCCGATTTGGGCTTTGCCTCTTAACCCGCACGCCAAACCTACTAACACGTTGTTCTTTTCGTACGCGCCAATCCAAGCGCTGGTTTTCATATCGCCTTTGCGGATCATGGGGCCAGCTTGCATGGCGGTGTGCATTTCGTCGCCGGTGCGGTCGAGGAAGCCTGTATTGATAAAGGCCACGCGCGCGCTGGCAGCGGCAATACAGGCCTTCAGGTTGGCACTGGTGCGGCGCTCTTCGTCCATGATGCCCAGTTTGACGGTGTTGGCTTTCAGGCCCAGCAATTTTTCAACTTGGCCAAACAACTCAGACGCAAACGCCACTTCAAACGGGCCGTGCATTTTGGGTTTGACAATGTAGACGCTGCCTTTGCGGCTGTTGCGAATGCCGTTAGTTCCATTGCCTTTGAGGTCGTGCATGGCAATCGTGGTGGTGATCACGGCATCCAAAATACCTTCAGGAATCTCTTGGGTACTGCCGTCTTTGGCGGTGTAGGTGATGGCCGGGTTGGTCATCAGGTGGCCTACGTTACGCAGAAACATAAGTGAGCGGCCGTGCAGCTTAATTTTTTTAGCCGCTGTGCCTGCCGCTGTGTATTCACGGTCAGCATTCAAGCCGCGCGTGAAAGTCTTGTCGCCCTTGGTAACTGTCTCAGTGAGGGTGCCTTTAAGAATGCCCAGCCAGTTGCTGTAGGCCACCACTTTGTCGTCTGCGTCCACCACGGCCACGGAGTCTTCCAGGTCCAAAATGGTAGACAGTGCCGACTCCATAATCAAGTCGCTCACGCCTGCCGCATCAACCGCGCCGATGGTGGTGGCGCGGTTAATCTGAATGTCCAGGTGCAGGCCGTTGTGCTGCAGCAGCACCGACGAGGGAAACTTGGCGCTGCCTTGGTAGCCCACACATTGTTTGGCATCTTGCAGCACGGTGGTGCTGCCGCCTTGCAGGGTGACGAGCAGCTGGCCTGCTTTGATGCTGTACAGCGTGCTGTCAACGTGCGAGCCTTTTTTAAGGGGTGCCGTGCGGTCTAGCACGTGGCGTGCATATTCCATCACTTTAGCGCCACGCTTGGGGTTGTAGGCCACGCCGCCTGCGCCCAGTTTGTCGCAGCCGTTGTCTTCACTGAGCGCGTCGGTGCCGTACAGCGCGTCGTACAAAGAGCCCCAGCGGGCGTTGGCCGCGTTGAGTGCGTAGCGTGCATTCAGGATGGGCACCACCAGCTGCGGGCCAGCTTGGGTGGCCAGCTCGGCATCGACATTGCTGGTAGTGGCCTTGACGCTTTTCGGCTCGGGTACCAGGTAGCCAATTTTCTCTAAAAATTTGCGGTAGGCGGGCATGTTGGCTGCGCCTGACGAATCGCCTGCGCCTGACGAATCGCCTGCGGCGATAGGGCCCGGATTGGCTTTGTGCCATGTGTCCAGCTCGGTTTGCAAACGGTCACGCTCGGCCAGTAAAGCGATGTTTTTCGATGCCAAGCTTTGCACAATCGCGTCAAAGCCTTTCCAAAATTTGTCGGGCTTTACACCCGTGCCGGGCAGTACTTGGTCGTTGACAAAGCTGTAGAGGTTGGTGGCAACTTGCAGGCTGTGGGCTGTGGTGCGTTGGGTCATGGGTAGCTCCTGGGTGAGACGGTGAAATTTAAAAAAGGTATTAAAAGTTAATCAAAAAATCCAAGTACATCGCGCAGGCAGGGCCCCGTGCGCGTAGGCTGCGTGCCCAGCTCTTCAAAAGGCAGGCCTGCGCGGTTAACCCACAGGGTTTGGTAGCCAAACCAGGTTGCGGCCAGCGCGTCCCAGCCGTTGCTGCTGACAAACACAATTTGCTTAGCCTGCAAGCCCAGCGCCTGCGTGCCCAGCGCGTAAGCATCGGGGTGGGTTTTGTATTTGCGAACGCTGTCCACGCTGATCACGTGGTCTAGCAGGCCGGTTAGCCCAGCAGATTTGACCGCCACGCTCAGCATGGCTGGGTCGCCATTGCTTAAAATGCCCGTGGGAATGCCCTGGTCTTTCAACGCCTGCAGCACCTCTTTGTTTTCAGGAAACGCGCTGAGGTGGCGGTATTGGTTCATCAGCTGGGACGATGCCTGGGCCAGATAATCAGCATCTAATACCGGTTTGTCCCAAGCAAATGCTGCACGCGCAGCTATTATTTTAAGAGCGTACCGAAGCGCCGATTCCGTCACTTGCCAAAACGGCTGGTAGTGCGCGCCGTGGTTGCTGGTGGTGAGCAAGCGGCTGTACTCAATCTGCTTGTCGCGCCACAGCACGCTGAGCTGCTGCCCGTGGCCGGGAAACAGCTGCTCGGCCAGCAAGGCCACGCTGTACACGTCCAGCAGCGTGCCATACGCGTCAAACAAGACGGCCTTGGGGCGCTGGGCAATAGCGGGGTGCAAAGTGTTCATAGTGTGACTGTATTCGATACTACAATGCCGATTAATTTAGCTAAAGGCTAGTAATCCGCAACAAAAATAGCTGTAATGCCGCGCTGCGCAACCGCCGTGAAAGTGCCAAAGTGCAAAGGAATACTATGTATTTCATAGCTACTCGTGCAGCTTTTCCTTGGGCCAGTAGGCTAAATGCCTCAAAAATTTGGTGTCAACAAGGAACAAGGCCTGTCCAAGCCTGTCCTGGCCTGTGTGTAAGCCAAGCTGTACGCTCAGCCGCCATAATGGCGCTGTGGACAAATTCAAACAGCTAGAGACCTTCACCTCGGTGGCCGCCAAAGGCAGCCTGACCGCTGCCGCACAGGCCGAGGGCGTGGCTGCGGCCATCATTGGGCGGCGCATCGATGCGCTGGAAGAGCGCTTGGGTGTCAAGCTGATGGTGCGCACCACCCGGCGCATCAGCCTGACCCACGAGGGCAGCGCGTTTTTAGAAGACTGCCAGCGCGTGCTGGCCGACCTGGGCAATGCCGAGGCCAGCGTGAGTGCGGGCGGTGTCAAAGCCAGCGGCCACCTGCGCATCACCGCGCCCGCAGGCTTTGGCCGCAGGCACGTAGCGCCGCTGGTGCCGCGCTTTAGGCAGCTGCATGCCGATGTGTCGATATCGCTTAATTTGTCAGACCGGGTGGTCGATTTGGCAGGCGAGGGCTTTGACTGCGCCGTGCGCGTGGGCGACTTGCCCGACTCGTCCTTGGTCAGCGTGCGGCTGGCCGACAACCGCCGCCTGTGCGTAGCCACCCCCAAATACCTGCAGCAGCGCGGCAAGCCTGCGCAGCCCAGCGACCTGCACAAGTTTGACTGCCTCACCCTGTCCAGCGACGCATCGCAAACCCGTGGCTGGGCATTCAGCATCGATGGCGAGCTGCAGCACCTGCGCCCCGGCGGCCCGCTGGACTGCAGCGACGGCCAGGTGCTGCATGAGTGGTGTTTGGCAGGCTACGGCATAGCCTGGCGCAGCACCTGGGAGGTGGACGGCGATATAGCCGCTGGCAGGCTGGTTACCGTGCTGGACGCATTTGCCGCACCGCCTAACGGCATTTATGCCGTGTTCCCACAGCGCAAACACATGCCGCTGCGGGTGCGCCTGTGGGTAGATTTTTTAAAACACAGCTACGGCCAGGCAACCTACTGGTCTGCACAGTGAGATGCTTGTTTTACAGGCAATTTCTCCAACACGTTTTATGCTTTACACCCAAGGAAATGCTGCATAGTTAGCTATTAAATTAATAGTATACGAAGCGGGGCATTTAAGAAGCGGTATGCAGCAACCCGTAGCCCAGCCACGCGGCAGTACCCCACATGGTGAGTGCCACCGTGGCATCAATTGCGCGCCACACGGCAGGCCGCGCCAGCTTATGGGCCAGCAGCTGCGCGCCCAAGCCTAGTGCTACAAACCACAGCAGCGAACCCGCAGCCGCACCCGCACCAAACTTCCAGTTGTCAGGCCGACCGTAGGCCAACGACGCCGTGCCAATCAGCACCGCTGTGTCAAGCCAGGCGTGCGGGTTAAGCCACGAAAACGCCAGCGCTGTGCCCAAGGCTTGGGTGCGCGATGCGGGCGCACCTTGCTTTGCCGCGGACAAGCCGGTGTACTGGTTGGCTGCAGCGCGCCGCGCTGCGCCCCAGCCGTAGTGCAGCAAAAACAGCATCGCCGCGCCAATCATCGCGCCATGCACCCCCGCCGACAAGCTGCCCAGCTGCGCCAAGCCCGCCACGCCGATGCCAATCAAAATCACATCAGTCACCGCACAGGCTAGCACCGTCAGTCCTACGTGCGAGCGCAGCAGCCCCATGCGCAGCACATGGGCGTTTTGCGGGCCAATGGCGATGATGAGTGACAGGCTGAGCAGCATGCCTGAGAAAGCAGCGGTCATGGGGGAATTTCCTTGTAGTTTGGGTTATTTGCGGCTTAGCTTGTGTGTCGATAGGCGCATTTGTACGCTCTTTAGGCGAAGCAATTCTGTTAACTAGGTTGCATCATCCGTCTTTTGTGCAAAATATTAAACCAAATTAACTATTTCTTCATTTGCTTAAATTTGGTTTAATACTTACATGCAATTTGACCCTCGCCAGCTCGCCGCCTTTGATGCCACGGTGCAAACCGGCAGCTTGTCTGCCGCTGCCGTCACTCTGCGTATCACGCTAGCCGCCACCAGCCTGCGCATCAAAGCGCTGGAAGAGTCGCTAGGCCAGCGCCTGCTGGTGCGGGGCAAAGTGGCGCGCGCTACGCCTGCAGGCCAGGCGCTGCTGACCCACATCAAACAAGTGCGCTTGTTAGAAGCCGATTTGCAGCACACCCTGCAGCCTGCCAGCAGCACCGCAGTGCAGGCTTACCAAAACATCAGCGTCGCGGTCAATGCAGATTCTTTGGCTTCGTGGTTCTTCCCTGGCATCCAAGCCGCGCTGCAAAAGTACAAGCTCACGCTTGACGTGACGGTAGACGACCAAGACCACACGCTGGAATGGCTTAAAAACGGCGACGTGATTGGCTGCGTTACCACCCTGCCCACACCCCTGCGCGGCTGCGTGGCCGAGCCGCTGGGCACCATGCGCTACCGCTGCCTGGCTGCGCCCGCCTTGCAGGCCAAGCTGCTGGGCAAAAAGCGCAGCCTGGGCCTGCACCAGCTGGTTACCCAGCCCGCCATTGGCTTTAACCGCAAAGACAGTTTGCAAGACCAGTTTTTACAGCAATGCTTTGGCATCACCCACCTGGGCTATCCGCGCCATTACCTTCCCGCTGTGGACGCCTACCGCCAAGGCTTGCTCAGCGGCCTAGGCTGGGGCATGCAAGCCGATATTCAAGCGCCCCACGACGTGCCCAGCGGCGCGTTGGTAGACCTGTTTCCCGGCCAGTTTGTGGACGTGCCGCTGTTTTGGCACCACTGGCAGCGCGAGGCTCCGCAGGCGGGGCGGTTGACGTTGGCGATTAAGGCTGCGGCAGGCAAGCTGCTGGTTTAGGCAAAAGCCCTAGCAAACATTTTGAAGTCGTCTAAACGTTCGGTTGCGATGGCAAACACCACCGCCCATTCAATCGTATCGTAGTTGTGCACTGCAAGATTGCGAAAGCCCACTGCTTTGCGCATCAACATCGGTCACCAGCGCTTCGAGGGTGGCTGGCCGCTTAGATTGCACTCTGGCAACGCATTTGCGCAGCGATTCTAATTTTTGATCGAGGACTACCCGGTCCATGCCATACGCCTTGTTTTCAAAAGCCGCGTTACGTAGGGCATAAAGTCGGCTTGTTCAAAGGCATTGCGCGCCATAAGTTGCGCAAACTGGCTGTTCGACCCTTTAAGGCGCGTAGCATCTTTGATAATTTGACCCAACAAAGGCTGACCCACTGTAGCCAAATCTATTAAATCAACGGCTCTGCCTGTTATCACGGCCAACTGCTCTACCAAATCGCGTTTTTCGCTGCTGCTAAGCGGGCTATCGCGCAGCACGGCAACATCTATGTCGCTTTCAGGCTTTAATGCACCACGCGCAGCAGAGCCGAACACCACAGCCAAGTGGACTCTAGGTTTTTCGGCAAAAAGTAGCTTTAATTCGCTGAACATGCCCAGATTATCGCCCTGTTTGCCCAGCTTTAGCGCTAGATGCTTCTCGCGAGATAATCACCTCATGAATCCCAAGCCTTTGCGTGTGCTGTCGCTCATCCCGCCGATGACGCAGCTCAACACGCCTTACCCGTCTACCGCCTACATCACTGGCTTTTTGCGCTCGCGCGGGGTAGATGCGGTGCAGGCGGATGTGGCGCTGGCTTTGGTGTTGCGTTTGTTTTCCAAAGACGGGTTGCAGCAAATTCACGCTGAAATTGACCAGCACGAGCAAACCACCGAGCGCGTGGCACTGTTCATGGAGCAATTGCCCCGCTACGCCGCCACCATCACCGCTGCCATCAATTTTTTACAAGGCAAAGACTCCACCCTGGCCCACCGCATTAATTCACGCAGCTTTTTGCCCGAAGGCCCGCGCTTTGAGGCGCTGGAAGTGTATGTAGACGACGAGGGCGGCGACCCGCTGGCCTGGGCCTTTGGCGCACTCGGCGCGCAAGACAAGGCGCGGCATTTGGCCACGTTGTATCTCAACGATCTGGCCGACGTGTTGAAAGACGCGATCGACCCGCGCTTTGAGTTTGTGCGTTATGCTGAGTCGCTAGCGGGCAGCCAGCCTACGTTTGATCCGCTGGCTGAGGCGTTGGCGCAGCCCTTGACATTGGTAGACAGCGCACTCGTCGACATTGCTCTGCAAACTTTCGCGCAACACCAGCCCACCGTTGTGCTCTTGTCCGTTCCCTTCCCTGGCTCGGTCTACGCCGCTTTTCGCATCGCCCAAGCCATCAAAGCGCACAGCCCGCATACCACCCTGGTGCTGGGCGGCGGCTATGTTAATACCGAACTGCGCGAGCTGGCCGAGCCGCGCGTGTTTGATTACTTCGATTTCGTCACCTTGGACGCAGGCGAGCGCCCGCTGCTTGCGCTCTTGGAGCATGTGCAAGGCAAGCGTGGCCTGCAACGGCTGGTGCGCACGTTCACGCGTGCTTCTGCAGACGAGGGTGGCAAGGTCAAATACATCAACCTAGCTGAGCCCGACGTACCGTTTAGCGACGTAGGCACGCCCACTTGGGATGGCCTGCCG
Source organism: Polaromonas sp. (assembly GCA_043778205.1). Lineage (GTDB taxonomy): Bacteria > Pseudomonadota > Gammaproteobacteria > Burkholderiales > Burkholderiaceae_C > JAAFIP01. The sequence goes on along the minus strand of JAYWGO010000012.1, from coordinate 52,814 downwards.
CTAGACAAATACCTGAGCCTGCTCGACATGCTCAACCCCATGCACCGCCTGTGGAGTGACGGCCGCTGGAACAAGCTGACGGTGGCGCACGGCTGCTACTGGAAGAAGTGCAGCTTTTGCGACGTGAGCCTGGATTACATTAGTCGTTACGAAGGCACCACAGCCGAAGAACTGGTAAATCGCATCGACGCCATAGTCGCCGAAACCGGCCAAACCGGATTTCACTTCGTAGACGAAGCCGCCCCACCCAAAGCCCTCAAAGCCCTGGCCGCCGAGCTGCAAGCGCGCAACACCGCCATCAGCTGGTGGGGTAACATAAGATTTGAAAAATCATTCACCCCCGCGCTATGCCAAGAGCTGGCCGACAGCGGCTGCATTGCCATCAGCGGCGGTCTAGAAGTCGCGTCAGACCGCCTGCTCAAGCTCATGAAAAAAGGCGTGTCGGTAGAGCAGGTCGCCCGCGTCACCAAAGGCTTCTCAGACGCAGGTATCTTGGTGCACGCCTACCTTATGTACGGCTTTCCCACCCAAACCGTGCAAGACACGGTGGACGCACTAGAGTATGTGCGCCAGCTTTTTGCCGCAGGCTGCATCCAAAGCGGCTTCTTCCACCGTTTCGCCTGCACCGTCCACTCCCCCGTAGGCATGGCCCCGCAAGACTACGGTGTAAAACTAGTGGCCCTGCCCGAAGGCCAGTTCGCCAAAAACGACATCGCCTTCATCGACCCCACTGGCACCGACCACGATGCGTTAGGCATTGCGTTGAACAAGGCGCTGTACAACTACATGCACGGCATCGGGCTATACAGCAATGTGCGCAGTTGGTTTGATATGAAGGTGCCCAAGACCAAAGTGGCACCGGACTTTGTGGAGCGGGCGTTGGCGTTTTAGCGCTGCCAATGCAGGAGGGATAACTCTGTGGCACAATGTCATACATTGTTTGATATAGAGAGTGCCATATGGAGCTGATCATCCGCAAGCTGGGCAATTCTGCGGGCCTCACGCTGCCGCCGGCCTTGCTGCGCGACATGGATTTTTTCATAGGCCAGTCTTTGCTGGTAGAGCGTACCGCCAACAACGCTATCGTGTTGCGCCCCAAACCCACCCGCAAGCGCTACACAGCCGCTGAGCTCAACAAGCAATGTAATTTGAAAATGCCCATGCCCGCTGATTTGCAAAACTGGCAAGACATGCCGCCTGTGGGCAGCGAAGCGCTGTGAGTGGCGAAGTGCAAAAACCGGCAGGCAAAACGCCCAAGCAAGGCGATGTGCTGCTCATCAGCCTGGACCCCACTTTAGGCAGTGAAATCCAAGGCACACGCCCGGTGCTGGTTCTGTCCAACCAGGAATTTAACCGCCTAGGCCGCGCATTGGTTGCGCCCATCACACAAGGCAATTTTGAACGGGTAGCAGGCTGGGCCGTGACACTCATGGGGGCAGGCACGCAAACCCAAGGCGCAGCCGTCATCAGCCAGTGCCGCGTGCTCGACTGGCAGGCCAGACATGCAAAGCGGATAGAGACGGTTCCTGTGGAGGTGATGGACGAAGCGCTTGCCAAGCTGGAAGCCATGACGGCGTAGACTGCCGTGGGCTCTGTTTTTTCATGAAAACGCCCTAGGCCAAGAGAGCTTTGAATATTTTGAGCGCACTTTACAGTTCATCCTACCTGTTGGCTTGCAAGGCTGCAGAGCCCATGCGCATTTGTGAAGTCGTCACACAGGGTGTAGCCAATTGTGTAAATGTGAGTCATAATTTACAAAGCAGTTCGACGCAGAGCCATTCACATTTGGTTGAGAAGGCAAAGTCGAAATTGAGAATGATCACCTACATTTATTCAACTACCTAACCATTACGGCGGTGCAAATGCATTCAAAGTCACTTAAATTTCTCAGCGCAATTGCCATGTTGTTTCAATTAGTCGCATGCGGAGGGGGGGGGGGGGGGTAATTCTAGTCCAACACCTGTAGCGCCTGCTGTAGTTACTAACCCTCCGTCAGCTACACCACCCCCGCCGATTGCAGTAACGCCTGTTGCACCGCCGACCCCAACTGCGCCAGTTTCCGTTCCATGTGGAAATGGGACTTTTGCACCAGTTGGATACACCAGCACATCGCAATGCAAAATCGGTCTGACTGTCCTGCCTAAAAACGTGCAGATGCTGCACCCGGGGGAGTTGCGGTTCAAGTTTTCGGATTTGGATGGTAATGAACGAACCCGAACTTTCACATATTCGAACGGGCAAACCAGCACCAACATACTTACCGCTGTGAATGGAACATTGGGGGAGATAGTACCCGGTGCCACAGTAACTCTTGAAGGACCAAAGGGTACGCAAAATTTCCCCGCGATTTCTAGAGGTTCAAGCGGTTTTACCATTGACATTCCCGTCACGTTCACCTTGAACTATGCCACGAACTATACGATAACCGTTGCTGGCTTTTCTCCGTATTGGGGCGCAGATGCGATCATGATTGATGCGCAGCAAAAGCTGAGCTTTAAGACAGTTGATACAGCTTTCTTGCCGCAGCAAACATGTGGCTTACAAGGAAACTCCCCGTGCCTGTTAACAGCCGCGCTATGCACTTGGGACAGTCCATGCGTATTAGGCACAGCAAAACAAAACTACTATTTTGAGAATCCGGCAAACACGATGACGTTTGGATTGCTTGAGAATAATTATCTTGGTACCGCTTCGTCTGGTACTGAGCTTGTTTTTAAAGCGACAGGCGTGTCGGTAGGTATTGGGTACAAAGGGGGTGGTTTTGCTCGTTCCAACATAACGGAACAGCGAGTTGAAACAGTGCGTTTCAGCAAGCGTGGAGATATTTACATCGATACCTCCAATGTGTACAAATCGAACGAACGCTGTTATCGCGCTAGTTGGGCTTCGTTCAACGCATGGGGTTTTGATACTGCCTATCTCAATGGGCTTTGCGCTACCTACTTTGTGCCCGCTAGCGACTGGATAATTCCCGCTGGCCGACGCATTGATCGCACATGCACCTTAGCTCAACGATGCGTCATTACCAACGACGCTCATTACGTTAATGACCCGGCAACGAATTTTCCGATCAATGGAGAAGGTTGGAGTTTCTCGCGGTCGTTTGGGTCGCTTTGGCCTGGGTCGTTCTCGTTTCGTAAATATTGGTTAGACATAGGGCCAAAGCCATCGCCGACCACTTCTGCTCCAAACGACCCAACGACTTTTGCATTAAACAAACTGGGGCTGGCAAAAAATGCGTTCTGGGTCAAAGATGAGTTATACATTCAGACAGATTCAGGGGCATGTTTCCACCTAAACCAGCAAACATTTGCTGCATGTCCGATGTGACCTTTACGCGACGGCGTTGCATGCACCCCAAATCTGTGTTCAAAAACCGATGACTGATACCCAAGTCGCAGCGCGCCTGCGAGTAGTTACGCATTTTGTTGTGGGCGAATTTGCAGGTATTGGTCGTGGCGCAGATAAGTAGAGCTTGCGTGATTCGTTGTGCTGTAGGAAAAACAGCACTCGATCCGTTGCCAACACACTTGCGGTATTAAACAAGGCAATCAGTCCGTTGAAGCTTGTTTTAGCACAATCATGCTAAAATTTAGTACATGCCGTCCGTCCAAGCCCTGTTCACACAACCCCAGTCCAAAGTCCTGGAGTGGGTGTTTGGCCAGCCTGAGCGCTGGTTCCATATTCAAGAATTGATCCGCTTGACCTCGTTGGCCAGTGCTTCCCTACAGCGGGAGATCAAGCGGCTGCATGTGGCAGGCCTGGTGGTGGAGGAACGCATTGGCAATCTGCGCCGGGTGAAGGCCAATCCTGATAGCCCGGTGTTTGCGGATTTGGCCAATCTGGTGCGCAAGACGCTTGGGGCTGTGCCGGCCATTGCAGATGCGCTGCGCCCGCTGGCCAGCCGCCTGCAAGTAGCACTGGTGTTTGGCTCTGTGGCGAAGGGCACTGAGCATGCGGGTAGCGATGTGGATGTGCTGCTGGTATCGAGCAGTGTGCAGCTGGGTGATGCGCTGGCTGTGCTGTTCCCGTTGGAGGAGCAACTGGGGCGGCGCATTGAGGTGAAGCTGTATATGCCAAGCGAGTTCAGTGCCCGCCGTGCAGAAACCGGGTCGGTAGTGCAGCGCATTCTGGCCGGGCCCATTCAGGTGCTGTATGGGAGCGTGGCATGAACAGCACTGCGCTAAAATTTGGTGAAAATTGGGCAACTCAAAGCTGAGCCAGCCAGTGCCCTGGATGTGGAGCGTTTGCTGGCAATGGCGCATAAGCATCTTGAGGATGCCAAGCGAGAATCCAATTCACTGGAAGGGCGCTTTATATCCGCCTATTCCGTGGGGCATGCGGCGGGCTTGGCAGCATTGCGCTGGCATGGGTATCGCAGTGAAAATCGTTATCTGGTGTTTCAAACGCTGCAGCACACCGTGGGCTGGACGGCGGTGCAGTGGCGGCAGCTCGACAGCGCCCATAACAAACGCAACTTGGCAGAATACGAGGGTTACCTCTAGGTGGAGCCAAGCTATGTGGAGGGCTTGATAGCGTTGGTGACCTTGTTGCTCAACGATGTGAAAAGCCTGGTAATGCCCAAGCCGACGAACGGTGCCGATTTGGGAAAGTTGACCGGAATTGCTAGCGGCGCAAATACACGGGGTGTACGTGACCGGCCTTGACGGTTTTGGGAGAACTCCGCAGGCCGACATTGACTTTAGGTCATTCATAGACTATAATTATGATCATTTAGTGACTATTTTTAGGAAATCACCATGCAATACGGCCTAGCCCAAGCCAAAGCGCGTCTCAGCGAGCTCGCCAGTTTGGTGGACTCAGGGGAAGAGGTGGTCATCGCAAAGCACGGCAGGCCTAGTTACAAGCTGATCTTGGTGTCGGGTACGCAAGCGGATGGCTTGCAAGTAACGCCCTCCAGTCAAGTGCCCACCGGGCTGGGCGATATCGCTGGCTTTGTTGCTCAAACGCGCAGCAAGTCGCGTGCACCTGCCAGTGCAGAGAATTTTGTAGCCCAGTGGCGGCAAAGCGCGCGCTACTGACACGCGCAGGCTGATGTTCTACTTGGACACGAGCGTGGCCGTGGCGCTGCTCACGGCAGAGACGGGCAGCGACGCAGCGCAGGCTTTGGTCAATCGCTTGATGGCGCAGGGCTTGCGCGGTGTATGCAGCGACTGGGCTTGTGCTGAGTACCGCTGCGCCATCGCGGCCAAACACCGAGCGGGTTTGATTGACGCGGCTGATGTGTCCGCCGTGGCTTCGGCCTTGGATGTGCTGCGTGCCGCCAAGTTTGCTTCCGCTCCCACGCTCTCAACTGACATTGTTCGAGCAGGCGAGCTGGCCGTGCAAATTGCCAGCCAGCCGCTGCGGGCGGCGGATGCACTGCATGTTGTCATAGCAGCGCGTTTGGGTGCTACCCACTTCGTCACTTTTGACCATGGGCAGGCAGCAGCGGCGCGCATGGCTTTGGTGGGTGTACAGGTAGTGGTTGGCTAGCGCAATTAAAGAGTTCTTTAATAGGCTACGAGAATATTAAAGAACACCTTAATGTGTGCAGGCGGCCCTGGCCAACATCCCCCGTAAAATCCCCCTATGCAATTAGTGAAACAACAACTGCTGGCCGCGCTGGCTGGCGAACTTGAATCTTTGAGTCCTGGCGCAGGCGCGCGGGCGGCGCTGGAGTCGCCCAAGGTGGCCGAGCATGGGGACTTTGCCTGCACGGCGGCGATGCAGCTGGCCAAGACGCTTAAGCTCAATCCGCGTGCTTTAGCCGAGACTTTGCGCGAGTCGCTTTTGAAAACACAGGCGTTTAGCAACTGGGTGGCTGCGGTGGAGATTGCCGGGCCTGGCTTTATTAATTTTCGCCTTAAACCCGAGGCCAAGCAGCAGGTGGTGCGTGAGGTGCTGGCGCAAGGCAACTGCTATGGCTACCAAAAAGAAACTGGCCAAAAGATGATGGTGGAGTTTGTCAGCGCCAACCCCACTGGCCCGCTGCACGTGGGCCATGGTCGCCAAGCGGCGCTGGGCGACTCGATTTGCAACCTGTGGGCCACCCAGGGCCAGCAGGTGTACCGAGAGTTTTACTACAACGACGCTGGGGTGCAGATTGCTACGCTGGCCAAGTCCACCCAGTTGCGTGCTAAAGGCTTTAAGCCGGGCGATGCCTGCTGGCCTACCGACCCAGACAACCCCGAAAGCAAAGGTTTTTACAACGGCGACTACATTGCCGACATTGCCGCCGACTTCTTAGCCCAAAAAACCGTACAGGCAGACGACCGCAGTTTTACCGCCAGTGGCGATGTGAACGATCTTGACAGCATTCGCCAGTTTGCGGTCGCTTACTTACGCCACGAGCAAGACCTGGACTTGCAAGCCTTTGAGGTAAAGTTTGACAATTACTTTTTAGAATCCAGCCTGTATACCAGCGGGCGGGTAGACAAAACGGTAGATTTGCTGGTGAAAGCGGGCAAAACCTACGAGCAAGACGGCGCGCTGTGGCTCAAAAGTACCGACTATGGCGATGACAAAGACCGCGTGATGAGAAAGTCAGCCCCTGACGGTGCCGACGGGCGCAAATCAACTTCAGACAACGCGGACGGAACCAAGGCAGGCCCGCAGTACACCTACTTTGTGCCTGACGTAGCCTACCACCTGGCCAAATGGGAGCGCGGCTACACGCGCGCCATCAACATCCAAGGCACTGACCACCACGGCACCATTGCCCGTGTGCGCGCGGGCCTGCAGGCTGCAGGCTTGGGCGTAGCGCCTGGCTACCCCGACTATGTGCTGCACACCATGGTGCGGGTGATCAAAGACGGTGAAGAGGTCAAAATCGGTAAACGCGCAGGCGGCTATGTCACGCTGCGCGATTTGATCGAGTGGACCAGCAAAGACGCAGTGCGCTTCTTTTTGCTCAGCCGCAAGCCCGACACTGAATACACCTTCGATGTGAACTTGGCCGTGGCCAAAAACAACGACAACCCTGTGTACTACGTGCAATATGCCCACGCCCGCATTTGCTCGGTATTGGCTGCTTGGTTTGAGAAAGACGGCGGCAAGGCAGATGCGTTGAACGCGGCAGACCTCAGCCCACTCAACACCCCCGCTGCCCAGGCGCTGATGTTGGTATTGGCCAAATACCCCGACATGCTGACCAATGCCGCCCAAGGCTTTGCCCCGCATGATGCGACCTTTTATTTGCGCGACCTGGCCAGCCAGTACCATAGCTACTACGATGCTGAGCGCATCTTGGTAGACGACGTGGCCGTGAAAAAAGCCCGTTTGGCGCTCGTTAGCGCCACAGCCCAGGTGCTGCGCAACGGCCTGGCGGTGCTGGGTGTGTCCGCACCCACTAAGATGTAGGGTATGACTATGCAATTGAAGCAACCACGCTCTTTCATTCCGGCCCAGCGCGGCGGAACGATTTTGGGCATCATCATCGGCGTGCTGGTAGGCTTGGGCGCAGCATTGGCGGTGGCCGTGTACGTTACCAAAGTGCCCGTACCGTTCGTCAACAAAGCCACTTCGCGCGGTACCGGGCCAGAGCAAGACGCAGCCGAAACCAAGAAAAACAAAGACTGGGACCCCAACGCCCCGCTGTACGGTAAAAACCCGGCCAAGCCCAACCCAGCAGCCTCAGGCTCGGTGGGCACCGCGCCTGACGGGGCAGCGCCTGCCGCATCGGCCCCTGCACTCAGCGCCTCGGCAGCCAAAGCTGCTGCTACTGCCGCCAAAGCCGCAGCGGCAGCCAGCGCAGCCCTGGCCAAAGCGGCAGCTTCTGCAGCCAAGCCAACCGCAGCCGCATCGGCAGCCAAACCGCCAGCAGCGCCCTCGGTAGCCCAGCCTGCCAGTGCCGACCCGCTGGGTGACTTGGCCAAAGCTAAAACCACGCTGCCCGCGCCAGCAGCTGGGTCAACCGCAGGCGGTGCTGACCCGTTTACTTACCAAGTACAGGCGGGGGCTTTTCGCACGGCTGAAGACGCTGAAGGCCAGCGTGCCAAGCTGGCCATGATGGGCATGGATGCCAAAGTGACTGAGCGTGAACAATCGGGCCGCACGGTCTACCGTGTGCGGGTAGGGCCATTTAGCAACAAAGACGATGCGGAGAAAGCCAAGGACAAGCTCGATGGCAGCGGTTTTGACACCGCGCTAGTGCGGGTGCAGCGCTAAGGCAGTGGATGGCGGGAACCTTTAAGTAGGCCCAGAGTCAGTATGCATGGCCAGTAAGTAAGGGCATTCGGTTTAGTTTTTTTAAGTGCAAAGTCGCAGTGCGGCTATTTTGGAGTCAACTACATGTTACGTCGTGATTTTTCTTTTGGCTTGGCTGCAGCAGGCACTGCGGCAGGCACTATGGCAACCTTGGCCAGCGCGCCTTTGGCCCAGGCGCAGGCTGCACGCAACTACCAAGAAGGCACCGACTATTTGGCACTCGACAAACGCGTGGCCACCGAGGCTGCTGCAGGTAAAGTGGAAGTGGTAGAGTTTTTTTGGTACAGCTGCTCGCACTGCAACGCGTTTGAGCCACAGCTTGAGGCATGGATTAAAAAGCAGCCTACAGACGTGTCTGTGCGCCGCGTACCGGTGAGTTTTCAGCCCAGCTTTGAACCGCAACAGCGCCTGTACTACACCCTGGAGGCGCTGAACAAAGTAGACGCTTTGCACGGCAAAGTTTTCTATGCCATCCATGTGGAAAAGCAAGCCCTTAATACCACCGCCGCTATCTCTACGTGGGCTGAAAAGCAAGGCCTGGACAAAACCAAGTTTGAGGCCATGTACAACTCGTTCGGCGTGGCCTCCAAGGCACGCAAAGCCACCCAGTTGCAAAACGAATTCAAAGTCGACGGCGTGCCCGCTTTAGGTATTGCGGGCCGCTTCTATACCTCAGGCGCGCTGGCACAAACCATGCAGCGTGCACTGGAGGTGGTTGACTTTTTGGTAGCCCAGTCGCGCAAATCCGCTTAAGCCTCTAGCCATGCTTACAAGCGGCAGACGGTGACTACCTCACCATCTGCCGCTTTTTTCATTTGGACACGCAGTGCCGTGTGGGATGCGCTATCCTCTAGCCCATGACTGTGCAAGATAACCCACCGCCAGCGTCTGCCCCCGAGCCCAAGGATGCGCCCAACCTAGCCCAAGCGCTGCTAGACCACGACATGGCCGAGATGGCGCGCGGTAACCCCGGGCGGTTTTGGCTCATCTTGGCGGTGGTTTCTGGTTTGGTGCTGATGGGCTTGTCAGCCTGGCGCCAAGGCTGGTTTACGCCAACGGCGCATTTGTTTGTGGTGCTGCCTGGCGCAGTAGGTGTGCAGGTGGGCACCCCCGTCAAGCTCAAGGGTTTTAAGATCGGCGAGATCGACAACATTGACCTGGAGCCCAACCTGAACGTGAAAGTGCGCATGCGCGTGGTGCAAGAGCGGCTCAAGCTGATTAGCGCAGGTGCCAACGCCAAGTTTGGCCGCGACGGCCCGATCAGCGGCAAATTTATCGACATCGTGCCCGGTGCCTTAGAGGGCAAACGCATTGAGGCCGAGGCCACCTTGCCCATGGACAGCGGCAACGAGCTGGAAGACGTGATGGGCACCGTGAAAGTGGCGATTGAAAAACTGGCCGCTGCCATTGGCAAAGTAGAGCCTATTTTGGACGACACCAAAAAGCTCACCGGCGAAGCCAGCGAAATGCGCAAAGACGTGCGCGCCAGCATCAGCACCGTGCTGGGCAATTTAGAAACCATGAGCCTAGAGTTCAAGCGCATGGGCAACACCGCAGCCAGCGTAGCAGGCAAGCTGGACGGTGACCGCAAAGCGCTGGTGGGCGATATGCAAAAAGTGCTTACCCAGGCCAATGCTGCTGCCGACAGCGCGCGCAGTGCGCTGAAAACCATCGAACAAGATGTGCCGCAACTGACCAGCAAAACCAAGGCCACGCTAGACAACGCCGTGCAAGCCAGTGACAACGTCAAGCAAAGCTCCGCCGATGTGCAGCAAATTATGCGCGACGCACGGCAAGACATTCCCCCGGCACTACGCGCTGCACGCACCACCGCGCAAGATGCCGCCGAGATGACCGATGGCCTTAAACGCGCGTGGCCCTTGAAAAACTTGGTACCACCGCCTGCAGAAGGTAGCCTGAACCTAGACGGCTTTGAAGGCCCACCAGCAGGGGTTGCCAAATGATGCCTACTCTGCCCAATGCGTCAATCGAATGTAGGCAAACCACAGGGCAGGCCGTGCCCGTGCTGCAGCCAGAGCTGGCTAAACGGGCAAGGGCTTTGCGCAAACTGTGCACGGCATTAATTGCACCACTTTTAATAGTCGGTTGCGCAAGTTCGGCCGATGTGAAGCAAGACAATGCCGCCATTAAAAGTGCCAAAAGCACCGAGCGCCGGGCGGCCCAGGCGTTTGCTGCAGGCGACTTTGCCAGCGCTGCGGCCAGCTACGCCGTGGCGGCGCTGGTGTACGAAGCCTTGGCATTGCCCGAGCCGCAAGCCCGCGCCCGGCTGAGCCAAGCCCGCGCACTGGGCGATGCCGGGCAGGTGGCTGATGCGCAAAAACTGGTGGCCAACCTGCTGCAAAACACCGATGGCCTGAGCGTAGACGTGCAAACCACTGCCCACGGCCGTGCCGCTGCGCTGGCATTGGGCAGTGACGTGACGCGCGCCGCAGCCCATGTGCAAAGCGCGCTGCAGTTGTGCGCCAACACCTGCGCCCAGCGCTCGGCCATCACGGTGCTGCGCGCCCGCACCGAGCTGGCTGCCAACAACCCGTCTGCCGCCGCAGCCAGTGCCAGCGCCGCCTTGACCGCAGCGCAGCTGAGCAGCACCAACAGCGCGCAAGCTAACAACGACCGCGCCAACGCCTTGCGCGCGCGCGCCCAGGCCCAGCTCGCGCTAGGCCAAGCGGCTGCTGCCTTGGTAGACGCACAGCAAGCCCTGCAGCTTGACCAAGACCTGGGCTTTGCCGACCGCGTAGCCCTTGACCTTGACCTGCTGCAGCGTGCCAGCAGCGCACTGGGCGACAGCGCAGGCGCAGCCCGCTACGGCGACCTGGCCCAGCGCAGCGCCGCCGCAGGCCGCACACTGTCCACCGGCCGCGCGCCTTAGGCTGGTACCAAGAGTCAGCCGCAGGCACACAGCAGGTACAAGGCACACACTATGGGCACCAGCCAAACCGACCCCACCCGCAGCACACCGCGCGACAGGGCCCGCGACCTCAAGCGCGAACGCAAGCTAGAGCGCTTAAGCCTTAACTCTTTACTGCTCACCCCTGCCAAGCTGCGCTGGTACGCGCTGGGCGAGCTGTGGTGGTACCGCGCCTGTTGGCGTATACCAGTGGCGCGCAGCATCATGCACCGCGAGCGCAACCACGAGATACGCCAAATGCTGCCCATTTTGGTGGTGCTGGGCTTGGTGGCCGGGGTGGCCATTTTTGTGGTGCTGCCGTCTACGCTGCAAGAGCAGTCGTCGCTGATTTTGACCTCGCTGTGGCCACTGTGGGTGGTGCAAATTGCGCCCATGATCTGTGCCCAAGCCATGGCCATGCAAAACGCGCCCGACATCGCTATTCGCCTGACCGAGGCCGAGTTGCAAGGCGACTTTGACATGCAAGACATTGCCCGCCACTCCGCCCAGGCGGCACACGCCGCTGTGCCGCTGATCATGGCGCATGCCACCGTGGCGGCGGCCAGTGCGTGCTTGCTGGTGCTGTTTACCTTGGGCTTTGGCTTGCTGGCGGCGCTGGTGCTGGCCGTGGGCGACCTGCGCACCACCATCGACATAGTTTTTGCCCGTGTGCCGCCGCTGGTGTGGCTGCGCGCAGCGTTTTCTGCCTGGCTGCTGGGGGGCGTGTGCGTTACCGCTGCTGTGCTGTACGCTTGGCCAGGCACGCAGCAGGCCCACTCGGGCATGGGCACCCACCGTTTGGGTTTGCGCGCCATGCTGGCTGCGTCGGTGGCCTGTGCGGTAGCGGGCAGCTTTATGAACTGGGTAGCCGGGTTGCTGGGCTGGAACGGCATGGTGGGCTAGGCCAGGCTTGTCATATGCCTGCCTGCAAAAGCGGTTTGCGGCATCCCACATTCATGGGATGGAAAAACAGCCTAAATTCAGTGACAATTGCATACAAAATACACACAGCGTGGGCGGTGTGGGCTGCGCGCGCCGCTTGCGCCGAAGGGGCGGTTAAGGCACCCCCACGCAGGTACTATTTCTTTGGGAACTTTGTATGCAAACAATGATGTGGGCGCGCCGCCTGGTGGCGGCGGCTTTGGCCAGTGCGGCTTGGGGGCCTGCGCTATGGGCACCTGCGGCAGGGGCGCAAACCGCGGTAACGCCGTCGGCGGAGCAAATGGTCGAGCAGCTTAAAAAACCGCCGGTTCCTTTGTCGCGCAGCATGCGCAACCTGACGGTAGAGGCCGCCGGCCCTGCCAACACAGGCACTTCGGTAACCGCTGCCCCTGCGCCCAAGCCATCGCTGTCGCTCTTGATTCAGTTTGACTTTAACTCGGCCCGCGTCAAGCCCGAGAGCCAGCAGGCGCTGGCCAACTTAGCCCAAGCCTTGCAGTCGCAGGCGCTGGTAAAGTCGCAGTTTGCGGTAGAAGGCCATACCGACGGCACAGGCCGGGCCGACTACAACCAGCGCCTGTCCCAGCAGCGGGCCGACGCAGTGCGCGATACCTTGGTGGCCCAAGGCATTGCCGTGCAGCGCCTGCAAACCGCTGGCAAAGGGGCCAGCGAACTGGCCAACAGCACCGACCCCACAGCCGCAGAGAACCGCCGCGTGCGCATCGTTAACCTCGATTAGTCCAATGCACTCTATTTTCATGCTAAATCACCCTTTGGCCCAAGGAAATGCTGCACAAGCAGCTATAAAATTAATAGTACTGGCAATCGGTGCGTTGGGTGTTTGTGCGCTGCCCCATGCCGTGGCCCAATCCGCTAACCCAGCAGCTGGCCCGGCTAAAACTGCGGCCCAACCTGACCGCAACCTGGTGGTGCAAGCAGCGGCTCCCAACACGGCTAAGCCCATTTCAGGCCAAGCCACGGCCCGCGTGGCCTTGGTGATTGGCAACGCCGCTTACAAAGACGCGCCCCTGCTTAACCCCGTCAACGATGCCCGCGCCGTAGCGGCTGCGCTGCAAGAGTCGGGTTTTACCGTGATCTTGCGTGAGAACACCGACCAGCGCGGCATGCTGTCGGCCCTGCGCGAGTTTGGCGACAAGTTGCGTGGTGGCGCTTCCAATAAAGCGGGCGCCCCCAACAACGCAGGTGCGGTGGGCCTGTTTTACTATGCAGGCCACGGCATGCAGATCAAAGGCCGCAACTACCTGGTGCCGGTGGGTGCCAATGTGGAGCGCGAAGACGAGGTGGCCTACAGCGCGGTGGACGCGCAGGCCGTGCTGGACAAAATGGAGGCCGCAGGCAATGCCGCCAACATCATGATTTTGGATGCCTGCCGCAACAACCCGTTTACCCGCAGCGCGCGCAGCGGCCAAGCCGGTTTGGCGCAAATGGACGCACCCGTGGGTACCCTGGTGGCCTTTGCCACCTCGCCCGGCGCAGTGGCCAGCGACGGCGCGGGTGCCAATGGCCTGTACACCCAGCACCTGCTCACCGCCATGCGCCAAAGCGGCAGCAAGGTGGAGGACGTGTTCAAGCAAGTGCGCGCCAACGTGCGCCGCGACAGCCAAGGCAAACAAGTGCCCTGGGAAGCCACCTCGATGGAGGGCGACTTTTACTTTCGCGGTGGGGCCAGTGCGGCGACCGCAGCGGCCGTGGACTCTAGCGTAGCGGTAGAAAACGCCCTGTGGGACGCAGTAAAAAACTCGCAAGTGCCGATCGAACTGCAGGCGTATTTAAACCGCTTTCCCAGCGGGCGCTACAGCGCTTTGGCACGCGAGCAGTTGGTACAAATGCAGTTGGCGAAAACACCTGGAGCGGTAGTGGTGGCCAATACAACGGTTGCCGCGCCTTTAGCCGCACCCATTGTTGCATCCGCCCCGGCAGCCATGGCGCGACCAGTGCAGGCCAGTAACTCGTTTGGCTACACGGTGGGCGACCGCTGGCGTTACCAAAGTATTGACCGGTTCAAACAAGAAGTCACCCACAACTGGGACCGCCACATCACCAGCATGGACGCACAGGGCAATATGACGCTCAACAACGGCAGTGTGCGCTGGACGGCCGACGGTGTTTTACTGTCCACCCGCGACAAAAATGGCGACACTTTGCAGTGGTCTGGCTACCGCCTGTTCCCGGCCACGCTCAAGGCAGGCTACAGCGAAAAAGAAAAATACACCCTTGACTGGAAAAACACGGATGGCAGCGGCACAGAGGTTCGTGAGGGCGATGTGCAGGTAGTGGGCCTAGAGAAAATCAAGGTGCCCGCTGGCGAGTTTGAGGCCTGGAAAATTGAGCACACCGGCTTTGTCAGCGGCAAAAATACCAACGGCGGCAGTAGCTACACACTCAAATACCGCGACGTGCATTGGTATGTGCCCGCGCTGCGCAACTTTGTAGCGCATGAATACGAGCGGCGCGACCGCAGCGGCAAGATTGACCGCTACACCCGCAACGAGCTGACCAGCTTCTCGCTGAGCAGCGCCGACAGCCTGGCCCTGCGCTAATAAAGCACCATGCAGCTTTGGCAGCGCTTCACCGCCACTATTGGCAGCCTGCCTGCAGCCCGCGTGACTTGGGGTTTGGCGCTGGCGTTTTGCGTGTGGGCGCTGCTCGATGCGCTGGTGCTCAAGGTCTCTAGCGGCTTGGCCAACACCACCTACGACGCGATGGTGCGTGCCCGCGTGGTGGCTGCTGCGCCCGACCCACGGCTGGTGATTGTGGACATTGACGAGGCCACCCTGGCCCGCATGGCCCCCGAGTTTGGCCGCTGGCCGTGGCCGCGCGACACACTGGCCACGGTGCTGGACTATATTGAAAAACAAAACCCGCAGGCCATTGCCTGGGACGTGCTGTTCAGCGATGCCGACCGGCTCTCGCCCGGGGGTGACAAAGCCTTTGACGAAGCCGCCCGCCGCAGCCTGCGCAGCCACTTTGCCGTAGTGCGCTTGCCCAAGGAATACGACGCACAAAGCAAGGTCACCCGCGCTGTATTGCCCAACCTGTGGCTGGGCTCTGCGCCGCAAGCAGGGGCAGCGGCAGGGGCAGGAGCGGGCAGCGCCGCACCCAGTGCACTGGCCCTGGCCGACAGCACCGCTACTGTGGCTTTAATAGCCCCAGTGTTACCTGCAGTGGCTGCCGCCAAGCTGGGCTACAACAACGGCTACCCCGACCGCGACGGCATGCTGCGCCGCTACCGCGTGGTCGAAAGTTTGAGCGACAACACCGCGCTGCAGTCGCTGGCGGTGAGCGTGGCCCACACGGTGGCTGCCAGCGCCGCCAAAGTGGCCAGCCCCAGTGCACCCGCTGCCTCCGGGGCGCACACTGCACCCGCTGCGCAGCCCGCACCGCACCCGTCAAACGCTTCTAATTTAATAGCTAACTGTGTAGCATTTACTTGGGCGATAGGCCTATTTGACTGTAAAAACACAGACACATTGATTGTGTGGCGGGCCCAGGCCAACAGCTACCCACGCGTGCCGCTGGCCGACGTGTTTGCTGCTGCCGAGGGCGGCGCGCCACTCCAGCCGGTACCCAGCTTTGCCGGCAAAATTGTGCTGATTGGGGCCACAGCGTCCAGCCTGCACGACATCCACCCCACCCCGCTGGGCACCAAGCACACCGGCATCGACATACTGGCCACCGCCATGGACAACCAGGTTAACCAACGCAGCCTGCTTGAGCTGCCGCGCTGGCTGCAAGCGGGCTTGGCCATAGGCCTGTGCCTGGGGCTGGCAGCTTGGGTACAGCGCCACGGCATTGGCACGCTGGACGCAGCGCTTTTGCTGCTGCCCGGTGCGCTGCTGGCTGTGGGCTATGTGTCGCTAAATGTTGGCGGCATGTTCGTAGACCTGCACTTGGCTGCGGGCGTAGCGCTGCTGTACATAGGGCTGCTGCGCGTGTGGAATGGCTGGCGGCGCGACTACTGGTGTGGCGACATGCATGCAGCAGGCAATGCAGATGCAGATGCAGAAGCCACTGCCGTTGGCCCTGCTGACCCCGCTGGCAGCGCTGCCCACACCGCCCTGGCCGAGCACGCTGCCTTAGTCCAACCCCATGGTTTGATGGCCGTGCGCTTGTTGCACCCCGCCACCGGCCCCGGCCTGGACGCATTGATTGACACCTTGCAGCGCCATGCCCCCCAGTGCCGCGTACTGGGCGGCGATGCCGGTTGCACCTGGCCTGCCCGCCTGCGCTGGCCCGAGCTGTACAGCACCGTGGCCTTGGCAGGCCCGTTAGCCCAGCTGGCCAGCCTGCGCACCGTGCTGCTAGACGGCAGCAGGCGCGGCAAGCGCGGTGCCCACATCGGCCTGCGGGTAACCTCGTGCTCTGTGCCCCTGCCCGTCAGCCAGACCACCAGCCGCGCCGACTGGGCTCAGGGTGCCCGCGAGGTCTGCGCCCAGCCAACCGACCACAGCACCGACCACCGCGTTGATTACCGCCCTGGCCAGCCTAGCCAAACCGCAGCGCGTTAACATTTTTATTTATTTTCAAGGAGCCGCCATGTTTCTCACCGCCAGCCACAGTCCAGCCCACCGCCCGCTGCAACACCGTTTAAAAATCGCTGCGCTGTGCGCCGCCCTGCTGCTAACGCTGGCCGTGAACGCCCAAACCACCACTACCACCACTACTGCTGCCCGCGCCATCGAACTTAAAGCCGACAAGCTGCCCAGTGCCGCCGTGGTGGGCACGGTAGCCGCCGGGGCAACGCTGCGCCTGCTCAGCCTAGAAGGCGGTTGGGCTTATGTAGAGCTGGCCAGCAGTGGGGCCAACCAAGCAGGCTGGGTACGCGCTTCGGCGCTGAATTTGCAGTCAGGCGGCTCAGCCGTGTCGGCCACCAACACAGGCCGCTTGGCCACCGGCAGCACCGTCAACGCCGCCCTCACGCTGGGCGTGCGCAGCTTGCCTGCGCGCAGCAACCGCCACGCCCTCATCATCGGCATCAGTGAATATGCCGACAAAGGCACACCGCCCTTGCCTGGTGCCCGCATCGACCGCGAATCGGCCACCCAAATGGCCGGTGCCATGCAGGTACCCGCCAGCAACATCACCTACCTGCAAGACAGCCAGGCCACCGGGGCCAACATTCGCCAAGCCTTGGCCGACATGAATGCCCGCGTGCAAGACGGCGACCGCGTGTTTGTGCACTTTAGCGGCCACGGCACCCGCTACAACGACCCCGCAGCGGGCGGCTGCATCGAGGCCCTGCTGGCCTACGACGGCGGCACCAGCGGCACGCTAACCAACCGCGAGATGAGCACTTTGCTGGCCCCCATCACCCAAAAAACCGACAAACTGTTTGTGATGTACGACGCATGCCACTCTGGCGGCATTGTCAACGCCGCATCGGTGGTGCGCACACGCGGCTTTACCAACCCCGCCGACGAAGGCACGCTGCGGCCCAAGTTTGCGTCTATCAGCGAGGAGTGTGGTCGCCCAGTGAACGTGAAAACCCGCAACCTGCTGGTAGAGCAAGTGCAAGCCGGCGCGCTGCCGCAAGATGTCATTCACATCAGCGCGTCTAAAAACGACGAAATCAGCTTTGACGACAGCAACAAAGGCGGCCTGGCCACCCAGTACATGCGCGACTGCATGCTGCGCGAGGCCAAAGACCTGGACGGCTCGGGTGCCATCAGCATGGACGAAATTCGCCAATGCGCGCAAACCAAAATTGACCAGCGCATGAAAAACGATGCCAACTACAAAGCCCACAACATACAGCTTTCAGGCAACACCGGTTTTGTACCGGCATGGTTCAGCCAAACCGCGCCGCTGGCCACCGTAGCATCGGCAGCGCCCGTGGCCTTGCCAGCGGCAGCACCTGCGGCACCTCCAGTAGCGGCGACCATCACTGCCCCCGCTGCCCCCGCACCCACGGTCGCAGCCTCTCCTGTCACCACCCCCGCCCCCCTCAGCGGGGAGCAAGCCTTGCGTCAAATGTTCGACCAGCGCGATGCCAAACGCCGGGTGCAAGTTACGCTGTCCAAAGACAAACTTAAAATTGGCCAAGACAGCCTAGAGTTTGTGGTGCAGTCTGACCGCGCAGGCTACGTCTATGTTGCCATGGCCGGGTCGGACAACCAGTCGCTGTACCTGTTGTTCCCCAACGATCTGGACCAAAACAACAAAATTGCCGCAGGCCAGCAGCTGGGCCTGCCACGCCCCAACTGGCGCGTCAAAGCCGGTGGCCCTGCAGGCCGCGACAATCTGCTGGTTTTTGTAGCCGACAGCCCGCGCGACCTCACCGCCCTGGCCGCCAGCAAAACTGGCCCCTTTGTCACCTCCCTGAACGACAGCGCAGGCCGCGCAGCGCTAGGCGCCCTCATGTCCACCAGCCCCACCGTCACCACCCAAGCATGCACCAGCGCCAGCGCCCGCCGCAACAACGCCCTGTGCTCTGATGCGTACGGCGCAGCGATGGTGGTGGTGGATGAAGTAAAGTGAAGCCGTTTGCTTCAAATAGACTGCATTAAACTGACTAAATTTATATGCTTTGGCCTTATGGCCCAAGGAAATGCTGCACAAGCAGCTATAGTTTTAGGACTAGCTGTACTTGCGCTCTCTTGGGCACAGGCCGATGCAAAATGCGCTGATTAAGCCAAGGCCTGGTCTGTTGAAGGGCGGTGCCACAAATTGATGCCACCGTCTACGGCCAGTTTGTCGATGGCCGCCAGCTCGTCGGTGGTGAACGTCAGCTTGGCCAGCGCGCCCACCAGCTCGGTGACTTGCGCGGCGTTGCTGGTGCCGATCAAAGCAGAAGTTACGCTGGGGTGGCGCAGCACCCAGGCCACGGCCATTTGCGGCAGGCTTTGGCCGCGCTGCTGGGCGATGTCGTTAAGCCCGCGCACATGCGCCAGGTTGGATTCGCTCAGGTGTTCGTTTTTGAATGAGCCACCGCCGGGGCGGTTAATGCGTGCGTCTTGCGGAACGCCGCCGAGGTATTTGGTGCTGAGCAAGCCTTGGGCTAGCGCGCTAAAGGCGATGCAGCCTGCGCCGGTCTCTTGCAGAGCGTTCAGCAAGTCTTCTTCAACCCAGCGGTTAAGCAAGCTGTAAGACGGCTGGTGGATGCGCAGCGGCACACCCATGCTGCGCAGCAAGGCGGCGGCTTCGCGCGTTTTGCCTGCGCTATAGCTGCTAATGCCTACGTACAGCGCTTTGCCTTGCTGCACGGCGGTGGCCAGCGCGCCACAGGTTTCTTCCAGCGGAGTGTCGGGGTCAAAGCGGTGCGAGTAAAAAATGTCCACATACTCCAGGCCCATGCGCTTGAGGCTTTGGTCTAGGCTGGCCAGTACGTATTTGCGCGAGCCGCCGCCTTGGCCATACGGGCCGGGCCACATGTCGTAGCCCGCTTTGCTAGAGATAATCAGCTCGTCGCGGTAGGGCCTAAAGTCGCGGCGCATGTGTTCGCCAAAGTTAGTCTCGGCGCTGCCGTAGGGCGGGCCGTAGTTGTTGGCCAGGTCAAAGTGGGTAACCCCCAGGTCAAAGGCCGTGCGCAGCATCTCGCGCTGCAGCGCAAACGGCGTGCTGTCGCCAAAGTTGTGCCACAGGCCTAGCGAAATGGCGGGCAGTTTAAGACCACTGTGGCCGCATTTGCGGTACAGCATGCTGTCGTAACGGGTGGGGGCGGCGTGGTACATGGTGCTGGGGGGTGTAAAACAAAGGATGCAGTCTGTGAATGTAAACCATTGGCCACCTCCCTGCATTGCAGGCTTGCCCAGCGCTGCACTGCAGGTGTTGGCAGTGGCCTGTGCTGTATGGGCGCGCCTTAGCGCACCCGCTGGCCAAGCAGTATTACGCCTACTGCCAGCGCTCCAAGCCAGCTGGCCAGCCCCAGCGGCCCGCCGTATTGCAGCGCGGCACCGCTGACCACAGGCCCCACAGCCCCGCCCAGCGTGTAGCCGCTGATCATGGCCGCTGTGCCTGCGGCTGCGGTGCCTGTAACGCCAGCGCCCGTAGCTGTAGCGCTTGTGGCAAAGTCGTGGCCCACACGCACCATGCACAGGGTGTACAGCGCGCCGCCCACGCCGCCCCACAGCAAAGCCGTAGCCCATAGCACCGGTAGGTATTGACCGCCTAGCGTGAAGGCTGCGGTGGACACTAACAGCACCGCCCCAGCCGCTGCAAATACCTTGCTGGCCGGGTACCTGTCAGCTGCCATGCCTGCAGGGTATTGGAACAAAAAGCTGCCCAGCCCCAGCATGCCCACAATGCCAGAGGCCTGCGCCAGCGACAGGCCCATGCCAGCGCCGTTGGCCGCGCTGATGCTGTTAAGACCCACCTCAAACACGCCGCCGACAAACGCAATAGCCACCAAGGCGGGCGCGCTGCGCACTGCCGCCCACGTGCCACCGGACGCATTGGGCGCGCTGACATGGCCTGCGCCTGCTACAGCCGAATTCGCTGTGGCAGAAGCAGAAGCAGAAGCAGAAGCAGAAGGGTGCGGTGCCAGCTGCCTGGCCACACCGGTCAGCAAAATCACACCCAGCGCGGCAAACTGTATGGCCGCACCGGCCCACAGCGTGGTGGGTGCCTGCCAAGCCAGCAGTGCGGGAAGCAGCGGCCCGGCCGCCAGTGCTGCGCCCAAGGCCGTTTGGTACAAGCCCATCACCCGCCCGCGCTGGGCCGGCGGTGCGTGCTGCGCCAGCAGCGACTCGGTTGCGTTCCAAACGGCAGCCCCGCCCGCTCCGCCCAAGGCGGCACATGCGCACCACACCGCAAAATGGTCTGTAAATACATAGCCCACGGTGCTTACCGCCTCCAGCACGGCGCCAATGGTAAAGCAGCGGCCCAAACCCCAGCGCATAAACAGCCGGGGCATGATAGGAATCAGCACCGCCACACAGCTAAACCCAATCATCGCAAACGCACCAATCGCCGCTGTACCCAGCCCGCGCTGGTGCAACAGCACGGCCAGCACCGGACCCAGCATGGCAAACGAGGTAACTGTCAGCGTGGTGGTGGCCGCCAGCAACCACACCTTGCGCATGGCAGTGTGGGGGCCGGTCATGCACAACCTGCTTGGCAGGGGGTTTTAAGCAGATGCATTAATAAATACTTTAGCGTAAGCGGCTGTTTTTAAAGGAATTTTGTCAAAAACCAATAGATACGTTAACAGATACTTAGCCCAGTGTGCTGGCACTTAGCGGTTTAAGCAGCTCGGCCAAATCGCTCTCGGTAAACAGGGGTTGCTTGCGCGCTACCGAGGCGCTGTACATGCTTTCGGCCAACTGGGCTTTGCGCTCTTGCAGTTGCAGCATGCGCTCTTCAATGGTGCCTTGTGCCACCAGCTTGTAGACCATCACTTGGCTGGTTTGGCCTATGCGGTGAGCGCGGTCGGTGGCTTGGTTTTCTACCGCTGGGTTCCACCACGGGTCATAGTGAATGACAGTGTCGGCCTGGGTCAGGTTCAGGCCCACGCCGCCCGCTTTCAGGCTAATGAGAAACAGCGGCACTTCGCCGCTGGTAAAGCGCGCAATAAGTTGGTCGCGTTTTTGGCTTTGGCCTGTGAGTTTGACCCAGGCCATGGCGTGCTTTTTTAGCTCCTCTTCAATCAGCTCCAGCATGCTGGTGAACTGCGAGAACAACAGCACTTTGCGGCCTTGCGTCAGCAGCTGGGGCAGCAGCTCCATCAGCAGTTCCAGCTTGGCCGACTGCTTTATTTTTTTGGCCGATGCCAGCGGCAGCAAACGCGGGTCGCAGCAGACTTGGCGCAGTTTCAGCAAGGCATCCAGCACTTGAATTTGCGAACGGGCCAAGCCCTTGTTGGCCAGCGCATCTTGCACCGCTTTTTCGGTGGTGAGGCGAATCGTCTCGTACAGGTTGGCTTGTTTGTCGCCCAGCTCGACGCTGGTGATGCTGACCTGCTTGTCTGGCAGCTCGGTGGCCACATCGCGCTTGGCACGGCGCAGCATAAAAGGCGTCACCCGTGTGCGCAAGTGGCCCAGGCGCTCGGTGTTGCCGTGCTTTTCAATCGGGGTGCGAAACAGTTCTTTAAAACGCGACTGGTTGCCTAAAAAACCGGGCATTAAAAAGTGGAACAAACTCCACAACTCGCCCAAGTGGTTTTCCATGGGCGTGCCCGACAGGCACAGGCGGTGGCGGGTGTTCAGCGCAGTGGCTGCCTGGGCGGCGTTGGTTTGCGCATTCTTAATATTTTGCGCTTCGTCTAGCACCACCAGGTGCCAAGGCTGCTCGGCCCAGCGTGCCTGGTCGCGTGCCAGCAGCGAATACGGCATGATGACAATGTCTTGCTGGGCTATGCGGTCAGCCTCACCATGGCGGTCCGCGCCGTGCCAGACCATGCTGGACAGGCCGGGTGTAAACCGCGCAATCTCCCGCTGCCAGTTGCCCATCACGCTGACGGGTGCGACGATCAGCACCGGGCGGTCGAGCCTGCCAGCGGCTTTCTCTACGGCAATATGCACCAAGGTTTGCACGGTTTTGCCCAGCCCCATGTCGTCGGCCAAAATACCGGCCAGCTGGTGGGTGCGCAAAAACTGCAGCCAGTTCAGGCCCTGCTGTTGGTAGGGGCGCAGCGTAGCATGCACACCGGTTGGTAACGCTACCTCGGGCAAAGCCACGGCACCACGGAGCTGCTGCACCATCAGGCGCAGGCTGTCGGCCCCTTGCCACTGCGCGCCCGCGCCTAGAGATGCGCCCACGCGCAGCGCCTCCAGCCGGGACAGCCGCACTCTGTCGGCATGGTCCGCAATGCCGCGCTCGCCCACCAGCTCGATCAAGGCCTCTAGCCAGGGGCGCAGCGGCTCAGTGGGCAGGCGCAGGTAGCTGCCGCCCGTCTGCTCTAGGTAGACAAAAGGCGGCATCTGCAACTGCACGGCTGTGTTGGCAGGCGCGTTGTCTGCTGCACCTTCTGCCAACGGCTGCGTATAAGACACGGCTTGCAACTGTGCCAGCAGCTGGGGCAGCATGGGCAAAATATTGTGCCTCTGGCCATTGATGTCGATGCCCAGGGACAGGTCAAACCAAGCCGCTTGCGCGCTGTCGCTGTCTGGTTTGTGCTGCGCTTGGCTGCTGTGTGGCGCGCTGGCATCGTCCAGGTTGATGTGGATGCCGTCTACATGGGTGATCCAGCTGGCCAGCGCTTGGTCTTGGGTAACTTCAAACCCCGCGTCTTTAAAGCCTGCAAAACCATCGTCCACCCACTGCAGCCATTGGCTTTGCGCAACAGTGCCCGTGCCGCTGGTAAATACGCCCTGCGCATCGCCAGCCAGGTTCCACAGCCGCAAGGTGATTTGCGCGGTGTGCTCAGCGGCCATGTCGCGCTGAACCAGCACGCGGGTGGTGCGCTGCTGCAGGCCTGCGCCAGGGGTTTGTTCGGCCCAGGCATGGGTTTCAACCATCACAGGGTTTTGCACGCCATGGGTGTAGTGGGACACGCCTGCGTAGTCAAAGCGCAGGCGTGCCAGCAGCGGGCCCAGCTCGGCGCGTTGGTCGGCCTGCACGTGCTCTATGTGCAGGCGCAGCACCGGGGTGATGCCGGTGATCACGCGCGGTGCGGTCATGTTGGGTGGCAAAGCCAAACCGCCAAACCGGTTGACCAGGGCTCCCTCAAATTGCGTTAGCGCCGCTTGCGTTACAGCGGGGGATTTAAGCAGGGCACTGGTTTGCGCATCGCCCATGCCCGGCGTGACAGCGTGGCCGCACAGGCCGCTGGCGGTGTCCAGGTAGAACGCGGGCTGGTTGGTAAACAACTGCATGGACGCGGGCTTGCTAGGCACCATGCGCCACAGCATGGCATCGTTTTTATGTGCGTTGCGCCCGCGCTCTTCTTGCCATGTCCAGGCCAGGCTGTGGTCTGGGCCCCAGGCAATTGGTTGGTCCAGCACCCGGTCGCCTAGCTGGGTGAACAGCCGGCCACTCTTGGCGGCCAACTCCAGCGCAAGCAGGCCTGTAGCACCTTCTAGCGTGGCGCTGTGGCTTTGGTAGCTGTAGCCATAGCTGTTCTTGCTCATGCTGGTGATCAAGCGCACCACCTCTTTGTCGGACGCGGGCGAGCGACCTCCGTCAAAGTAGTGGTCCAGTTTGACCTTGCTCCACTTGCCCGTGCGCAGCACGCGCGCAGTGCCAAAGCACAGCTCTAGCACGCGGTGGCCCGACAGCGTCTTAAAGCCCAGCATGTAGACTACTTGGTCAGGCGCGCCGTAGCCACTGGCGCTGGTAGCGGGTGCTGCAGCTGTGCTGGTGCCAGGGTCGCCAAATAAATCTAGCCAATCGCTCAGTTCCTTGGTCGCGCCACGCTCGTCGATGCTGCTGTCCAGTGCTGCGCGGTCTACGGACGTGCGGGTGGGGGCCGTGCGGTCCAGGGCCGTGCGGGTGGGGGCCTTCAAGCGCTGCGCTTGCGCCTGCTCCGGGCTTAAGGCCGTGGCCCCAGGCGCAGCGTTTGGGGCTGGGCTGTGGGGTGCGGGCGCTGGGCTACTGACCACGCCGCGCACGGCCCCCGACTTGTAGGCGGCTTTGAGCGCCACGGCCACGCTGTGTTTGCAATTGCGCTCCACGGGGCAGCTGCAGTTGGCGCTGTACGACGCGATAGCACCATCGCTGGTAATTTCTATGTCCACTGACGTGCTGTAGACATCGCGGCCACTGCCTTGCACCTGGCCTGAAATATGCCATGCCGTGCTGCTTTCAGGTTCAAGGCTGTAGCTTAAAACACGCTGTTGCAGGTACACTTCGCGGCCGCGTTCGTAGGTCGCGGCGTTCACTGCTTTTTGCAGCGAAGCAGGGTTGATGACGAAAATCTGCGAGGTCATGCGGTTGCGCGAAAGCTGCTGTGGGGTCTTGGCCCTGCATTACATAGGCAGGTGCGCCCTGTGGCTGTGTTAGCTTACCGCCAACGTAGATGGGGCAGGCTGCGCGGGGTTGAGCACGCCTTGTGCCTGCACGTCTGCATGGTAGCTTGAGCGCACCATTGCGCCCACAGCGGCGTGGCTAAAGCCCATCTTATAGGCCTCGGCTTCCAGCATTTTGAAGGTGTCGGGGTGCACATAGCGGCGTACTGGCAAATGCGACATGGACGGCGCAAGGTACTGGCCGATAGTCAGCATGTCGATGTTGTGTGCACGCATGTCGCGCATGGTTTGCAAAATCTCGTCGTCGGTCTCGCCCAGGCCCACCATGATGCCGCTTTTGGTGGGCACGTTGGGGTGCAGGGCTTTGAACTTCTTTAACAGGTTGAGCGAAAAAGCGTAGTCGCTGCCGGGGCGGGCTTCTTTGTACAGGCGCGGAATCGTCTCTAGGTTGTGGTTCATCACATCGGGCGGTGCGGCTTTTAAAATGTCTAGCGCGCGGTCGTCGCGGCCTCTAAAGTCGGGCACCAGCACCTCGATGGTGGTGCCAGGGGACAGCTCGCGGGTTTTGCGAATGCACTCTACAAAATGGCTGGCACCGCCGTCACGCAGGTCGTCTCGGTCAACCGAGGTGATGACCACGTATTTCAGCTTGAGCTTGGCAATGGTTTTGGCCATGTTTTCAGGCTCAAGCGCGTCCAGCGGGTCAGGGCGGCCATGGCCTACGTCGCAAAACGGGCAACGGCGGGTGCATTTGTCGCCCATGATCATGAAAGTGGCGGTGCCTTTACCAAAGCACTCGCCAATGTTGGGGCATGAGGCTTCCTCGCATACCGTGTGCAAGTTGCTCTCGCGCAAGATTTGCTTGATCTCGTAGAAGCGCGTCGACGGTGAACCCGCTTTTACGCGGATCCATTCAGGCTTTTTCAGCACCTCGCCGCGCTCTACTTTGACGGGGATGCGGCTAAGCTTGGCGGCAGCTTTTTGCTTGGCCAGCGGGTTGTAGGTTTCTTGCGATTGGGCGTCGCGAACGACTTCGGTGGTGCTCATGGCATCTATTGTCGCCTATCGCACAGAAATCGGCTTCCCTGATGCCAAGCAGGGCTCAGGGCGTAAGGTAATCGCCAAGTTTGCGTGCAAACACCTGTGCCACCTCGTCCCAGCTGGCCGCCACGCCCAGCGATGCCATGTCCACCGTGCGCAGCCCGGTGTAGCCGCAGGGGTTAATCCGGCTAAATGGCTCCAAGTCCATTGCTACATTCAAGGCCACGCCGTGGTAAGTAAAGTGGCGACTCACCTTGATACCCAGCGCCGCAATTTTGCCGAAGTTGTTTGGTTTAATTGGGGCCTGGTTAATTGGGGTCAGATCCACTTTATCGCCATGCGAATTTTCTTGGGGTGACTCCAACGCTAGCGCCGCTTCTGTTATGGCCAATCCGTCGGCCCCCAGCAAGCGCGCGTGGCTGCCAGGCGCGTCGGTGCGCACATAAATACCTGGTGCGCCGCGCACGCGGTGGCCCGTAATATTGAATGTGGCCAAGGTTTTGATGACCGCCTCTTCAATTTTGAAGACGTATTCTTTAACGTAGTAGCCCGCAGCTTTGAGGTTGACCAGCGGGTAGGCCACCACCTGCCCCGGCCCATGGTAAGTAACCTGCCCACCCCGGTTGGTTTGCACAACAGGAATGTCGCCTGGCAGTAAAAGATGCTCAGGCTTACCCGCCAGGCCTTGGGTAAAAACTGGTAAATGCTCACAAATCCATAGCTGGTTGTGCAGCATTTCCTTGGGTCTAAGGGTGTTTTCGTCTATATTTTGATGTGAGCGCGCAGCCGTAAACTCTTGCATCGCAGCATAGGTGGGCAGGTACTCGACGCGGCCTAAAAAGTGGGTTTGCATACTCATGCAAAAAGTTTGTCCAATTGCTGCGACAGGCTCAAACCATCCCGCGCCATCAGCGCCCAATCAAACAGTGCCTTACCTTGGCTGGCACCTGCCCAAAGTAGCCCCACTTGTTTTTTCTCAATCTCATAAGGTTCGCTGCTAAGGTGTGCGCCCTTAAACTCCACTACAGCAATCCGCCCGTCAAGCAGTTCAGCCACAAAATCTGGGAAGAAACGCCCCTTGGACGTTGGCAGCGCAAACCCACACGGCGCGGTGTCTAAATTACGCACCCAGTGTTTGACTTTAGGGTGGCCGTCTATCAGCTGGGCACACAAAAACTCTTGCCCACCGTCCTTCAGGTCTGCCAATACCGGGAAGAAGTGGCGTGCAAACTCGTAGCGCCCCGTATAACGTGAGCCCACAGGTGCGGGGTAGCGGCCTTGCTCGAACAAATGTGGCCTAGACCAGTCGGGCTCAATCAACCATGCTTGCTCCAGTACCAGTTGCTTAAACTGTACTTTGGCCGCCTTATCCCGCAACTGCGCAGCCTTGTGCTCTAAGTCTTGCGCCAGCTTAAAGCGCGCTTTGGCTAAAGTTACCAGCGGCAAACCCTTTTCATTGAGCAGCTTGCCCACCACGGCGGCAAACCACGCCCGACGTTGGCCTTGGGTAAATTCAGACAGTTTTTGATAAAGAGACTGGTCCAGCCAGCGCACCAAATCATCCGAAGTAATGGTGCTGGAGCCGTAGTCAAACGCTATCTGGTTGGCATCTGCTGCGCGCAGCTTGACTTGCGCATCCTTCATGTAGATCTCAAACGTATTGGACTGCTCCACCACCTCAAAACCTGGCAAATGCAGCGCCTCGGGCGACAGTAAATCCAGCTCCACCATCTCCAGCACTGCCTCGCGCTCCAGCGGCCAAAGCTGGCCTTGCGGCGTGGAGCGGTAGCCCAGCATGGGCACGGGTGCAAACTTGGCCCCGCGCGCAGCGGGGGAGGTCACGGCGGCCACCAGCGCGTTGTGCTGCGCTACTTTTTCTTTCACTTGGCTTTGCCTTTTAGCGCCGCGCACACCGCCTAGGAGCAAAATTTCCAGTTCGCTGTTAATGTGCCCCGTCACCACCACCTGCGGTGTGCCCGCAATGGTTTGCAACTGCACACCGGGCATGCTGGTTATCTCTGTGGTGGCCAAAACCGCTTCAAAATTAGTAGCTACTTGCGCAACATTCTGCTGGGCTACAGGCTGATTTTCCTCAAATAAAGGCAAGCTAGACTGTTGCACCAGCATCGACGCTACATCCAGTGCCTCAAAGCCCATGTGGTTAATCAAACGGTCTGCCAGCGCATGCGCAGCGCTAGAAAACTCTGCCTCGCACACATGCGCATAGGCCCGGTTCAGCGCGGGGCGACCTCGCGGCGTGGCGTACGGCATGCGCAGCACGCGGCCTAGTAGCTGCTCCACGGCCGTGGCGCTAGATAAGCGTTGCAGAGAACACAAAATATACGCAAACGGGCAGTCCCAGCCCTCACGCAGCGCCTGCACGGTGATGACAAAAAGCACCGGGCAAGCGCGCGACTGCAAATCCAGCCCGTCCAGCTCGCGCGTATCCCCCGTCGCCACCACAATGCATGCCGGCTCAATATGCAGCTCGTCTTGCAAATACTTGCGCAGCACCTCCGGCGGCACCTCGTCGTTAACGTTCTGCGCCTGAAACAGCACCATAGGCCGCACATAGCCGTTGCCTGCCGCTTCGTCCTTTAAAGCTTCTGCATGCAGCGCCCGCTGGTTTTGCACCGCTGCAAACACCGCCTGCTGCCAGCCCTGCGGGTGCTCGGCCAATGCAATCGGCAGCTTGATCATGCTCTCCGCCGCCAGCTCTTGCGCGCTTACGTGGTACAGCACATTCGTCTGGCTGGCTACGGGCGTAGCCGTCAGCTCCAGTATCAAGCTGGGGTTGAGCCGTTTGAGTGCGGTAAAGCTTTTGTCCGTCTTGGTGTTGTGCGCCTCGTCCACAATCAGCATCGGCTCGTGCAGCGCCAGCCAGTTGGCCAAGCTCCAGCGCGGCTGGCCCACAAAGCCTTTCAATACACCTTTGCCGTCTTTGGCAGCTTCTTCCTCGGTCACCACGGCATCGGGCAAGCCATGCAGGCGCTGCAGGTCGCGCTCAATCGCGCCCTTAAAGTGCCGCTCAAAGTTCTCCGAAAAGCTGTACACGTTGCGCTTATCGGCATCTTCAATCCGAAAGCTCTGAATCGTGGCCACCACCACCACCGCTTTGCGCCCCCAGTCAATCGGCGCAATCTGCGCCACCTCTTCCAGCGCACATACCTGGAGGCCTGTGCCATACGCAGCCTCCAGCGCCTCGCGGTACGGATGCCCCAGCGTTTGCAGGGCTTTGAGCGTTTGGCTGCGAATCGTGTCGCTAGGCACTAGCCACAGCGCCACAGGCGCATCCGTTGCACGCCACTCCCGCGCCAGCAGCGGCACTGCATGCGCTGCCAGCAGCGTTTTGCCGCCGCCCGTGGGAATGCGCAGGCACACGCAAGGCACTTCGCCAAACGGGTTAGGGTTGTAAGGCCGCCCCACCTGCTCGCCAAACGCCATGGCCGGGCCTTTGACTTGCGCGGCGCGGGCAAAGTCGCGCAGGGAGTCCAGCGCGGCTTGTTGGTAGGACTTGAGGGTGAGGGTGGTCATTTGGTGTGCTTGAATTGTTCAGCTTTTACAAGAGATTGCTGTGCTAAACAGCCTAAGCTGTTGATTTAATTGAAAAAAATGAAGAGGCAATTGTTTAAGTAGTTTGACAAAACGACATACAGAGTTGTACAATTGCGGCGTGGGAACAAAATTCGGCTCCATGCCGTGAGAATGTAAGGCCAAGGGGAAACCCCGCTGCGCACTCCTATATTCCCACACCTTATTCATAGACCCGCTCCTGTTAATTCAGGCAGCGGGTTTTTCTTTGTGTAATGGGTGCCCTCGACGGAGATGGTTTTTTCATCTATCGCGTGGACAACGCCTACCTTGTCCCACATCAACTCAATAAAACGGCTTTCTTGTGCGTTGTAATAGCGTTGCAGCGCCCACAGCACATAATCCACAGCTTGTAAGCAGGTCGACTTCTGAGGGCGGCTGGGTTGTAAGTCAATATGCGTGATGACTTGTTGACCCCACTTTTGCTCAAACCGTGTTCTCGAAAGATCTAACGCCGCCTGAAAAGCGCGCATACGATCTGCTGTGCCACGCACTCCGTAATGAATGCTGCAACTCTCATACGAATGCAAGCGATCTTTAAATAGCTGTGCCACGCTGCTGTCGTAAAGTTCATTTGGCTTATAAAGATAGGTGCTGTCACGCGCTTTGCGCTCTAAGGCATAGGTTAGTACGGCGCGCATATTGCGTACCACCGCATAAAACTTAATGTCATGCTGCGCTAACAGCTTAAATACCTCGCGACGCACCTCGGGTAAATCGTCTTTGGCATGAAACATAGCCGCAGTTTTGCACCGTTGTGGCTGCATCGATGGCACATTTTTGAAATAAGGTTCTGCCAATAAACTTTGCCGTAAATCCTCCATGGCGGTAGCCAAGGCCACTGGATCAGCTACTTCTAACAAGCCAAGCATGAAATGCGGTGTACTCACACCATGGCCCAGAAGCACTTTGCCCTGCTTGCCAAACAATACGCCATCACCAGACTCGTCGACAAAATAGTGCGCCATGGGTTGCGGCACGGTCGTGAGGGAGGTGGAGAGGTTTTTAGAGGTCATAGCTTTACTGTGCCATGGCCTCTTTGTTGGCAGGACGTTTTCTTCCAAGCCATATCACCGTGCCTTCACGTCATACGGAATGTGCTTGAACGTCACATTCGCGCGCTGTAGCCGCTCTTCGCCCAGGCGGCAGGCTTCGCCGTAGACCACCAGCGGGGCATCGGGGCTGGGGGTGCTCGTGTGCAGCTGCAGCAGTGCGTCTAGCACGGCTTGGGTCAGCACGTTGCCGCTGGCGGGGCGCTTGTCGCCCAGTATGCCGTTGTATAGTAGGTAGTAGGCGGTAGCTGTGGGTGGAGCGGGGGGTGTGGGCGGCACGTCGCTCTGCGCGGCGCTGCCTGCGGTGCTCTGGGGTGGCGATGGGCTATCGTCAGGCGTACTTTGCGCAAATAGGTCTGTTGGGAGCGCTTTTGATAATGAAATAGGCTCCTGGGTCAATAGAATATTGCGGAGACAGCTATCATAAATATAGTGTGTGCCAAGGTAAGGCGTGCCCGCTTTAGCCAGTGCGGCGTTGAATGCGGTGCCAGTTTCTTGCTGCCACACAAACGCTGCCAGCGTAGCAAAGCGCACCGCGCTGTGGATGCGGCCCTGCGCGTCAAACACCGGCTCACCCAGGCGCATAAAGCGAAAACCGCCGCCTTGCCACTTACCGCCATCTGCGGCAACTCCCCAACCTACGGCTTTGCTGATGCCGCCTTGCTCGCCGTCCACCACCTTTTGCATGCGCGGCAGGCAGTGGGTGACGGCGTGCTCGCCCATCTCGATGCCGATCCAGCGGCGGCCCATTTTGTGAGCGACTGCCGTGGTGGTGCCGGAGCCTAGGAAGCTGTCGAGGACTAGGTCGTTGGGGTTTGTGGCTATTGCAAGAGCACGTTGAATCAAACGCTCCGGCTTTGGCGTATCAAAGGCATTCGCTGCACCAAACAGTTCGTTGATTTCTTTTTTCGACTCTTGGTTGTGCCCTACGTCTTCATTGACCCACCAACTCCATGAGCTAACTCCTTCGTTTTCCGCACGATAATTTTTTACTCGCGGACGGCCACCGCCATCTTTGCCGAACCACATGCGACCTTCACTGAGAAGGCGTAAGTAAGCCGGTTCGACATTTCCCCAGCATCTACCTTCCGGTGGTGAGTAACGCGTTCCGTTTGGGCTAAGGATCTCGTACATCTGGTTGGGTCGCCATCCTTGGGCTGTGAAGTCGGTGGAAACCCATGCTCCGCGAGTATCTTGATCAGGATTTTTGAAATTCTTCGCTTGTTCAGTCGATAGCTTTAAGGGGTTGAACGATAATTTTTCTACTGCTTTTGCAAAAACAAATACGTGGTCATGCGCTGCTCCAAGTTGGATTCTTGCATCTGGAGAGGTGCGTTTCTGCCAAACCACATTCGCTACAAAATTTCTCCTCCCAAACACCTCATCCATCATCACCTTCAGGTAATGCCCCTCGTTGTCGTCAATCGTTACCCAAATGCTGCCGTCTTCGCGCAGCAGCTCGCGCAACAGTTGCAGGCGGGGCAGCATCATGCTGAGCCACTGGGCGTGCTCCAGGTTGTCGTCGTAGTGTTCAAACGCGCTTTGGGTGTTGTAGGGCGGGTCGATGAAGATGCATTTCACCTGGCCTCGGTAAAACGGTAGCAGGGCTTTAAGAGCCTCTAAGTTGTCGCCTTGAATGAGCAGGTTGCTTTGGGCTATAGGGTCGCCGTGGCTGGAGATGGGCTCTAGCAGCCGGTAGGGTACTTTGCTTGCAGTGGTGAAGGCATCGGTGCGGTTAAGCCAGTCTAGGGTGGGCATGGGCGGTGGGGAGTTTTAGTTTTTAGACGGCGCAGCACTTTTTGTACTTCTTACCGCTGCCGCAGGGGCAGGGGTC
The DNA here is from genome assembly GCA_043778205.1 of Polaromonas sp. Taxonomy (GTDB): domain Bacteria; phylum Pseudomonadota; class Gammaproteobacteria; order Burkholderiales; family Burkholderiaceae_C; genus JAAFIP01. The sequence continues at coordinate 20,378 of JAYWGO010000012.1, read as the reverse complement.
GTTGCGGCCTACTTTGGGGCTGGCGCGCCAGTAGGGCAGTTGCGGGCTGCCAAACGCGTCTTCGTCATCGTAGCTAGACCCAGGATGGTCTGCACGCCACTGGCTCCAAAATTCGTACATGCTGCGCAAGGTGCTCACCAGCGCACCCATCAATTTGGGTTCATTTTCAATCTGCATGGACGGCTGTTCGCTGTTGTGGCCTTGGTCATACAGCAGCACACCGGTAAAATGCAGCACATGTTCGGGGTGGTCAACCATGGGCTGCCAGCGCGGGTCTTCAAAGGCACGCATGCGAAAGCCTTGGGCCCAGTCTTTAAGCTCCCAGCGGCCGTTGCGGTAGCCCTCAGTGTCAAAGGTGTAGGGCACGATCAATTCACCGGGTTCCAGGTCGCTGCGCAGTGGTAAAAAGATGTTCTCCATGCTAAACAGCGCGCGCGGGATGGCAATGCGCCTGCGGATATCGCGCATGCGCAGCAGCAGCAACTGGAGCAAGCGCTCTTGCACCACAGGGTCTGGGCAAATTGGCAAGGTGTGCTGCGCAAAAATCTCGGTCAGCCATTCGTAAGTGGGCGGCATGTGCGGGCCTACGGCGCAGGCGGTCATAAAACCGTCGGCCATCTCGGCGCTCATGGTGCCCTCGGGCAGGTCGTCCCTGTCAAAGTAGCTGAACAGTTCGTCGTAATCAGGCTCGTCCATGAGCATGGGTGGGGCTACGGTAGCGCTTTGCAACAGGTCTGCCTGAAGGGCTTGTTGACGCTCGATCTGGAGTTCGGGCTGGGTGAGTGCGTAATCAAAGAAGTCTTGCATGGTCGTTTTGAGCATCATTTGGGCCTGTGGCCCAAGGAAACGCTGCACAAGCAGCTATTAAATAAGTAGCTATATATGGCCAAATGGTATGCGGGTTGGCAATGTGCACGGGCCTTACTTTTTAAGCTTGGACAGCTCGTACAAAGGCAGCACCTTGGGCAAGTTGCCTTCAATGTTAGAAATGCGTTTAGGCCCACTGGGGTGTGTGCTTAAAAACTGCGGCGGCGCGCCTTTGCTGGCTGCGCCCATTTTTTGCCACAGCGACACCCCTGCACGCGGGTTGTAGCCGGCGCGGGCGGCCAGTTCCATGCCTACCAGGTCGGCTTCTGACTCGTCTTCGCGGCCAAATCTCAAGCTCAGCAGTTGGCTGCCCATGCCCAGCACTTGCGCGCCTGTGTTGCCCACTCCCAGCAGCTGGCCCAGCACATTGGCACCAATGTTGGTAGCGGCGTTTTTGCCCATGCGTTCGCGGGCGTGCTCACGCAGGGCGTGGGCTACTTCGTGCCCCATGATCATGGCCACCTCGTCGTCGGTGAGTTTGAGCTGCTCCAAAATGCCCGTGTAAAAGGCAATTTTTCCGCCTGGCATACAAAACGCGTTGACCTGTTTGCTGACCAGCAAATTAACCTCCCACTTCCAGTCTTTAGCGCGCGGGTTCCACTCTAGCGCATGGGGGATTATTTTTTGGGAAATTGCCCTTAGCCGCAGCACTTGGGGGTGGTTGGCGGGTGCCAATGCCTGTTGTGCACTGGCTTCTTGCAGCATTTTTTGGTACTGCTGGCTGGCTGCTTCCTCTACTTGGCTGGCAGGCACCAGCTTGGCAAACTGAGAGTTGCCGCCCACCTCGACACCGTCGCGTGCGGTGGCCACTGGGCTGGAAAAAGCTGCGGCCAGGGCCAGTGCACCAATAGTGGCAGCAGTGCCCCGTAAGGCGCGCGCCCGCAGCAGCTCTGCCTTCAAAGTGCAAAGCGCGGTTGCGTAAACAGGCAGGCAAACGGGCAGGGCAGTGGGGTTAAAGCGCGTGGTCATAGGTCAAGGTTCTTTAAGCAAATGGACGGTGGCTTTGCCTACAAGATAAGAGTGAGAGCGCGGCCAAAGCTAAGCCAACATAGGCCGCATGAATCGTTATTGTGCATGAACTGGCACGGCATGGCCTAAGTTGCTGCCCGTGCGCCAGGGCAGGGCACAAAAAAACGGCCACCCGAGGGTGGCCGTGTCAAAGTCCTCTTGGAAAGGACGTCGTTGGGAGACCGGTAAAAATACTTTACAAACCTTCTGTGTGACAACAGTAAAACGATTGTGCAATAGATTCTCTCGTGAGAACATCCCACAAACAGGTGATATAGGGGGTGCATTTACAACAATTTTTCACATTTCGTGCGTTAAATCACGAAGCTGCTGGGTGTTGCCCGCATGTATCCTTGTGCAACTGTGCCGTACCGTGCTTTGCGCGCATGCATGGCCTGTTAACAGCCCGTAATGTGCACCACAAAACAGGCACCAGTGCCATCATCTCTGCCCAGGCACGTGGCCCTGCCGCCGTGGCTTTGGGCAATCGACAGCACCAGTGCCAAACCCAAGCCCACGCCGCCATCGCGCTCACTGGCGCTGCTGCTGCGGTAAAAGGGTTCAAAAATGCGTGCACGCTCGGCTACGGGTACGCCAGGGCCTCGGTCGCAGACTTGAATTTCGATCGCGTTGCGCGCAGTGGGGGCACTATACCCTAGGGTTTGTGCAGGGTAGGGTGGTGCAGTTGTCGGTAGGTGCGGCACAGAGCGCAGCGTAACTTGCACGCTGCCCCGGCCGTAGCGCTGCGCATTTTCTAGCAGGTTGCGCACCAAGCGGCGCAGCAAGCGCGGCACGCCTTGTATTTGCAGGCTTTGCATCTGCAGACTTTGCGTGTGCAGCTGTTGCGATTGCGCTTCATGGGCCTCTTGGGCGGGAGCGCCTGGCAGCTGGCAGTCTAGGGGCACGTTATAGCGGGCGCATTCTTGGGCTACCAGCGCAATCATGTCTACTTCTTCTATTGCACCCAGGCCTACACCAGGGCTGTGCTGGGCTGCGTCTAAGCGGCTGGACAGCAGTATTTCGTCAATCAGTGCGTCCAGCTCGTTGATGCTGCGTGCCAGCTCGGCTTGCAGCGCAGGGCTGGGGGCCTGCTGGCTAAGTTCTAGCCCCATACGAATGCGCGTCAGGGGCGACCGCAGCTCATGCGAGGCGTTGGCAAGCAGTGTTTTGTGTGCCTGCACCAGCGCCTCTATGCGGTCGGCGGCGGCGTTAAAACGCTGGCCCAAAAAAGCCACTTCGTCAGCGCCATCCGTAGCTACCCGTTCTTTCAAATTGCCTGCGCCCCAGCGCTCTACGCCGCGCTGCAAGCTCTCAAGGCGCTTGGTAATGCGCCGCACAATCGGGTAGCTGCCCATTGCCACGGCCAGCGCTATCACGCCGCCCAGCCAGAGCAGAAAACTGGGGTTGCGCTGGGTGTTGGCATCGATCCAGCGCTGCGAAGGCAGGGGGCCTGATGCAGGCGGTGGGCGCGGCGGTAGATCAATGAGCAGTTTGTCACCGTTGGGCATGCCCACTTCAAATTCCAGCCCTGGGCCTGGAGCCTGCTGCCCTGGAACTTTCGGGCGCGGCGCTTTGGCGCTGGCCTGGCCTAGCAACGCGCCTTGTGCGTCGCGCACAATCAGCTCGCGGGCAGGCAGCTCAGCCAGGCGCTCGGCGCGCACGCGGTCGGTGTAGTCGCGCCACAGCGCGCCAAAGGCAAAGGTAAGTACCAGCACCGCCAGCACCACGGCCAGCCACACACGCACCACCAAGCGGTTAAAAAAAGATACTTTCATCGCAGGCTAATCTTGCTGCTTTGAAAACACATAGCCCACGCCGCGCACGGTCACAATGCGCTGCGGCTCTTTGGGGTCAAGCTCAATCGCCGCGCGAATACGGCCCATGTGCACATCAATAGAGCGGTCAAAAGCTTCCAGCTCGCGGCCGCGCACAGCCTCCATAATTTGCTCGCGGGTCAGCACCCGGCCCGCCCGCTCGGCAATGGCTACCAGCAGGTCAAACTGGTAGGAGGTGAGGTCGGCCTTGCTACCTGCAACCAGCACGGTGCGGGCATCGCGGTCTATCTCCAGGCTGCCAAACACCATGCGGCGTTGGTCTTTGTCATTCAGTAAGGCTGCGCCTTCGCCATGGCGGCGCAGCACCGAGCGCACACGCGCTAGCAGTTCGCGCGGTTCAAACGGTTTGGCCAAGTAGTCGTCAGCGCCCAGTTCAAGGCCAATAATCCGGTCCATCGCGTCGCCTTTGCCGGTCAGCATGAGCACGGGGGTGCGCGACAGCGCCCCGGGCAGCGCACGAATACGGCGGCACACCTCTAGGCCGTCAATGCCGGGCATCATCAGGTCCAAAATCACCAGTTGCGGCGGCGCGGTGTGCAGCGCCGCCAAACCCATTGCACCGTCTGCAGCGTGGGTAAACGCAAAGCCGTTGCCACGAAAATACTCGCCCACCATATTGGCCAGGCGGGTGTCGTCTTCAATCATCAGCAGGTGTTGTTGCATGGTCTCCATGCTAGCGAGTTTATGTAGCCTCGGCTACCGGGGCGTAACTGGTTTGTAAAGCTGGGGTAAATTGTGCTCTGTTTTTGGGTACTGTTTGGGGTTTTGAACAGTCCGCGTCAATGTTTGAGTGTCTTGGTTTGCATTAGCTATTTGCTATTTGCTTAGGGCGCTTGGGGTGTTTTTAACAGCCCGTGGCAATGCTTGTGCAGGTCTATTCACCTTGGTCGGGCGACGGGACATGTTTTTTGCAAACTTCCGCAAAACACACGCACACCGCAGTAGTTATCGCAGACTGTTTCCGCGCCTTTGCTACAGCTTGCAAAAAACACGCTCCCATCGCTTCTCCCTGGCAAATTTGGCAGTTGAAGGCACGTGGGGTAGATGCATGTGACGGTAACCGGCAGCGACCCACCCAAGACCGGGAACACGCAAGGCTACGTGTGTAGCGGCAATCGAAACCGTGGCCCTCTTTGCGCTAAATGCCCCCACACCAAACTGGCAAAGCGTCGATTGAGTGTGGCCTTGATGAAAATCTGGAAAAAGGCGCGTCGTACTTCCAAACGGGCAAATACTTAGGCTACCTGCGCGTGATTTTGGAAGATTTTGCAGCAAGGCCACACTCAAGCGGCGCAAACGTACAAAAGCTGGGATAGCAATCTTCAAAGACCTAAGAAAACAATATTTTCAAGCAAAATAGCCCTATGACCCAAGGAAATGCTGCACAAGCAGCTATTAAATTAATAGTACTACGCAGCCGAGCGAATTTTTTTGACCAGAGCGGTAGTAGAGTAACCGTCCACAAAACTCAGCGCAAATGCTTGGCCGCCATAGCCTTCTACCAGCCGGGCTTCTGCCAACAGCTTCATGTCGTAGTCGCCACCTTTGACCAATATGTCGGGGCGCAATGTGCTGATGATCTCTAGCGGGGTATCTTCGTCAAACCAGGTTACCAACGAGACCGATTCCAGTGCCGCAATCAGCGCAGCGCGGTCGTCTTGGTGGTTCAGTGGCCGGTCGGGGCCCTTGCCTAGGCGGCGGGCAGAGGCATCGGTGTTCAGGGCCACCACCAGCGAACCGCCCAGTGCACGTGCGGCTGCCAGGTAGCTGGCGTGGCCACGGTGCAGTACATCGAACACACCATTGGTAAACACCAAAGGCTTGGACAACGCGGCTGCGCGCTCGGCCACCTGCGCGCGCGTGGCTATTTTGGCTAAGAAGCTAGGAGCGCTCATTCAGTGCGTGGGCGTGGACGTAGGTGTGGTGGTGGTGTAGGGTTGCGCAGCTAGGCGCAATGGTCATGGCGCAGTTTTTCCCCGTCACCATCTGCTGCTGTTTATGCCGCGCTGGTGGCAACACCAGAGGGCAGTATCAAGCCTTCGGCTTTGGCTGCCAACTCTTTAGACAGCTCTTTGCGAAAGCGGTTGAGCTCTTGCACGCTTTCAAAGCTGCGCTCCATCAGCAGGCTCATGTTGTGCAAAATACGCTCTACCACTTTGCCTTCCCACACCGCGTCAAACTTAATTTGCGTGTCCAGCCAGTGCTCCAGCCAGTCAGGGTTGGGCAAGCGGCTCTGGATAGTGTCGCGCGGGAACAGCGCTTTGTTCACGTGCAAATTGGTAGGGTGCAGGGCTTGGGCGGTGCGCCGGGCGCTGGCCATGAGCACGCCTACCTTGGTAAATGCAGCTTTGGCATCCACACCAAAGTTGCCAATGGCGCGCTTCATATAGCGCAGGTAGGCACCGCCATGGCGGGCTTCGTCTTGGCTTAGCTTGGTGTAGATGTTTTTAATCACCGGCTCGGTATGCCATTCGCTGGCCCGGCGGTACCAGTGGTTTAAGCGAATTTCGCCGCAAAAATGCAGCATTAGCGTTTCCAGCGCAGGTGCGGGCTCAAACTCAAAGCGCACTTCGTGCAGCTCGGCTTCGGTGGGGGCCATGTCGGGGCGAAAACGTTTGAGGTATTCCATCAGCACCAAGGAGTGCTTTTGCTCTTCAAAAAACCAGATCGACATGAAGGCAGAAAAGTCGCTGTCGTGGCGGTTGTCGCGCAAAAACATTTCGGTGGCGGGCAGTGCGCTCCACTCGGTAATGGCGTTCATTTTGATGGTTTGGGCTTGCTCGTCGGTCAGCTGCGCCCCGTCAAATTGCCCCCATGGAATATCTTTTTCCATGTCCCATCGGACCGATTCAAGTTGTTTAAAGAGTTCTGGGTAAAGCATAAGGTGCCTACGTAATATAAATTTACTACGATTTTACGCACTGTATGTGACGCTGTACGGTTTAACTGCAAGAACCACCCAAGGTGAATGGCCTTACAGGGTAAGCCCGCAGCGCGTAGTGCATGGTCAAAAAAATAATCTGGCTGGCGTGTAGCCCACTAAAGCGGGCTTTAAAAGCCGCAATAATAAGGTTCTGCCAAGCCTGCAGCAACACAGGGCAGGGCGCACGCAAGTTATTTAACCTTCTTAACTGCAGGGCAATAATAACTACCCATTGTAATTCGATACTGTTCAGTCATAATTTGACTATGCAGTTTGGAGTCATTTAATGATTGTAATTGGCAGTTTGTTGATACCCATCGTGCACCCTTTTCCTCTGCTACGCGGCCTGCCGGGCAAGTTTTGTTTGGCTGAAATTTTGAAGCGGTTTTCCTCCTCCCTCCCTCTTTTCGCTTCAGGGCGCAACGTAGTGGTTTTCTATTCGGCTTAGCCTGTCCATGTCCGCACCCCTCAAAGTGGCCATCATTGGCTCAGGCATTGCAGGTCTGTCGGTGGCCCACAGCCTGCAAGGCCACGCCGACGTTACTTTGTTTGAATCTGCCAGCTACTTTGGTGGCCATACCCACACGGTAGACATTACGCTGCCCACGCCGCAAGGCAATGTCACCCACGGAATCGACACCGGGTTTTTGGTCTACAACGAGCGCACTTACCCTAATTTAATTGCCCTGTTTGCCCAGCTGGGCGTGCAAACGGCCAAGTCTGAGATGTCATTTTCAGTGCAGGTGCCCGGTGCCTTCCCCGGCAAAGGCCGCAGCACGCTGGAGTGGAGCGGCACCAACCTGTCCAGCGTGTTTGCCCAGCGCAGTAACCTGGTTAACCCCCAGTTCTTAAGCATGCTGTGGCAGATGCTGCGTTTTAACAAGCTGTGCACCCAGATAGCGCAGGCAGGCAGCGAGACCAAGCTGGCCCAGCCCTTGGGCGATTTTCTGCAAGAGCACCGTTTTAACGCCGCCTTTACCGACTGGTACCTGTTGCCCATGCTGGGCTGCATATGGAGCTGCCCTACCGACCAGATGCTGCAGTTCCCAGTGGCCACCATGGTCAGGTTTTGCCACAACCACGGCCTGGTGCAAATTACCAACCGCCCGCAGTGGTACACCGTGGCCGGCGGTGCGCGCCATTACGTAGACAAAATAGTGGCCCACATTGGCGACAAAAGGCTGGACACCCCGGTGGAGCTGGTCGAGCGCGACAGCGCACATGGCGGTGTGCGGGTGATCTCCCAAGGCCGCGCTGAGCGTTTTGACCGCGTGGTACTGGCCACGCACGCGCCGCAGGCGCTGGCACTGCTGCGCGACCCCAGCGCGCAAGAGCGCAGCGTGCTGGGCGCGTTTCGCACCCAAGCTAACCATGCCGTGCTGCACACCGACGCGTCGGTGCTGCCCACCCAGCGCAGCGCCTGGGCCGCGTGGAACTATGTGCGCGGCAACCCTGCGGACAGTAGCGGTAGCAATAATGGTGGCAATGAGGGTAGCAACAGTGTGTGCCTGCACTACCTGATAAACAAGCTGCAGCCGATACCCTTTGCCCAGCCCGTGGTGGTGAGTTTGAATCCATCGCAACCGATAGCGCGTAACCACACTATGGGCGAATTTCATTACGCGCACCCGGTGTTTGACGCGGCGGCCACTGCGGCGCAGCAGCAGATGCACACCTTGCAAGGCGACCGGGGCACGTATTTTTGCGGTGCCTGGATGGGCTATGGCTTTCATGAAGATGGCCTTAAGTCGGGCCTGGCCGTGGGGCGCACCCTGCTGCAAGAACTGCACGCACCACAGCGGCTAGCAGCATGACAACGCCAGCCCACGCATCCGCAGCGCCAGCGCTTACAGCCCAAGCACTGATGGGTTTTGGCCAGGTGCGCCACACCCGGCTACGGCCTGCGCGCAACGCGTTTGCCTACCCCACTTATTTTTTGATGCTGCCGATGCGCACCTTGGCGCACACCCCGTGCGCCGCGCTAGCGCGCAACCGGCGCAGTGCCTTGAGCTTTTATGACCGCGACCACGGCACGGGCAGCACAGACGCGCTGGCCTGGGTGGACAGCTTGTTGCGCAGCCAAGGCATTACAGATGCCACGGGCGAGGCCTGGCTGCACTGCTACCCGCGCGTGCTGGGCCATACCTTTAAACCGGTGAGTTTTTGGTACTGCCACGGCCCCAATGGCAGCCTGCGCGCGGTGGTGGTAGAGGTGAACAATACCTTTGGCGAACGCCATGTTTACCTGCTAGACCGGCCCGCTTATGGGGTAGAGCAAACAGCGGCCAAGGTGTTCCATGTGTCGCCGTTTTGCAATGTAGAAGGCAGCTACCGGTTTCGCTTTATGACCACGCCCAGCACAGCACAGCACACAGCCCAAAATGCCAAGGTGCTAGCCCGCACCGTTGCCCGCATAGACTACGACGACGCGCAGGGCGCGTTGATCAACACCTGCGTCAGTGGCGACCTAGAGCCCTTAACGCTGGCCAGCCAGCGCCGCGCACTGTGGCGCTACGGCGCTATGACGCTGGCCGTGGTGGGGCGTATCCATTGGCAGGCCATTAAATTGTTGGCGCTGCGTGTTCCGTTTGTTAAAAAGCCAGCGCCACCGCAAAATTTAGTAACGCGATAAACCATTCCTTTTTGAGCCCATGAACCCGACTAACCCTTTGTCTGCCTCGATGTCTGCCGCAACCGCGCGCTCGGTTAAACACTCCAGCTCAATCCCCGCTGCCGCGCGCACCTGTCTCAAGCTGCTGCGCAAACTACAGCACGGCAGCTTGCAAGTTACCTTGCCCGACGGCAGTGTGCAGCATTTTGGCCAAGCCTCTGCAGCGCAAGCGGCGTTGCACATTCACGACTGGTCGGTCTGCGCGGCTGCGCTCAAGTCGGGCGACATTGGCTTTGCCGAAAGCTTCATTGCCGGCCACTGGACATCGCCCGACATAGCCGCTTTGCTGGGCGTGCTGGTGGCCAACCGCCGTGAGGTGGAAGACATGGTGTATGGCACTTGGCTGGGCCGCTTGGCCTACCGGGTCAAACACCTGCTTAACCGCAACACCAAAGCCAACAGCCAAAAAAATATCCATGCCCATTACGACCTGGGCAACGCGTTCTACACCCTGTGGCTAGACGACACCATGAACTATTCATCGGCTTGGTTTGAGGGTAACTTGGACCAAGACATGGTGCAGGCCCAGCACGCCAAGGTGCGCCGCGCGCTGCGCATGGCCGGCGTAAAAAGCGGCGACAGGGTGCTAGAAATAGGCTGCGGCTGGGGCGCACTGGCAGAAAAAGCGGCCACTGAATTTGGTGCCCACACCACTGGCGTTACTTTGTCTACCGAGCAACTGGCTTGGGCGCAAGCGCGCATGCAACGCGCAGGCCAGAGCAGCCAAGCCGACCTGCGCCTGCAAGACTACCGCGACATTGCCGACGCACCCTTCGACGCAATTTGCTCTATCGAAATGCTAGAAGCCGTGGGCCAAGCCTATTGGCCCACCTACTTTGCCGCCGTGGCCAAGCTGCTTAAAAGCGGTGGCCGCGCTTGCATCCAGTCCATCGTGATAGACGATGCGCTGTTTGCCCGCTACGTGAACTCGACCGACTTTATCCAGCAGTACATTTTCCCGGGCGGCTGCCTGCCTTGCCCTGCTGAGTTTCGCAAACAAGCACAGGCTGCAGGCTTGCAGGTAGTTGACCAGTTTGCCTTTGGTTTGGACTACGCCGAAACCTTGCGCCGCTGGCGCGCAGCCTTTACGGCGCAGCGCGCCGGTGTGCTGGCGGCTGGCTTTGACGAACGCTTTACGCGCATTTGGGAGTTCTATTTGGCCTATTGCGAAGCCGCCTTCATGCAGGCCAATATTGACGTGGTGCAGTTCACACTGCAAAAGCCATGAAAATTCTGCTGCGCCTCCCAATTGCTCACTATTTAATAGCTGCTTGTGCAGCATTTCCTTGGGCCAGTAGTGCATTTGCTTCACAAAATGCACCTGCCCAGGCCGCACAAACTCAGGCTGAGCAGACCCAAACCTCAGAGCTCGCCCGGCAGTTAAATACCAACTTGGGCAGCCCACTGGAGCGCACGCGGCTGCTGGGCAGTACACGGTTGTCCGTGTACGGTTTTCAAATCTACGACGCACGCTTGTGGGCCGAGCCTGGCTTCAAAGCCGACGACTACCTGGCCAGCCGCTTTGCGCTGGAAATTACCTACCTGCGCAAGCTCAATGGCAAGATGGTGGCCCAGCGCTCGATCAAAGAAATGCAAGGCGTGGGCAGCCTTAACCCCGTGAAGTCGGCCCAGTGGCTTGCGCAAATGGAAAATTTGTTCCCTAACATCGCCAAAGGCGACCGTTTGGTGGGCATTCACCAGCCTGGCGCGGGGGCGGTGTTTACTTTTAACGGCAAGCCCTTGGGCGAGGTCAAGGACGCTGAGTTTGCGCGTCTGTTTTTTGGCATTTGGCTCAGCCCACAGACCAGCGCCCCGCAAATGCGCCGCGAGCTGCTGGGCTTGGCGTTAGGCACCGCTTCCGCCTCAGGTCCAAGCTCTAGCTTGGCCAAGCCTTGAGCCACTTAAGCCACTTAAACCCCTTATGACCGCCACACCCACCTGGACCCGCCGCCTGGGCCTGCGCTACGGCCTGATGGGTTTGCCGCTGGCGTTTGTGGCGCTGCCTTTGTATGTGATTTTGCCCAACCACTATGCACGCGCTTTTGGTGTGCCACTGGCCACGCTGGGTGCGCTGCTGCTGGGCGCGCGGCTGTTTGATGCCGTCATTGACCCGCTGCTGGGGCGCTGGTGTGACCGTTGGTTTGGCCACAGTGCACAGCGTGTGCTGCGCATCAGCGCGGTGGCCAGTGTGCTGCTGGCGGCAGGTTTTATAGCGCTGTTTTTTCCGCCGGTGCGTGGAGATGCTTTGCTGCTGTGGGCACTGGCCGCACTGGTGGTCACGTACACCGCTTACAGCCTGGTCAGCGTAGCCCACCAAAGCTGGGGTGCGCGGCTGGGCGGCGACGCGCTGCAGCGCAGCCGCATCGTAGCGTGGCGCGAAGGCCTGGGCCTGGCAGGCGTGCTGCTGGCTTCGGTGCTGCCGGTGGTAGCAGGCCTTGGCATGACCAGCGCGGTGTTTACCGCCGCTTTGGTACTGGGCTGGTTGGCGTGGACACAGGCCCCACGGCCTGCGTTAGCACAAGGCGCGGCGCTGGTGGCGCAGCCGGGCAGCAGTCCAGCGGCCTCGGTGCATGCCATTTCATCTGCCACTGTACCTACCAGTTCACCTACCAGTGCACCTACCACGGCATCCGCTACTGCTGACAGCTCCGCCCCGGCTGCAGCTTCCCTATGGCTGCCGCTACAGCGGCCCCGGTTCATGCCGCTGATGCTGATTTTTATTCTCAACGGCATTGCCAGCGCCATCCCCGCTACGTTGGTGCTGTTTTTTATCCAAGACCTTTTGCAAGCCCCGCCCAAGCTAGAGGGCGCATTTTTAACCGCCTATTTCCTGGCCGCTGCGGCGTCTATCCCGCTGTGGCTGCGCTGTATTGGCCGCTTTGGTTTGTGGCGCAGCTGGCTGGGCGGCATGCTTATGGCCGTGGCGGTGTTTGTTTGGGCTGCCACGCTAGGCCGTGGCGACATTGCGGCTTTCATGGCGGTGTGTGCGCTGTCGGGCATTGCACTGGGCGCAGACCTGGCCGCACCGCCTGCGCTGTTGGCTGGGGTGATTCAAAACAACGGCGACCACGGCCAAGCCGAGGGGGCCTACTTTGGCTGGTGGAACTTTGCCACCAAGCTGAATTTGGCACTGGCCGCCGGCCTGGCACTGCCTGCGCTGGCGTATTTTGGCTACACCCCTGGCGCACGCGCACCGCAGGCCCTGCAAGCCCTGGTAATAGCTTACTGCGTGCTGCCGTGCGCTCTTAAACTTATAGCTGCCAGTGCGCTTTTTTACTATTCAAAACGGCAATTATTCTCTTAATTCAACCCAAGGACACCGCTATGCAACGCCGCACTTTACTTATCGCCTCATCAGCCTCCACCTTGGCCTTGGTAGGCTGCGCTGGTGCACCGCAGCTGAGCGACTACGCGCAAGAAAAACCGGTGTTTGACCTGAAAACTTACTTTACCGGTGTGGTCGATGGTTGGGGTATTTTTACCGACCGCAGCGGCAAAGTCGCCAAGCGTTTTCTGGTCACCATGAACTGCAGCTGGAACGGCGACCAAGGCGTGCTGGACGAAGACTTTGTCTACAGCGACGGCACCAAACAAAAACGCATTTGGCGCATGACCCAACTGCCCGATGGCAAATACGTAGGCCGCGCCGACGATGTGGTGGGCGTGGGCAACGGCCAGCAAATGGGCAATGCCTTTCGCTGGGGCTACACGCTGAATTTACCGGTAGACAACAAAGTCTACGAAGTGCAGTTTGACGACTGGATGTACCAAATGGACGACAAAGTGGTGATCAACAAAGCCACCATGAGCAAGTTTGGCATTACATTGGGCGAGCTGGTGGTGAACTTTAAAAAACGCTAAGCCACAACATAAAAATACAACGACAGTTCCCATGAGCCTGAACCCCCCTATTGCCCACTGGACCGGCCGCCGCGTCTGGTTGATTGGTGCCTCCACCGGCATCGGCCGCGCCACCGCCGAGCTGCTGCACAGCAAAGGCGCGCACGTTATTGTTTCTGCGCGCAACGCCAGCGCACTCGGTGCACTGGCCACCCAGTACCCCGGCATGCAGGCTTTGCCGCTGGACGCTGTGGACGAGCTTGCCGTCAAAGCCGCCGCCCAGCAGCTGCTGGCTGGCGGGCCAATAGACCTGGTGATGTACTGCGCAGGCACCTACAGCGCGGTGCGCGCACAAGACATGCAAACCGGTGACATTGCCCACCATATGCAGGTTAACTATATGGGTGCGGTCTACAGCATAGCTGCAGTGCTACCGGCCATGCTGGCGGCCGGCAGCGGGCACATTAGCCTGGTCTCCAGCGTGGCGGGCTTTCGCGGCCTGCCCAAGTCGCTGGCCTATGGCCCTACCAAGGCTGCATTGATCAACATGGCCGAAACCCTGTACATTGACCTGCACGACAGCGGCATTGGCATCAGCCTGGTGAACCCCGGTTTTGTCCAAACGCCACTGACTGCGCAAAACACATTCCATATGCCCGCCCTTATCTCGCCGCAGCAAGCAGCCATGGACATTGTGGCCAATTGGGAGCGTGGCCGGTTTGAGATTCACTTCCCCAAGCGCTTTACCCGGTTGATGAAAATTCTGCGCATCGTGCCCTACCGCTGGTATTTTGCCGCCACGAGGCGCTTTACCGGCTTGTGAGCCATGGGCACTACAGACACCTTGGAGCCCGGCAACGCTATGCCCACCGCGCAAGCGGTAGAGCGCGTGGTGCAGTTTTTTGAGACACTGCAGCCCAGCACGTTGGTGCAGATACCCAGCATCTACAGCGATGGTGCGTACTTTAAAGACCCGTTTAACGAAGTGCGCGGCCTGCCGGCGGTGCAGCAGATTTTTGCCCATATGTACGTTGCGCTTGCGCAGCCGCGCTTTGTCGTTACCGAGCGGGTGGTGCAAGGCAACCAGTGCTTTTTGGTGTGGGACTTTAAGTTTCGTTTTAAGCGCTTTGACACCAGCACAGAGCAAACCGTGCGCGGTACCTCGCACCTGCGCTTTGCCCCCGATGGCCGGGTGCACTACCACCGGGACTATTGGGATGCAGCCGAGGAGCTGTACGAAAAGCTCCCCGTGCTCAGGCACATCATGCGCTGGCTAAAGCGGCGTGCCAACAGCTGACTCAGCGGCCAAAATTTCCCGCACTGGCATGATGTGCAGGGCCTCTGGGGGTATGTGCAGCACCAGCGCACAGCCTACCTGGGCCTGCATGCTGCGCAACAGCGCGGTAGACAAATTAAGTGTGACTTCGTCGCCGGGCGGTGCGCCAGTGACGGCCAGCTTGCAAACGCATATCTCGCCCAAGGGCAGCATTTCAATCAGCTGGCAGGGCAGGTAGTTGTCAAGCGGTGCGCTGCCTTGAGGTGCTTTGTCTTGAGGTGCGTTTTGGTGGTGCGCGTTGTTCGATAGCGCGGCGGCTGGCGCTGGTTGTGCAGCTTCGGGGCTTAGCACCTGCACACTGCCGCCTGCCAGCACCCAGGTCACCTCGGTGGCATTGTCGATTTTGCCTTTGTCTTGGGCGTGCAGGTCGTGCTGGCCCCAGCGCAAGCGGCCCATCCCAGGGCTTGTGTTGGCGCTGTCAGGGCCTGCATGGGCCATGCCAGGGTCAGCGCCCGTGGCGGTGTAAAACTGGCTGGCAAAGTGGTTATGGATGCCCACCAGCTGCGCCACGCGGGCGTTACGCGGGCTGCGCAGCACCCATTCAGGCGGGCCGCTTTGCAAGGTGGCGCCGCCGTCCACAATGACTACTTTGTCGGCCAAGCGCCGGGCCTCGGCCAGGTCGTGGGTAACCAACACAATGGGCAGGTGCAGGCTGCTGTGCAACTGCGCCAGCGCCCGGTACAGCACCTGGCGCATGGGGGCATCCACCGCAGAAAACGGCTCGTCTAGCAGCAGCACCCCGGGTGGGTGGGCCGCAAGCCCCGCCACTTGCGCGCCGTCAGAGGGCAAGGGCACTATGCGCACCAAGGCCCGCGCCAGCGCCACCCGCTGCTGCTGCCCACCGCTGAGCTGGTGTGGCAACCGCTGGGCCAAGCTGGCCAAACCCAGGCGCTCTAGCAAAGCCATAGCTTGGCCCTGTATTTGGTGTTTTGACCAATGGTTTGGTGCACAGACAGCTATGTTTTTAAGAGCGGACAGGTGCGGAAACAACGCGTACTGCTGAAACACCAGCCCCACATGGCGAGCCTGCGGTGCCAGCGCGATGCTGCGTTGGCTGTCAAACCAAATATGCTCGGTCTCTGCCGCGCGCAGTGTGATCTGCCCACTCAAACCCGGCGGCTGGTACAGCCCCGCCACCGCACGCAGCAAGGTGGTTTTGCCGCTGCCTGACGGCCCCACCAGTGCCAGCAGCTCACCGGCTGCACAGTCAAACTCTGCCTGCAGGGGCACTGGTGCCGTGCAGCGCAGGGCTACGTGCAGGTTGTAGGCGTGGGTGCGCGGGGCCGGTGTGCTCAATGGTTTCTCCGCGCTGGTGAGGTGCGAAACACGGCCACCAGCGCCGCCAGCGAGCACGCCACCAGCACCAGTGCCATCACGTGCGCACCCGTGTTGTCAAAGGCCTGCACGCGGTCGTAAATGGCAATCGAGAGGGTTTTGGTCTGCCCAGGAATCGAGCCACCCACCATCAGCACCACGCCAAACTCGCCCAGCGTGTGCGCCGCCGTCAGGGCAACGCCTGCGAGCACGCCCGGCCAGGCCAGGGGCAGTTCAATTAGCATGAATGTGCGCCATGGGCTCAGGCCACCCACCCACGCCGCTTCACGCACGCTGGGCGCTATGCTTGACAGCGTGCGCTGAATAGGCTGCACCATAAACGGAACGTTCACCAGCAGCGATGCCAGCAGCAGGCCTTCAAAGCTGAACACCAGCTGCAAGCGGGTATGCGTTGCCAGCCACGCACCGACAGGCGATGCCGGGCCCAGCGTAGTCAGCACATAAAACCCCACCACGGTGGGCGGCAGCAGCAGCGGCAGCATCAGCAGTGCCTCAACCCACGGCTTAGCGCGGCTCCCCGTGACTGCCAGCCAGCGCGCCAGCAGCAGTGACGGCGGCAAAAGCAGCGCCGCTGTGAGCACCGCGAGTGTGAGGGAAACTTTTGCTGCTTGCCAGTCCATGGCAGCATTATCAGGCATGGGGAGGTGGTTGTTGGGCGCTGATGCTTGGAGGCTGTTTAGAGGGCAATTACTATGTATTTAATAGCATACTATTAAATATTTACTTGGGCGACAGGACTGTTTTGCTTGAAATTCTTGCATTCTTAGTTTATGCGGTTTTCTTAGGCTTTGAAGCTTGCATGGCTAGCTTGTGTGCGTTCGCGCCGTTTCAAACTCACATTTCCTTGAAAGAGGCTTACGCGCGTAAAATGCAATTTTCAAATATTTACCTATCGGATCTGCAGCCCTATTTAACAAGACGTGAAGATTAAAAGCCAATGCTGCATGTCCGAATTTCTCATCGCCTCTTCTGCGCGTTTTTCGTTTTGATCGCAGGGGCTTCAGCAGTGTTCGCCGGGGCATTGCCAGCGCTAGCTGCATCGCCACCGATCGAGTTCGACATCGCAGACACGAACGCCACTGCATTCTTGGTCGCCTACGCGGCGCTCGCTAAAACGGGCGTGGTGGTGGATGGTTATTTTGCCGATCGGCGCATCGCGCTGAAAGGTCGCTATGCCAACACTGACGAGGTTTTCGGCGCCGTGGCAGCGCAGCTGGGCGCCACGGTATCCCGACAACAGGGCGTTCGTCTTTTGCGTCATCCGTGTACGCCACAAACGCCTACCCGTTTGCCCACAGATCTCGCGCTCAACGAGCTGATAAGCATAAACTCTCAGTCGCTGCGCCATCCCGCTGAGCTGATCCGCTTAACCAGCCAAGACGTGGCGGGCTACACCGTAAGCTTGCATCCTGAACTCCTGCGTGACGACGCTACAGGTACAGCGGAAATTGCAGGAGCGATGGGCATTCGCCTTCGCGATATTGATTTGAAAACGTTCTTGGAATTAACGATCCAACTCGCAGGCTACGAAATCACGGATAGCGCCTATCGCCGCTTTGAATTGCGCGCGCTTGCGCGCGCGCCCGGCTGTTTGAAGCCGCCCGAATCGCTCGTGAGCGCGACAAAGCAAGTCCCTAAAAATGACCTGAAAGCGGTTACTAAAAAGAGCTACCTGGAAAATTTCCCTGTTGAAGATATGCGTGTGATGGGTCGCATGGTATCGGGCAATCTTGCCATGGCGGTGGTGCAGCTCAATAACGGCTCGGTGCATTGGCTCAAGAAGGGTGATTTTCCCGTGGGGCAAAACTACGGCAAAGTGCGTGCGATTGCTGCCAAAGGCGTAACGCTGATTGAAATCAAACAAGATGCCGAGGACAATTGGTATGAACAAAAGCGCTTCATCCGCTACCGCGCGCCGATTGACGACAGCGGCCTCAAGCCCGTACCTGCAGCATTTGCCGCTCAACTCAGAGTGGAGGCTGATGCGCAGCTTGCCAACGGCGAATTGAGGCAAGCAGCGCAGACCTACACCAAAGCCCTGGCCATAGAGCCCAACGCTATTGGCGCTTTGAGTAGCCGCTTGATGGTACGCACGTGGCTCAAAGACTACGCGGGTGCTATAGCGGATGCGGATCGCATCGTGGCCTTAGGTACCAAGGAATCCATAGGCTACGAACTGCGTGCTGCTGCCAAACAGTCTGCTGGACAACGGTCTGGCGCCCACGCGGACTGGACCAAGGCGATCGCTTTAGAGAACGATCCTGAGCGTCTTGAGACGTTAAAGAGGCGCCGCGCCACCATCTTAAAAGAGTCTGCTCAGTAGCGCTTTAGCGGAACGCGTTACTTAATAGAGCTCTAACGCAAAAAGCTGATTCGTAAGCGGCATTTGCGACACCACTTGCGCAATGGCTACCCATGTTGAATCACCACTGATTGCGCAAATTGAGGCGGCAGCCTTCGCTGCGCAGCTGCTAGTAAGGCATCGCCGTGACCGCCGACCTGAGCTGCGAGCTCAAGCCTTGTTTCGTGGTACTGCGCTACAGTTTCCTAAAGCAGGGTGCGCTTAGGATGCCGCATCTAGATAGGCATGCACAGCCAAGTGCTTGGTTGCTCGGCGCTACTGCTGGAGGCTTTTTTAGCGTTATACACTATGTATTTAATAGCATACTATTAATTATTTCCTTGGGCGATAAGCCTGAAACGCATAAAAACTCAAGTCAAAGCCGCCTGCGCCGACCGCAGCACGCTGGTGCGCAGCCACTGGTGCGCTGCGTTGGGGGTTTTGCGGTGGTGCCACAGGGCGTCTACATGCACCAGGGGCATGGTAAAAGGCAGCTCGCGCACGGCCAGGTCGCCAGCTGCGTCGGCCACGCGGACAAAATGGCGCGGCAGCACGGTGAGCAATTCTGAGCTGGCCACCACGCGGCCTGCTGTAAAAAACTGGTTTACCGTCAGCACAATGCGCCGCGTGTGCCCCAGCGACGTGAGGGCTTGGTCTACAAAACCAAACGGCTTGCCTGAGAAACTTACCAGCAAATGGTGCGCCGCGCAGTACTGCTCTAGCGTCAGCGTTTTGCGCTTTGCCAATGCATGGCCGCGCCGCATCACGCACACGTATTCGCCCACGTACAGGCGCGTATGCTCAAAGCGCGCGCCACTGTGCAGGCCGCTTTGCAAGCCTGTGGGTGCTATGCCCGCTGCACCGCTAATGCCTGCTAAGCCTGTGTTGCCCGCAAGGCCCGTATTGCCCGCCGCCGTGCTGTAGCCTAGCTGCGCCTGCGCTGTCAGGTCGGCCAGCACGGCCGGAAAGTGGCCCACTGCCAGGTCAATGCGCTCTTCGTCCAGCAGGCGGCGCGGGTCGCGGGTGGTCAGCGGCAGTACCCGCACCGAGATACCGGGGGCTTCGCGCTCAATAATTTCAACCAAGCCGGGCATCAGCTCGGCCGCTGTAGCATCGGCCATAGCTAGCATAAATGTAGCGTCAGAGGTAGCAGCATCAAACGCACCCGGTGCTAAAGACTGCTGCAGGCCAGCCAGCGCGGCCCGAATAGCGGGCCACAACGCCAGCGCGCGCGGGGTAGGTTCCATGCCAAAACCTGCGCGCTGCACCAGCGCGTCGCCCAGCACATCGCGCAGGCGTTTGATGGCATTGCTCACAGCGGGCTGGGTCATGGCCAGGTTGTGCGCAGCGCGGGTCAGGCTGCGCTCGGTCAGCACCTCGTCTAGCACGCGCAGCAGGTTCAGGTCCAGCGTGCGAAAGTTCAGCGGACGCTGTGATGGGGTTTGGGTCGGCATGGGGTTGGGCCTAACTATATGTTTTATGAATAGTATGCATCACTATTCTAAAGTTGCATCATACTAAGGTAAACCCTATGATTGATCCATCGAAGCAAAAAACCGCTTCCCTTATATATATCTTCCCTCAAACACCAGAAAGCCCACCATGACCACTTACTCTTTCGCCAACCGTGTTGAAACCCACCTGAGCCTGGCGGCTGCCCAGCCCACCACAGCGGTGGCTTCTACAGTTGCTACGACCATCCCATCACGCGTGCTGGGCAGCTTTTTGCTAGCCGCAGCCGTGTCCGGCCTGTTGGTAGTGGTTAACCAAGCCCTTGACGCATGGAGCGAAAACCACGTGCTGATGGCTTGGGCAGCCTTGTGGGCCATTGGCTTTGTAGCCATTGCCGTGCTGGCCACCCCCGCCCATCGCCTAGCCCGCAGCCTGCGCACCAGCTACACCGCATGGCGCGCCGAGAGCCTGGCCCAAGCCCAAGAAGACAAAATGTGGGAACTGGCCAAAGGCGACCAGCGCATCATGGCCGAAATTAACGCCGCCTATTTGCGCAGCGCAGGCTAATCTTTACCCGCCAAGGTTTGCGGCAACCCATGCCGCGCCCGACACGCCACCGCATGTAAATGACGGTGGCGTTTTTACTGGAACACTTGAACAGCCCGTGGCAATGCTTGTGTGCCTTGTTCACCTTGGTCGGGCGACGGGACAGGTTTGTGCAAACTTCCGCGAATCACGCGCAGGCCACCTGAGTATTTGCCCGTTTGGTA
>JAYWGO010000011.1:0-3221 GCA_043778205.1 Polaromonas sp. | reverse complement strand
ACGTCTGTGGCCCCCATAAAATACCGCCCGTGTCGTCGCCGCCCAGCGCGGTAAACATAAAGCCATCGTGGTCATCGATATTGACAAAGCCACGGTAAATCCAGGTAGGTATGCTGCAAATATCGCCTTCACCAAACTCAGCTTTTCCCGATTCAGGATTAAAGCCCCAATGCAATTGCCACTTGCCACTAGTGCAGATAAATACTTCAGCGGTAAAGTGCATATGCGGTGGGTTAATCACGCCCGCTGGCATGCTGACCCCGCCAACTTGAAACCCGTGCTTTTCACGCAAGCTGACGGGTTGGTTCGGGTTTTGCGATACCCCAGAGCCTATCAATGCATAATTTTTCTTCGGGCCACAACCGGGTATACGGTAGTCAATAAATGCATCGGTACTGTACTCCAGGCTATCAAACGCGATATAGCGCGCCTTGAGCTCATCAGATGTAAATATTGCCATTGTCAACCCTTCACAGCGCCTTGGGTAAGGCCCGAAACAATTTGCTTTTGAAATATCGCCACCAAAATAATTAGTGGAATAGTAATGCTGACCGCTCCCGCTACACCTTGCATGAGCAATGCCTCGCTCTCGGCAAATATGGCGTTAGCAATCGCGGCTGGCATGGTCATTTTTCCCGCATTGACCAAACTAGAGCTGAGCAAAAAGTCGTTGTAGGCCAGCAAGAAACTAAACAATCCCGTGGTCACCACACCCGGCCACATCACCGGAATGATCACGCGGCGAAAGGCTTGAAAGCGCGAGCAGCCATCGACCATGGCAGCTTCATCCAATTCTTGTGGAATATTCACAAAAAAACTGCGCAACATCCAGATGGTGAATGGCTGGTTAATCGCTACCAATACCAAGATCAAGGTGAAATATTCATTGCGAATACCCATCGCGTCAAACACCACATAAAACGAGGGTAACAAGGTACTGTGTGGCAATGAGCGAAAAACCAACGCGGCGATCAGTAGCCAAAAACCCAGCGATCCACGGTAGCGGCTGAGTGCATAACCTGCCAGGCAACCCACCGTGAGTGAAATACTCACCGTGCCCACCGTGACTATCGCCGTGTTGAGAAAATTACGGTAAAACAACTTGTCAATCCACAAACCAGTATAGTTTTCAAACGTGACCGGTGCCAGCCACTTGACGGGTACTGAGAATGCATCCACATATTGGCGCAGCGAAATAATCGCTGTCCACGCGATAGGCAAAATAGAAAATACCACCCACAGTGCCACACCTGCGTACAACAAGGTTTGCAAAGGCCAAGCTATTTTTTTCATACTCAGCCTTTTCTCTCTCGCCAAGTTTTGACCAGCAATGGCAAGATAAGAACAGCGATGCCTAGCGTGGTTAACACCGCAGCAGCGCTGGCCTTGTATGGGTTATTTTCTTGCGTAAGAATGGCATAGGTAAGGTACTGCACTGTAGTGGTAAACGCGCCTTGCGTAAGTACTACCACAGGCTCAAAAACACGGTAAGCATCCATCAAATTTATTAGCGCAATAAAAACAAACAACGGCGCCAAATGCGGCAAGGTAACATAGCGCAGCTTTTGCCAATTGTTAGCACCATCAATGGTAGCGGCCTCTAAACTGTCTTGTGGTACAGATTGCAAGCCAGCGTACAACACGATAAAAGCAAATGGTGCACTGTGCCAAATGCCATACAAAATGACCAACGTGCGCGCCGACCAAGCCTCAGCCATCCAGTACACACTAATACCTGCATACGACAAGAGATAGGGCACTAAACCATTGTCGCGAAACAACCACTTTATTGCCAAGCCACCAACTATGGGCGTGATGATAGTAGGCATAAGGGACACTGCGATTAAAAATCCCCTCCATCGCGCCGAGGTTGTATTGACTGCAAGCGCCACCATGAAACCCAGCGCAATAGAAAACGGCATGGTAACCAAGGTATACAACAAAGTGAATTTCAAGGCGCCGATAAATTCGGTAGACTGCGCATTTTTAAGTCGTGCTGCATCGTTGTTTTGCCCCGCTGTATCCGGCGGAGTATCTATTGCAACTGCTGCGTTGCCATCACCATCAATACCCAGCACTTTTTTGAAATAGTCTAATCCTACAAACCCGCAGGTTTTCACCGCGTTACCACTGGCGTCTAACTTGGCGCGCTGGGTGACAACTTCTTGTGTACCAAATGGTGTAGTTTCTTTAACTGTCACCACTTCCATATCCAATGCGCAGTTGCGCACGGACAAATAAAAAGTCACCACGAGTGGTAACGCCATCAGCAGAACCATCAGGCCCACAGAAGGTCCTACGAAGCGGATGAAGGTGTTTAATTTCACGGTAAAACTGTTGAAGTGGCAGCAGACTACGCTGGGTTGTCTGCTGCTCAGCTCGCAAACAAAGGCTTATTTGATAAAGCCTTGTTCTTTAGCCAACTTCTCATAGCCAGCAGCCGCAATGGCCAAGCCTGCACGTGGTGACATAGTGCCCGTCAGTACATCAGGGATAATTTTGTTAATCTCTGCATTGGCCAAACCAAAATACGGCTCCGTCGGCCATAGCGGTGCGCCCGCTTTGGCCGATGCAGCCACACCACTGCCAAAACGTGTGGGCGCATAAGCAGAGCGAATCCAAATGGTCAAGTCATTACCCTTCTTCATGGTTTCTTCATCCAATGATTCCATCAGTACCTGAAACGCAGTTTCACGGTCACCCTTCATATTTTTAGGCATCACCACACCGTCCCACCACAAATGCGTTGCGCTTTTGCCGCCTGCGATGATGGCGGGCGCAGCTGCGAACTCAATTTTGCCCACCACTTTAGAAGCCTTCTCATCGTCCATGCGCTGTGCGCGTGTGGCCCACAGCACACCCATAGCCGCTGTGCCCTGCTGAAACTGGTTCATGACATCGTCACTGTTGGAGGCTAGAAAGTTAGGCGTCATGTATTTGGTCATGGCCATCATGGTTTCAAAAGCCTTCACGCCCGCATCGCTGTTGAAATCTGGCTGGGCCGAGCCTGCTTTAAAAAATTTCCCGCCACTGCCTACAAACAGGTTTACGAACTCCGCGCCGCTGTCAAAACCCTTGGCGAAGGTTTGCGCGATGGGGTTTTGAATAGACGATTCTTTTTCTTTTAAAACTTTGGCGGCCTCCAACATTTCTGGATAGGTCGTAGGCACTTTGATGTTGTGCTTGGTAAATAAATCTTTACGGTAGTACAGGTTTTGTGC
>JAYWGO010000010.1:0-8532 GCA_043778205.1 Polaromonas sp. | reverse complement strand
TCGTTGGCGTGCTGAGGTTTTTGTTTCGGTTCTGGCTTGTGTGCTGCTTGGGTAGAGCGCAGTACGCTTACTACATATTTCATAGCTACTCGTGCAGCATTTCCTTGGGCCATAGGCCTAAAACGCTTAAAAACACACTATTCTGCGCTACGGGCTGTTTTGGCCCGTTTCCTTCTCTCTTCCCGTACCGCATTCCGCTTCCCCGCACCCTAAGCCACCAAACCACCCTTGTATTCGCGGTGCAGCGTGCGCTGTGTGCATGCGCCCCGATTAGGGCTGCGGGCTCGAGGAACGCAGGAATGGGGGATCAGAACCGGGCGCTGTCTGAGGCGTTAGCCGAGTTCGCCCGGTTCCCCCCATTTCGAGTACCGCAGATGCTCCCCCGCAGGGGCCGCTGCCCTGGGGCGCATGCACACAGCGCACGCTGCACCGCGAAGCCCGCGAGGTCTAAGGAGCGAAACCAAACGCAAGCGAGGTAAAAAGCGAAGTGCAATGCTAAGGAAAGTTGCGAGATCCAGGCAACCCAACCCAGACAAAAAAGCACAACTCACTGCATCAACTGCGCCCACACCTTGTCCAGCCGCTTGGTGCTTACGGGTTGCGGGGTGCGCAGCTCTTGGGCGAAGAAGCTTACGCGCAGTTCTTCTAGCAGCCACCGCAGCTCAGCCAAGCGCACATCTAAAACGCCTTTGCGGTCAGCCAGCAGGCGGATAAAACGCTGCTCTTGCGGTTTTAGCTCTGCCAAACGCACAGCGTCTCGCGCAGGGTCAGCGCGGTATTTTTCTAGGCGCAGGGTGATGGCTTTGAGATAACGCGGGAAGTGCTGCAGCTGCGTGTAGCTAGACGCAGCTAAAAAGCGCTTGGGCACCAAGCGCGCTAGCTGCTGGGCTGCATCCGCAGTAGCATCGGGCGCAGTTTTGGTGTCTTTAATTTTGCGCGTGGCGATGGCATATTCCACCAAAATCGTGCCACACAAGCGCGCCACTTCGTTGGCAATTAAAGTCAGGCGGCCACGGCCTTCTTCAATGCGGCGTTTAAAGTCGTCTGCATTGGTGGGCAGCGGGTCAAGCAGAAAAGCTTTGTCCAGTGCCACTTCCATAATTTGTGCTTTGAGCTCATCAGAAGTGCCCAGCGGCATGTAGGCCACGCTCATTTTCTGCAAGTCAGGGACATTTTTCTCAAGGTACTTTAAGGCCTCCTTGATCTGCAAACCAAACAAGCGGCGCAGGCCTGCGCGGTGCTTGGTGGCAGCCACATCGGGTTCGTCAAACACCTCTATGCCCACGGCATCGCCGTGGTCGATCAGTGCCGGAAAGCCGATCAGCGTTTGCACTTGCTCTGCTGCGCCTTTGCCCGCTTTGCGCGAAATCTCCAGCAGCTCAGGCAGCTCGCCAAAGGCCCAGGTGGTGTAGCGCTGGTCTGCTTGCACTGCAGCGTTGCTTGCTGTGTGGGTTGAGCCTACTACACTTTTAATAGCTACTTGTGCAGCATTTCCTTGGGCGATAGGCTTATTTTTCTTAAAATTATCGGTTTCAGGTGCCGTAGATGCAACCTGCGTTGCCATGCTGGACAATGCCGCCAAGCTGGCAAACGCACCACGCGCCTGCGCACCCAGCTCGGCTTTGAGTGCGGCCAGGTTGCGCCCTGCACCCATCTGGCGGCCATGCTCGTCCACCACTTTAAAGTTCATAAACAAATGGGGCGGCAGCATGTCCAGCTTAAAGTCGCCACGCTGTATGTCTACGGCCGTAGCGTCACGGCACAGCTTTAGCAGGGCATCGACCAAGCCGCCCGCACCAAAGGCCGCTGGCTCGCCCAGCACAGCGTAAAGCCGCGCTGCACTGTCGGGCAAAGGTACCAGGCGCGATCTGGGGCGCTGGTGCAGGCTTTTAATCAACGCAAAAATTTTGCCCTGCAACATACCCGGCACCAGCCATTCGCAGCGCTCCTCGCTCACTTGGTTGAGCGCAAACAAGGGCAGCTCTACTGTGAGGCCGTCTTTGGCATCGCCAGGCTCGTGCAGGTAGGTGGCGCGGCAGTCTACACCGCCCAAACGCACCACTTTAGGAAAAGCCTGCGTGGTGATGCCTGCTGCCTCATGGCGCATCAGCTCTTCGCGGGTGAGCATCAGCAGCTTCGGGGTTTTTTTGCTCTCTTCACGGTACCACTGTTCTAGCAAATACCCGCTGCACACCTGGGCAGGTATTTGCTGGTCATAGTAGGCAAATATCAGCTCATCGTCTACCAGCACGTCTTGCCTGCGCGATTTGTGCTCTATGTCTTCTACCTGTTTCAGTGTTTTTGCATTGGCTGCTAAAAACGCAAGCTTGGTGTCCAGCTCGCCCCCCACCAAGCCTTCGCGGATAAACACCTCGCGCGCGGCCACAGGGTCGATCTTGCTGTAGTTCACCCTGCGGCCACTGTAGATGACGATGCCGTACAGCGTGGCGCGCTCAAACGCTATGACCTCAGCGCTTTTCTTTTCCCAGTGTGGGTCTAGCAGTTGCTTCTTTAAAAGGTGGCTGCCCACCTGCTCTATCCACTGCGGCTCAATGGCGGCAATGCCTCGGCCAAAAAGCCGCGATGTGTCTACCAGCTCAGCGGCCACAATCCAGCGACCCGGTTTTTTGCTCAGGTTAGCGCCCGGGTGGCGGTAAAACTTAATCGCCCTTGCACCCAAATAAATGTCTTCGTCTTCCAGCTTCCAGCCAATGTTGCCCAGCAGGCCCGACAGCATGGACAAATGCAGCTGCTCATAGCTGGCAGGCTTATTTGCTACAGGCCCCCACGCTTCGCGCTGCGCGTCTACGCTGCCCCCCGAGGGGGCCGTGCCCAGCTTGGGGCGGCCCTGCGCCGGGCGCAGCCATCCATGCTCAGTCACCACCGTGTGCAGCTGCGAATAAATGTCGCGCCATTCGCGCACGCGGCGTATGCTGACAAAGTTTTGCCGCAGCAGCTGCTCGTATTGGCGGTTGCTTAGTTTGTGCTCTTTACCGTCGCCACCGCGCGCCGCGTTAATCCATCCCCACAGCTTTAGGTAGCCGCTAAATTCGCTTTTTTCATCGTCAAACTTTTTATGCGCTTCGTCGGCCTGTTGCTGCGCCTCCATTGGGCGGTCGCGCACGTCTTGCACGCTCAGCGCGCTGGCGATCACCAGCACCTCGTCCAGCGCGTTGCGGCTGCGCGCCTCGATGATCATGCGGCCTATGCGCGGGTCTAGCGGTAGGCGCGACAACTCTGCCCCTAGAGCCGTTAGCTCGTTGTATTCATCCACCGCACCCAGCTCTTGCAGCAGGTCGTAGCCGTCGACAATAGCGCGGCGCTGCGGCGGCTCGATAAACGGAAAATCTTCTACATGGCCTAAATGCAGCGCCTTCATGCGCAAGATCACACCCGCCAAAGACGAACGCAAAATCTCTGGGTCGGTAAATTTAGGCCGCGCATCAAAATCTACTTGCTCATACAGCCTGATGCAAATACCATCGGCCACACGCCCACAGCGTCCTGCCCGCTGGTTGGCAGCTGCTTGCGCAATCGGCTCGACCAGCAGTTGCTCAACTTTGTTTCTAAAGCTGTAGCGCTTTACACGCGCAGTGCCAGCGTCAATTACATAGCGAATGCCGGGCACCGTCAGCGAGGTTTCGGCCACGTTGGTGGCCAGCACAATACGCTTGCCGTTGCCCACATCAAACACGCGGTCTTGCTCTTGCTGGCTCAGGCGTGCAAACAGCGGTATCACATCGGCATTGCGATGCAACGGCTGGTGCGCTAGGTGTTTGCGCAAATGGTCTGCCGCCTCACGTATCTCGCGCTCACCGGGCAAAAACACCAGTATGTCGCCCCCGCCACCGCCCTGCCACAGCTCATCGGTAGCATCGGCTATCGCGCTGTTGAGGTCGTAATCACGGGTTTCTTCAAACGGGCGGTAGCGCTGCTCTACTGGGAACATGCGGCCACTGACCATGATGACCGGCGCTGGGCGCAATAGCCCCCACGCTTCGCGCTGCGCGTCTTCGCTGCCCCCCCAGGGGGCCGCGCCCGGCTTGGGGCTGCCCGGCGCCGGGCCGTACGATCCAAAATGCCGTGCAAACCGGTCAGCATCAATCGTGGCCGAAGTGACGATGATCTTCAAATCCGGGCGACGCGGCAAAAGCTGCTTTAAATAACCCAGTAAAAAATCAATATTGAGCGAGCGCTCGTGCGCCTCGTCAATGATCAGCGTGTCATACGCCTTCAAGTCTGGGTCGCCTTGCGTCTCGGCCAGCAAAATGCCGTCGGTCATCAGCTTGACCGAGGCATCGCGGCTTAAACGGTCTTGAAACCGCACCTTGTAGCCCACCACATCGCCCAGCGGAGTTTTCAACTCTTCAGCAATACGCTTGGCCACTGATGTAGCGGCAATGCGGCGCGGCTGGGTGTGGCCGATCAAGCGGCCCTTGCCGGGAGGGTAATTGCATTTGCCTCGCCCCAGCGCTAAGGCAATCTTGGGCAGCTGCGTGGTCTTGCCAGAGCCCGTCTCGCCACACACAATCACCACTTGGTGGTCTCTAATGGCGGTAGCTATCTCGTCGCGGCGAGCGGATACGGGCAGGGATTCGGGGAATGTAATATCTAGCATAGGGCGTGGGGCAACCCGTGATTATGCCGCCACACCGGCAGGTTATTTACTTGATAAGGCCTTCGGCCTTCATGGCAGCGATCACGGCGGGACGGGCCCCGACGCGCGCGCGAAAAGCCAAGATATTGGCAAACCCAGACAAGTCTACTTTTACCAAGCCAGCCCAGTTGGTGACGTTGAACAAATAGCCATCGGCAACCGAATAGGTGCTGCCCATCACATAGTCTTGGCCCGCCAGTAGCCCATCGGTGAACTTAAGGCGCTCCATGAGCTTGGCAATCACCATGGTTTTGTACTCAGCGGGCGTGGCAGGGTTAAACAGCGGCGCAAAGCCTTTGTGCAGTTCGGTGCCAATAAAGTTAAGCCACTCTTGCAGCTTGGCGCGCTCAAAGGTGCCATTGGCGGGCGCAAGGTGTTTGCCAGGTACTTGGTCGGCAATGTACTGCACTATGGCCGGGCCTTCGCGCAGTTGGCGGCCGTCGTCCAACACCAACAGCGGCACGTAGCCCAGCGGGTTGATGGTGTAGTAGTCGGTGCCGTCGGCCAAGGTGTGCGTCTTGGTAGGCGCAGCAATCGCTTCATAAGGCAGGCCAGCTTCTTCCAGGGCGATGTGGGGAGACAAAGAGCAAGCGCCTGCAGAATAGTACAGTTTCATAGGAATTCCTAGGTAGAAAATTTAAGATTCGATAGTAAGGGCTAACGGCTAACCTGAGCAGTCACCCACTAGATTGCCCTTTTAACTGAGATGGCGTAGAGTACTTTTACCGAGGCTATTTCGCCTTGGTAAAACCTACGTTAATTACAACAGGAGATATCCCATGAAGTATGTGTCCCAGCTTTTTGCATTCGGCTTGTCTTTGCTACTGCTAGCCCCTACGGTGGCGCTGGCCGTGGACGATGTGACTTTGGCTGAAGCCCAGGCCATGATTGCGGCCGCTGAGAAAAAAGCCGCAGAAATCAAACTGCCCATGAACATTGCGGTAGTTGATGGTGGTGGTAATTTGGTGGCTTTTGGCCGTATGAAAGATTCTATTTTGGTGAGCATTGGCATTTCAGTGGACAAAGCGTGGACTGCGGCAGCAGTCAAATTGCCCACCCATGTATTGGCTACCGTCAGCCAACCGGGCCAGTCTTTGTATGGCATTAACACCACTAACCATGGCCGCGTGGTGCTTTTTGGGGGCGGGTACCCTATTAAAGCTGGCACGCAAACCATCGGTGGCATTGGGGTGAGCGGCGGCAGTGTAGAGCAAGACATGGAAGTGGCCCAAGCGGCCTTGGCTGCGCTTAAACGCTAAACTCCATGGGCGGCAACCGGCTTGGCAGCTAAGGCAAAACCGCCGCGGGCTTGGCCGCTTTGTCAGACCACTTAGCGCCTTCAAAGTCTGCTTTGCCCAGGCCGCGGTTGATGTCAATGCCAGACAAAGAAAAGTCATGCGCTGGCAAGCCTGCAAACGGCCTGACCACGGTTTCGTAAAAATGCGTAGGCCACACTACGCCGCCCACCTCGACAAATTTGTCGTGGGCCACGCTAACTACCGCACCCTTGCTTGGCTCGGAGCCTTCCAGGGTGATCCACACGTTGCGTACCAGCTTGTCTTGCCGGTCGATGCACAGCAGCGCGCGGTCTTCAACAGAATTACCAATACCTGGGCGCAGCACCGCCAGCAGGTTGTCGCAGTCGCGTCCGTTTAGCACGCTGCGCCCTGCCAGCTCTAGCTGGGTGGCGCGCTGCACATAAAAGGCAGGGTACAAAAAGATTTGGTAGGCGTGCAGCACAAGGTGGCTGGCGGCCATTTGTGCAGGGCTGGTGTGCGGCTGTTGGTTGTACCAGATGGCAAGTTGGCGCTGGCCATTGGCACTTTCTTCCTGCACAGTTTTTCCCCCACCAGGGCCCGCGTGGATTTGTGCAATCAGCCCATCGGCCATCAGCATACGCTCCTGCGAGGTTTGCCTAAAAGCCGTGTCGGTAATTGCAGGCTGAATGCGGGTAATCAGGTCAAACCACTTGCCGGTGTAGCTGACGTTAATGTCTTTGATAGATTCAAACGCCGCTTTGCCGTGGGCTTGCTGCGACTGCAGCAGCAAGGCCAATGCCTCGGGCTGGCTAGTGCTGCCTTTGGGCATGGGAATGGAGCCGCAGCCAGTTATTAAGGCCAATAGCAATGCAGCACCCGTTGCAGCAATTAGTTTGAAAGATTCTGAGGCCATCATTTTTCCTTGTTTTAGGCACGCTTTTATTCAAAATGTATATTATTACAAGGGTGACTGGTGCACAACTACCACCTCACAATAAGCGTTCAAATTTGAAGGCATTAGCCCCTGAAATACCTAAGCCCGGCCCTCAACCTATTCTTCATTGAAGCTGCTGGGTTACAGTTAGACTAATCTGTCTGGTATTGCCTTTATCCGATCACCCTATTTAGCGGTCTTTTTTTATTACAACTGCATGTCCACCGTTTTTAACTTCACCTTCGTGCCTTGGTTTCGCTCGGTTGCGCCGCATATCCACAAGCACCGGGGCACCACCTTTGTGGTAGCAGTGTGTGGTGAGGCGATTGCTGCGGGCAAGCTAACCACCATAGCGCAAGACTTGGCACTGATTCAAAGCATGGGGGTCAAAATTGTGCTGGTGCACGGCTTTAGGCCGCAGGTGAACGAGCAGCTGGCCGCCAAAGGCCATGCCCCCAAATACTCCCACGGCATCCGCATTACCGACAGCGTAGCGCTAGACTGCGCGCAAGAGGCCGCTGGGCAACTGCGCTACGAGATTGAGGCGGCGTTCAGCCAAGGCCTGCCCAACACACCGATGGCGGGTGCCACAGTGCGGGTGATGAGCGGCAACTTTATCACCGCGCGGCCAGTGGGCATCGTAGATGGGGTAGATTTTCAGCACAGCGGGCTGGTACGCAAGGTAGACACCGCCGGCATTATGCGCACGCTGGACATGGGCGCGATGGTGCTGCTGTCGCCGTTTGGCTTTTCGCCTACAGGCGAGGCGTTTAACCTGACAATGGAAGAAGTGGCAACCTCGGTGGCCACCGCCTTGCAGGCCGACAAGTTGATTTTTTTGACCGAAATTGCAGGCTTAGCATCAGACCCGGCGCAGCCGATCAGCGAAGACAACCCGATTGACACCGAGCTGCCCTTGGCGGCGGCTGAAAAAATGCTGGCCAGCTTGCCTAGCGCGCAATTGCCCACCGACACGGCGTTTTATTTGCAGCATTGCGTAAAAGCCTGCAAAGCAGGCGTAGAGCGCAGCCACATACTGCCCTTTGCGTTGGACGGCGCGCTGCTGCTAGAGGTGTATGTGCACGATGGCATAGGCACCATGATTGTGGATGAAAAGCTGGAAAGCCTGCGCGAAGCCACCCCTGACGATGTGGGCGGTGTGCTGCAGCTGATAGAGCCGTTTGAGCGCGACGGCACGCTGGTCAAACGTGACCGCACCGAGATTGAGCGCGACATTACCAACTACAGCATCATTGAGCACGATGGCGTGATCTTTGGCTGCGCCGCGCTGTACCCCTACCCCGAGGCACGCACCGCTGAGATGGCGGCGCTCACCATCAGCCCGCAAGTGCAAGGCCAAGGTGATGGCGAGCGGATTTTGAAGCACATCGAGCTGCGCGCCAAGGCAGCAGGGTTGGACAGTATTTTTGTGCTAACTACCCGCACGATGCACTGGTTTATTAAGCGCGGCTTTGCGCAGGTTGACCCGGATTGGCTGCCTGAGGCGCGCAAGCGCAAATACAACTGGGACCGTAAGAGCCAGGTGTTGGTGAAGAAGATTTAAGCTCGTTTCCTGCTACGGTTTTTTGTCTTGTACGGGATCAGGTCGGCGGTGCTACTTCAGCTTCGCGGCTGTCCCCCGTGTTGGCCTAGGGCCAACGACTCCTCCTTGATGCCGCTAC
>JAYWGO010000009.1:0-30936 GCA_043778205.1 Polaromonas sp. | reverse complement strand
CTGAGTATTTGCCCGTTTGGAAGTACGACGCGCCTTCGCTCCAGTTTGCAAATAACACGCTCCCATCGCTTCTCCCTGTCAACTTTGGTAGGTGAAGGCACGCGGGGTAGATGCATGTGGCAGTGACTGACAGTGCAGTAACCCAAGACTGAGAACACGCAGGCCTACGTTTGTAGCGGCGACCGAAACCTTGACCCACTTAGCGTTAAATGCCCCCCAAACCCACCCGGCAAAGCGCCGATTGAGTGTGGCCTTGATGAAAATCTGGAAAAAGGCGCGTCGTACTACCAAACGGGCAAATACTTAACGTGCCTGCGCGTGATTTTGGAAGATTTTGCAGCAAGGCCACACTCAAGCGGCGCTAA
Source organism: Polaromonas sp. (assembly GCA_043778205.1). Taxonomy (GTDB): domain Bacteria; phylum Pseudomonadota; class Gammaproteobacteria; order Burkholderiales; family Burkholderiaceae_C; genus JAAFIP01. Next base: position 30,571 of record JAYWGO010000009.1, on the reverse strand, counting down.
CGTACAAATGCTGGGAAAGCAATCTTCAAAGACCTAAGAAAACAATATTTTCAAGCAAAAAAGCCCTATCGCCCAAGGAAATGCTGCACAGCCAGCTATTGTTTTAATAGTCAGCTACTAGCAGCAACCCAGTCCCCACTGGCAATCACCGGCTTGCCATAGGTAAACCGCAGGTTCATTTCGTACACAAAGCACTGCAGACTTGTGCCATGCACATCGACGGTGATAGACCGCTTGACGTACTCATCAGGGTCTTGCGGGTATTGGGCTTCGATGGTGTCAAGCACGGCCTCTAAAGCGGGGGATACTGCGTACACTTCACCAACGATGTCGCCTGCAGTTTCGCCCGCCTTGTGGCTATCGCCAGCCAAAGTCACGCCCGGATAGCGGCCCATATGCACCATGGTGCCCCGGATGCAGGCTGGGCCTATAAAACGTGGTGCGGGCTGCAGCAGGGTAATGTCGTTGGCCGCTTTGTGGCGCAGCGTGCCGTACACAAAAAACAAGTTCTCTGCATGGTGGGGGGCAACAGGCTCTGGCATGATGGGTGGCATGGTGTCTTAAACAGCTGTTTTAAAAAAGCTGGCGTTAATTGCAAACTAAATTTTAGAAGGCTGCATCTTTGAAAGCTCTATTGTGAACCGCTGGACAGCCTTTGCGTGTTTGGCGCTGTCGATGACCTTGGTGGGCAGCTACGTGGGGCTGTCCAAGGGCTTGGTGGCGGTGTTTCCGGTGTTTTTGCTGGCCTGGCTGCGCTTTGGTGTGGGGGCTGTGGCCATGCTGCACTGGCTGCGCAAACCTGCTAGCGAACTGCCCATGACAGGGGCTACCCAGCGGCTGCTTTTTTTAGAGTCGTTTTTAGGTAATTTTCTATTTTCTATTTGCATGCTCTACGGTGTCAGCCTGACCAGCGCCGTAGCCGCAGGCGTGATCATGGCCAGCATACCGGCCTGTGTGGCGGTGCTGAGCTGGTTGTTTTTACGCGAGCGTGTGGGCGCGCGGGTATGGGCGGGCGTGGGCTGCGCAGTGCTGGGTATTGCGCTGGTGTCTTTGGTTAAAGCCCCCGCGCCCGCTGTAGCTACTGCGCTGCAAGCAGGGCCTGCGCCCAGCACGCATATGGCACTGCAGGGTGCCAACGCGTGGCTGGGCAACCTGCTGCTGGTGTGCGCCGTGCTGTGCGAAGCGGCGTATGCCGTGATTGGCAAAAAGCTCACCGGTGTGCTGGGGCCTAAGCGCATTACGTCGTTGATTAACCTGTGGGGCTTTGCACTGGTTACCCCGCTGGGCTTGTGGCAGTCCAGCAGCTTTGCCTTTGGTGCAGTAGCGCCGGGCACCTGGATGCTGCTAGTTTTTTATGCCCTTGCCGCCAGCGTGTGGACCGTGTGGCTGTGGATGACGGGGCTGAAAACTGTGCCCGCAGCGCAGGCCGGTGTGTTTACCGTCATGCTGCCTATCAGTGCGGCCGCCGTGGGCGTACTGGTGCTGCACGAGCCTATTGGCAGCCTGCAGCTGGTGGCTTTTGGCATTGCCTTGCTGGGCGTGGTACTGGCTACTGCACCCCCAAGGCGAACGGCATAAGACTAACGCAATCTATTTACCGAACCCAATCTAGGCAGGCTTAATGCAAGCAACTGCCATTTATACTGACCTGTATGCACGACCTACTTCACCGCTTGGTGGCCGAGTTTTCTCTGCCTGTTGATAAAACCACCCGCTTATGGCAACTGTCCAAGTTGCACGAACCCAGCCCTGCCCTGGCCAAGCACACCGAGCGCGGCTTAGGCGCTGTGGCCGCGCTGCTGCTGGGTGCGGGTTTGATCTTTTGGATTGCCGCCAACTGGCAAGACCAGTCGCGGCAGTTTAAGTTTTACCTTATTCAAGCGGTGCTGCTGGCCAGCCTTATAGGCGCGCTGGCCTGGCCACGCGGGCGCAGTGCGCTGCTTCTGCTGGCCACGCTGGCGCTGGGCGGCTTGCTGGCCTTTATTGGGCAAACCTACCAGACCGGTGCCGACCCGTGGCAACTGTTTGCTGCGTGGGGCGCACTGGCCCTGCTGTGGACGGTGGCAGCCCGCAGCGACATGCTGTGGGCAGTGTGGGTGCTGGTAGTGGGCACCGGCATTGCGCTGTGGTCGGGCGACCAGTTGTTCAGCCCCTTAGGCAATACGCTGGGGCGCTCTTGGACCAAAAGTGCCCTCACCCCCATGCTATGGGCGCTGCTGGTGCTGGCAATTGCTTTGGTCAGCCGCACCAGTTTGCAGGCGCAGGACGGTAAGGTGCCTGGCCAATTGCATGGGCGGTATGCATTCAGGCTGGCGGTGCTGCTGGCACTGGCAGCATGGTGCACCTACGGCATATGGGGTTTGTTTGAAAAAGGTGAATCTTCTTACGTTGTCAACGGCTTGTTTGTGGTGGGCACGGCGGCACTGGCCTGGGTCAGCAAGCCGCGCGACATTACTGTGCTGGCCATGGCGGTGCTGGCGCTGAATGTGCTGTTTTTAGCGGGCGTGGTGCATACCATGTTCGACGGCGGATGGGGCGACTGGCTGGGCAAATTATTTATGTTCAGCCTGATCGCCATGGCCAGCGTGGGTGCGAGCGGCAGCTGGATTTACAAACTGCAGCGCGCGGAGGTAGCCGTATGAACTTTGAGAAAAATCTTGTAGCAGCCGCCCAAGCAGAAGGCCTGCTACCCGCTGCCGCGACCCAGGTGTTGCACGACCCAAGCCCGTCTTGGATCATTACCCTGCTGACCCTGGTTGGTGCGCAGTTTGCAGTGTGGCCACTGATGGTGGTGCTGGGTTCATTGGGTGGTGATATTTTTCTGCAGCCGCCTATGTCATTTGTGTTTGCAGGGCTGCTGATAGCGGGTGCGGTCGTGGGCCTGCGCAACCAGCTTAATTTGTTTCTTACCCACATTTGCTTTAGTTTGCTGCTCACTGGTTTGGGGCTGCTGACGTTTTCCATGCTGGACGTGATGAAGGCAGGGCAATGGAGCTTGCTGGTGCTGCTGGTTTTGCAAATAGGCGCAGCCATGCTGGTACGCGTGGGCTGGGTGCAGCGCCTGCTAGGCCTGGGGGCTGCGGTGGTTTTTTTAATGCTGATGCCGCAGAATTTTATGGGCAATGGTTTAAACGAAAGCGCCCTTTTCCGGAGCTTTCCACTCTTACCTAACGCACTGGTGCTGACCGCCATGTGGGCCGCCTGGTGCCTGTGCGAAGTGCGTCTGTCGGGCCATGTTGTAGCGCGCAATATGGGCGCTTTTTTCGAGGGTGTGGGGGTTGCCTTGCTGTGCACCCAAATTTACGCCGCGCGTGGCTTTTTTATGAGCGATTTTGGACCGGGCAGCCGCATGGGTTCGGCTGACGACCCCTTGGCGGGCACGGGCGTGATGTTTGCACTGAACTGGGTGGTGGCCGTGCAAGTGGCGCTGACCATTGCCGCATGGTGGTGGTTAAGCCAGCGCTGGACATTGCGTGCAGCAGGCCAGCGCAAAACCTGGGCGGTACTGACCGTGGTGTACCTGTGCTTGGTGGTGTTTGGCTTTTTTACGCCGGACGGCGGCATTGTGGCCGTGGTGGACACGGTTGCACTGGCCACAGGCCGCAAACGCATGCTTGCGCTCACGCTGGTGGTGTTGCTGGCGCAGTTGTCAGGCTTTTACTACGCACTGTCTTGGCCACTAGCGCACAAGGCGCTGCTGCTGTCCGTAGTGGGTGCGTTTTTAGGTTTGTTTTTGTGGGCGCTGCGCAGGCAGTTTAACCCGGCTGCGTTGGCCAGTGCTTTGCCTACCAGCGGCGCAGGCAATGGCGCTGCGCGCAAGAGCGTGCTGGCTATGGGCTTGATTGCCGCAGGTGCCGTGCTGTCTTTGGGCGCAGCCAACTACGATGTCATGAAAAAAGAACAGGTTATTACGGATGGGCAAAAAATCTACATTGCCTTGGTACCGCGCGACCCACGGTCGCTGATGCAAGGCGACTACATGGCGCTGAACTTTGCCTTTGCCAGCACGCTGAATGAGGCGCTTGGGCGAACTAATGAAGACAACAGCCTGCAAACCCGTGCCACAGTGGTGGCCAAGCTAGATGCACGCGGCGTAGCAGAGGTGCTGCGCGCAGCCAACCCCGACCCGGCGGGCAAAGAAGTGCTGGCCGCTGGCGAAATTTTGCTGCCCGTGCTGCGCAAAGGCGGTGGGTGGGTGCTGGTGACCGATGCGTTTTTCTTTCCCGAAGGCCGTGGCGAGCCGTTCAAGGCGGCAAAATTTGGTGAGTTTCGCGCTCTGCCCGACGGCCGTGCCTTGTTGGTGGGCATGGCTGATGAAAAGCTCAAAGCCATAGTGCCTGCTACCTTAGCAACAACTAAAGCTGAGCGTGAGGCACTAGAAGCTGCTGCAGAGCAAGCGAACAAAGAGGCGGCAGAAGCGGCAGAAGTTACCTCTGCTGCCACAAACGCACCAAGCTCGGGTGCAGCAAAGCCAGCCAAATAAAAGCCGTTGAAACTACTTTGCAGCGTTGGGAAAGAACAGCTGCTCACCTCCAATTTTGTAGCTGGCTATGACGCTTTGCCCCGCAGGCGAGGTAACCCAGTCCACAAACTTTTGCGCCTCTAGCACTTTCACGTGCGGGTGCTTGCTGGGGCTCACGGCCATCACACCGTATTGGTTAAACAAGCGGGTGTCGCCCTGCACCAGTACGGCCAAATCAGCGCGGTTTTTAAAGTTAAGCCACGTACCGCGGTCTGCCAGCACGTAGGCCCCGGTGGAGGCAGCCATGTTAAGTGCCGGGCCCATACCGCAGCCGCACTCTTTGTAGCCGCTGCCTTTGGGGTCAGCCCCGGCCACTGCAGTGGCCATGGCCCAAAAACGCAGCTCTGCGGCGTGGGTGCCCGACTTGTCACCGCGCGATACAAAAGCTGCGTTGACGCTGCTTACTTTTTGCAGCGCAGCAACAATGTCTTTTCCTACCGTACCAGCGGGGTCGGCTTTGGGGCCAATAAGAACAAAGTCGTTGTACATCACCGGGTAACGCTTGGGGCTAAAACCCTCAGCAACAAATTTAGCTTCGGCTGCGGCATCGTGCACAAACAGCACATCGGCATCGCCTCGGCGGGCCATGTCTATAGCTTGGCCGGTGCCCAAAGCCACCACTTTAATGTCCAGGCCGGTGGCCTTTTTAAACTCAGGCAGCATATGGCCAAACAGGCCCGACTGCTCGGTGGATGTGGTCGACGCCATCACCATAGACTGCGCCTGTGCGCTCACAGCGCAAACGCTTGATACTACAAAAATAATAGCTGCCTGTGCAGCATTTCCTTGGGCCATAGGCCTAAAACGCTTAAAAAGTAAATTAGATTGATTGAACAGCATCAGGCATCCCCCTGCATGAAATTGCGTACCGCAACGCTCTGCGGCGTGTTAAAAAAATCAGCCACGGTTTGGTCAGCCACCACGCGGCCCGCATCCAGGCACACCACACGGGTGGCCAGCCGTTTGACTTGGCCTAGGTTATGGCTGGCAAATAATAACGTGATTCCGCGCTGTGTGCACTGCGCCATCAGGGCCTCTGCGTCGCGCTTGGCCTGGGGTGCCAGGCTGGCGGTAGGTTCGTCCAGCAGCAGCACGTCGGGCTGGGCGGCCAGTGCGCGGGCAAAAGTTAGCCGCTGCTGCTGGCCGCCTGACAGCGTGCGCGCTTGGCGGCGGGCCAGGTCGTGCAAACCCGCATCTTGCAGCGCCTGCAGCGCGCGCACTTTGGCGCTGGCCCACGGCTGGCCGCGCAGCCAAGCCGCCAGCGCCACATTGGCCAGCACCGTGCTGCGCAACACAAACGGTTTTTGAAAAACAAAGGCCTGCACCGCTGCGGGTGCACGCTGGGCTGTACCCACGCTGGGCGCCAGCAGGCCGTGGGCCAAACGCAGCAGGGTGCTTTTGCCACTGCCGTTGCTGCCCACCAAGGCCACAGATTCGCCGCGCGCTACCTGCAAGCTCACGCCGTCCAGAGCCTGCACGCGGCCAAAGCGCACGCCAGCGTTTTGCAGGTCGATCAACATGCTCATAGTGCCTGCGCCTCCACCCGCTCACGCCAGTACTTAAGCGCGGCCACAGCCGCGTTGAGCAGCAGCACAATCAGCAGCAACACCAGCCCCAGGCCGAGGGCCAAAGGCAGGTCGCCTTTGCTGGTTTCTAGCGCAATGGCGGTGGTCATTACGCGGGTAAAACCGTCAATATTGCCGCCCACCATCATCACTGCGCCCACCTCAGAGATAGCCCTGCCAAAGGCGGCTATCAGCACAGTAAGCAGGGCGTAGCGCTCGTCCCACGCCAGCAGCAGGCTGCGCAGTGCGGGGCCAGCGCCCATAGACTGGAGCTGTTCGCCGTGCTGGCTGTGCGCGTCGCCCACGACCTGCTGGGTCAGCGCCACCACCACCGGCAGCACCAGCACGGCCTGGGCCAGTACCATGGCTTTGAACGAGAACAGCCAGCCCAAAAAGCCCAGTGGCCCGCTGCGCGACAGCAACACGTAGACCAGCAGGCCCACCACCACTGCAGGCAGGGCCAGCGACGTGTTGACCAAGGCAAGCACCACACGGCGGCCTGCAAAGCGCGCCACGCCTAGCCAAGCCCCTAGCGCGAGCCCCAAGCCACACGCCAGCACGCAAGCCAGGGCACTCACTGCCAAAGAGCGCAGCACTATAGCCCACAGCGCGGGGTCTGCGGAACTGATCAGTCGTAGCGCAGACAGCGCGCTTTCAAGCAATGTGTTCAATGGGCTATTGCAACGTGTGTTTGAGCGCCTCGGGCAGTGGCAAGGGCAGCACGTCAATGCCTTCGTCCAACAGGGCAAGGGTTTCATCGCGGGTGGCTTGCCCGCGAATGGCGCGTTCGTAAGCCTCGCCGTAGTGAATTTTGCGTGCCTCGCTGGCAAACTGGTTGCCCACATCTTCGGTGTGGGCCATGATCTTGCGGGCCATCTGCATGTATGCGGCCTGCAACTGCGGGTCTTGCGCCATGGCCATTAGGGCTTGGCTGGCATCCATGGGCTTAGCCGGTACGGTGGCCAGGGCGCGTGATGCTGCGTTGTCGCTGCCATCGGTGGGGTCTGCGGACGCATCGGCGCTGCGCTCTTCGCGGCCATTGCTAGGTTTGTCTGGGTTTCTTGCGCCACTCAAATTCAAACGGGGTGCAGAGAGCTTTTTAGTGATGCTGGCGTTGCCGCACAAAGGGCATTGCACTAAGCCGCGCGCCAATTGGCTTTGAAAGTCATCTTCGGAGCCAAACCAGCCCTCAAAGCTGTGGGCCAACGCGCATTGCAAATCAAGTACTTTCATGGCGTGTATGGGCCTTAAGCTGTGTGCTGGCGCGGGTCTGCATGTGCTAGGCGCGGCACCGATTGCCAGGCCATCGGGCGTACACCACTTGTGTGGTTGGCCAGGTGCAACGCGCAGGCCAGGGTTTTGGCATCAGTCACTGTGCCATCGGCGCACCAGCTGAGCAGCTGGGGTACAGGCACGCTAAACACATCTAAAAACTCGCCTGCATCAAGCTTGCGCTCGCCAGCAGTTAGGCCACGCACAAAGTAAATGTGGATAATTTCGGTAGAATAGGCAATGGCCAAATGCATCTTGCCCGCATACGCCCACTGGCCAGCGGTATAGCCGGTTTCTTCTTGCAGCTCGCGCAGGCCGCACAGCAAGGGGTCTTCACCTGGGTCTAGCTTGCCTGCAGGCAGCTCAATCATGACTTGGCCCACCGGGTAGCGGTACTGGCGCTCTAATACCACTTGGCCATCGCCCAGCAGCGGCACCACCACCACGGCGCCGGGGTGCACCACGTATTCGCGTGTGGCGTGCTTGCCATCAGGCAGGCTGACGGTATCTCGCTTAATGTGCAAAAATTTACCTGCAAGCAGCAGCTCACTGCTAACCAAGGTTTCTTTCAGTTCAGCCATAGGTTAGTCAAAATAGTGGGTTTACCAGTTGGGCCAAGATGCTGGGTGACAAGCAGCTTAACTGCGGTGTTTAAGCAGATAACGCCAGACAAAACCGGGAAAAGCCAGCGTGATGAACAGCGTGCCGGTAATGGCATAAAACTCCCAACCTTGCGGGGCAATTTGGCCTAAGCGCTTTTCTAACAAAAGCGCTGCAGTGCCCACCAGAAAATACATCACCACCAGTTCTGCAAAACGAATTGCCAAATTCTTACCACGGTGCAGTTTTACCAAAGCAAAAAGGCGTTGCGAGACAAAAGGCAAATTAGCCGCCAACAATGCAAAAATAATGACCAGCCAAACAGATGCGCTTTGCCCCATAGTGTGCGTTACTTAAGCTTCATTAGTGCTCAGGCTTAGGCACCCAAGGTCTTCACAATGGCTTGCAGGCACAGAGTCATTAGCCCACTGGGAAAGATACCCAGCAGCAACACCAGCGCGCCGTTAATGCCCAGCACCAAGCGCACATGCCTGGATGCCACCACGCTGCTGGCGGTAATGGGGGCATCAAAGTACATGACTTTGACCACGCGAAGGTAGTAAAACGCGCCAATCAAGGACATGACTACGGCATACACCGCTACACCAATCAAAAATGGCTGGCGCGAATCAATCAAAGGCTGCAAAACACTGAGTTTGGCAAAAAACCCCACCATGGGCGGAATACCTGCCAAAGAGAACATGCAAATGGCCATGATGCCAGCGTACAAAGGGCTGCGCTGGTTAAGGCCTGCAAAGTCAGAAATTTCTTCGCTCTCAAAACCTTCGCGTGACAGAAGCAACATAACACCAAAGGTGGCCAGCGTGGTCAGCACATAGGTTACGGTGTAGAACATTGACGCGCTGTAGGCCGCTGCAGCGCTGTTGGTGTTGCCATTGACCACGCCCGACAGCAGGCCCAGTAGCAAGAAGCCCATTTGCGCTATGGTAGAAAAAGCCAACATGCGCTTAAGGTTGCTTTGCGCAATGGCGGCCAAGTTGCCTACCAACAAAGACGCTACAGCCAGCATTACCAGCATTTGCTGCCAGTCAAAAGCTAACGGCAACATACCCTCTACCAGCAAGCGAATGCAAATAGCAAAGGCCGCTAACTTAGGTGCACCGCCAATCATCAGCGTAACTGAAGTAGGCGCGCCTTGGTACACATCAGGCACCCACATGTGAAAAGGCACCGCACCGAGTTTGAAAGCCAAGCCAGACACAATAAACACCAAGCCAAAGACCAGTACTTGTTGCTTGATTTGCCCGGTAGAAATAGCTTTGAAGACGGCTGCAATATCAAGCGAACCGGTAGCCCCGTACATCATTGACAAACCATACAGCAAGAAGCCACTGGCCAGCGCGCCGAGTACAAAGTACTTCATCGCCGCCTCAGTAGACTGCGCATGGTCACGGCGCAGGGCCACTAAAGCGTAGCTCGACAGCGTGAGCAATTCCAAGCCCATGTAGATGACCAAGAAGTTGCTGCCTGAGATCATCACGCACATGCCTAGCAGGGCAAACATGGACAGCGTGAACATCTCACCACCGCGCAGCATGCCGCGGTCGGCAGCATAAGGACGGCCATAAACCAAGGTGACGGCCATGGCAATGCAGGCAAAGCATTTAAGCCAATGGCCCATCGGGTCGCTCACCACCATATTGCCAAAGCCATACAAGGTGCTGTTGCCAGTAGCGTACAGGCCGTGCATCACAGCAACCACACCCAGGCTTAACAAGGTCAGCACATAGGTGGCCGTACGGCGTGGGCTTTTAACAAACAAGTCCACCAACAAAATCGTGCAGGCCATTACCAAAAGCACGATCTCGGGGTAAATAGCTATCCAACTGGCTTTATCAATCATGTGCGTTCTCGTTATTTCAGCTGGGGTCAGTTCAATTTAGACAGGGCAACATGCTTGAGCAAATCGGCCACCGAAGAATTCATCACATCGGTAAAGGGCTTGGGGTACAAGCCCATCCACAGTGTGGCAGCTGCTAGCAAACCCAGCATGAGAAATTCGCGACCATTGATGTCAGTGAGGCTTTTCACATCGTCGTTGGTTACCGGGCCAAGGTAGACGCGTTTGAACATCCATAGTGTGTAGGCAGCACCAAAAATCAATGCTGAAGCCGCGGTAAAGCCGATCCAAAAGTTGTATTTAACGCCGCCTAAAATCACCATCCATTCGCCGACAAAACCTGCCGTACCCGGCAAGCCGCAATTGGCCATGGCAAAAAACAGACCCAGCGCGGCGAACTTTGGCATGGTGTTGACCACACCGCCGTAGCTGGCAATCTCACGCGAATGCACGCGGTCATACAGTACACCAATGCACAAAAACATGGCCGCAGACACAAAGCCATGCGCAATCATCTGCACAATGCCGCCCGCTACGCCCAAGTCGTTGAAAATAAAGAAGCCCAAAGTAACAAAGCCCATGTGCGCCACGGACGAATAGGCCACCAGTTTTTTCATGTCTTGCTGAACCATGGCCACTAAGCCCACGTACACCACGGCAATCAATGACAAGGCGATCATCAGCCACGCGTACTCATGCGCAGCATCGGGTGCAATGGGCATAGAAAACCGCAAAAAGCCGTATGCACCCAGCTTGAGCATGATGGCAGCCAGCACGGCAGAGCCGCCCGTAGGTGCCTCTACGTGCACATCAGGCAACCACGTATGCACGGGCCACATGGGCACCTTCACTGCGAAGGCGGACAAAAACGCAAAAAACACCAGCGCTTGCGCGGTAGTACCCAATGGCAGTTTATGCCAGGTCAAGATATCAAAACTGCCACCCGACTTGGTGTACAAAAAGATCAGCGCCACCAGCATGAGCAAGGAGCCCAGCAGGGTGTACAAAAAGAATTTAAAGGCGGCGTAGATTTTGTTAGGCCCGCCCCAGATGCCAATGATGAGGTACATCGGTATCAATGTAGCCTCAAAAAATACGTAAAAAAGTATCCCATCTAAAGCGCTGAAAACACCAATCATCAGGCCGCTCAAAATCAAAAATGCGCCCATGTACTGGTTAACGCGCTCGGTAATGGCCTCCCAGGCTGACAACACCACCACTACGGTGATGAAGGCCGTCAAGGGAACGAACCAAAACGATATGCCGTCTATACCCAAGTGGTAGTGCACGTTAAAGCGCTCAATCCAAGGGGCTTTTTCTACAAACTGCATGGCCGAGGTGCCCAACTTAAAGCCCTCGTACAAAGGCAGTGTCGCCAAAAAGCTGGCCAACGCCCCTATCAAGGCAATCCAGCGTACAGCGCGTGCTTGGTCATCACGGCCAAAGGCCAACAGAACGACACCGAAAGCGATCGGCATCCAAATTGCAAGGCTCAACAAACCCATTTTTATTATTCCTTCTTATTTGTTGAACCAGACGAAGTACGTCATCATGCCAAACAAACCCAATATCATCACCAGCGCGTAGTGGTACAGATACCCAGTTTGCGCACGGCGCACCAAGCTTGAAACCACATTCACTATTTTCCAAGAGCCGTTAACCAAGCCGCCATCAATCAGCGTTTGGTCTCCACCCTTCCACAAACCCATACCTAGCATGCGAGCACCGCGTGCCAGCACGTTTTCATTGAACCAGTCAAAGTAGTACTTATTTTCAAGCAAGGTGTAAATCGGCATGACGCGGGCCTTGATGGCTGCAGGCAATGCGGGTTTGATGATGTACATGTAGTAAGCCAGGGCCACGCCAGCCACCGCCAACCAAAATGGCAGCGTGATTAAACCGTGCCAAGCCAATTGCACGGCACCATGGAAGTCTTTGGTCAGCTCTTCCATTGCTTTATGCTTAGCACCATCTACAAAGATGGCATCTTTGAAAAAGTCACCAAACAGCATCGGCGCAATGGCCATGAAGCCAAGCACCACCGAAGGAATGGCCAGCAGCACCAGAGGCACAGTCACCACCCATGGCGACTCGTGCGGTTTGGCATCGTGCCCATGGCTGTCGTGGCCGTGGCTGTCGTGCGCATGGTGTGCGTCCGGGTTTTGGTCGTAACGCTCTTTGCCGTGAAAGACCAAAAAATACATACGGAAAGAATAAAACGCTGTCACAAAAACGCCTGCCATCACGGCAAAGTAGGCAAAGCCTGAGCCCGTCAAATGGCTCGCCTTGACCGCCATGATGACTTCGTCTTTAGAGTAAAAGCCTGAAAACAAAGGCGTGCCAATCAATGCCAGTGAGCCCAGCAAAGAAGTAATCCACGTGATCGGCATGTACTTGCGCAAACCACCCATGTAGCGAATGTCTTGCACATGGTGCATGCCCATAATTACCGAACCTGCGGCTAAGAACAGCAGCGCTTTAAAGAAGGCATGCGTCATCAGGTGGAACACCGCAACAGAATAGGCCGATGCCCCCAACGCCACCGTCATGTAACCCAGTTGAGACAATGTGGAATATGCCACCACACGCTTTATGTCGTTTTGGATGATGCCCAAAAAGCCCATGAACAGCGCAGTGATGCCGCCAATCACCATGATGAAACTTAAAGCCGTATCGCTCAGCTCGAACAAGGGCGACATACGCGCCACCATGAAGATACCGGCCGTCACCATCGTGGCTGCGTGAATCAACGCGGAGATAGGCGTAGGGCCTTCCATAGAATCAGGCAGCCAAACATGCAGTGGAAACTGGGCAGACTTGCCCATAGCGCCAATAAAAAGGCAAATGCAAATTACGGTTATCAGCATCCAGTCGGTGCCAGGAAAGCTGAGCTTGGCCAGATCACCTGCTTTGGCAAATGCCTCGGTGTAATTAAGGGTGCCCGCAAAGGCTACGATCAAACCGATACCTAAAATAAAACCAAAGTCGCCTACACGGTTAACCAAGAAGGCTTTCATGTTGGCAAAAATAGCGGTGGGTTTGTTGTACCAAAACCCAATCAGCAAATACGATACCAGACCCACGGCTTCCCAGCCAAAGAACAGCTGCAACATGTTGTTGCTCATCACCAGCATCAGCATGGCAAAAGTGAACAGCGAAATATAGGCAAAAAACCGGTTGTAGCCCTCGTCTTCTTCCATGTAGCCAATGGTGTAAATGTGCACCATCAGCGAGACAAAGGTTACCACGCACATCATCATGGCAGTAAGGCCATCGACCAGAAAGCCGATCTCCATTTTCAAGCTGCCAATTACCATCCATTCGTACAGCGTGGCGTTAAAGCGCGCACCTGCCGCAACTGCCAGCGATGTTTGGGCGGAAATGATAAAGGCAATCAACACACCTAAGATGGTGAAGAAATGGCTGGCACGTCGGCCAATCCAATTGCCACCAAACTGGGTGCCCAACACACCCGCGATTAAGCAGCCTATCAGCGGTGCCAACGGCACGGCCAGCAGGGTAGAAGCATTCAATGTTGCACTCATAGTGTGTTTTAGCCTTTGAGTGTGTTGAGTTCGTCGGCGGCGATAGTGGCGTTATTGCGAAACAGCAACACCAAAATAGCCAAACCAATGGCCGACTCTGCGGCGGCCACGGTCAAGATAAAGAACACGAACACCTGTCCGTGCAAGTCACCCAAATAGTAGGAAAACGCCACGAAGTTGGTGTTGACTGCCAGCAGCATCAGCTCAATGGCCATCAGCAAAATAATGATGTTTTTACGGTTTAAAAAAATACCAATCACTGACAGTGCAAACAGCATAGCGCCCAGCGACAAGAAATGGCCGAGGGTTAAAGTCATGCTTTGGCTCCGGGAACGGTGGCAGCTACTTGCGATGCGGCCTCGGTGGTTGAGGCTTGTGCTACAGCGGGCACTGCCGTTTGTGTTGCACTCATTTTGATAACTTCCATGCGGTCCCGCGCCTTCACGCGCACTTGCATGGACGGGTCTACATATTTGCTGTCTTTGCGCTCTCGCATCGTGAGCGCAATGGCGGCAATGATGGCCACCAAGAGCAGCACTGCTGCAATTTCTAGCGGGTAAATGTACTGGGTGTACATGAGCTTGCCCAGCTCTTTGGTATTGGCCACCTGGCCGGCTATTGCCGCCGCAGTCTTGGGTTCTTCACTTAAACGGAACCCACCCATCAGCACAAAAGCCATTTCAAAAGCAATCAGTGCACCCACACCTGCTGCCAGCGGAAAATGCTTCCAGAAACCTTGGCGTAAAGAGTCGGTATTGATGTCCAGCATCATTACCACAAAGAGGAACAGTACCATCACTGCACCCACATAGACCAGCACCAAAGTGATAGCCAAGAACTCAGCTTTAAGCAGTACCCACACAGCAGCCGCTTGAAAGAAAGCCAGCACAAGGTACAAAGCCGCATGTACCGGGCTGCGCGCCGTAATGACCTTGAACGCTGCAAACAGCAACACAAAAGAAAATAGGTAAAAGAACCCAGTTTTGATATCCATTTTTATTATTTCAAAAGGGTTTAGCGGAACTTGGCATCCACAGCGCGGTTGGCGGCGATTTCTTTTTCATAACGGTCACCTACCGCCAAAAGCATGTCTTTGGTAAAGTAAAGGTCTCCGCGTTTTTCACCGTGGTATTCCAAAATATGGGTTTCCACAATCGAGTCCACTGGGCAGCTTTCTTCGCAAAACCCACAAAAAATACATTTGGTTAAATCGATGTCGTAGCGGCTAGTGCGCCGGCTGCCGTCCGCGCGTACTTCACTCTCGATGGTGATGGCCATGGCGGGGCACACAGCCTCGCACAGTTTGCAGGCAATACAACGTTCTTCGCCGTTTTCATACCGGCGCAGCGCATGCAGCCCGCGAAAGCGCGGCGATTGCGGCGTTTTTTCTTCTGGAAATTGCACTGTGATTTTGCGGCGAAAGGCATGCTTGCCTGTCATGGCAAAGCCTTTGAACAGCTCTAACAACAGAAAGCTGCTTAAAAAGTCTTTCAACGAAAAAGCATGCGATAAAGGAGTGGCTATTGTGGTCATATCAAGCGCTCTTTATTTCCAAATATTCCAAGATGTCTGCATCCAGGCAGCCACCACCACCAGCCACACCAATGTGACTGGGATAAAAATCTTCCAACCCAAACGCATGATCTGGTCATAGCGGAATCGGGGGAAGGTAGCACGTACCCAGATGAACAAGGTAACGACGACGAAGGTTTTGATCCCTAGCCAGATCCAGCCTGGAATCCAGGTAAATGGTGCTATTTCAATGGGTGCATACCATCCACCTAAAAACATAATGGCGGCCATGCAAGATATCAAAATCATGTTGGCGTATTCGGCCAAGAAAAACATGGCAAAGGCCATGCCCGAGTACTCAACCATGTGACCAGCTACGATTTCTGACTCCCCCTCAACCACGTCAAACGGGTGGCGGTTGGTCTCGGCAATACCAGAGATGATGTAGACCACAAAAATGGGCAACAGCGGCAACCAGTTCCACGACAAGAAGTTCAGGCCCATCGCAGCAAACTGGCCTTGGCCCTGCCCTACAACAATGTCAGTCATGTTGAGCGAAGCCGATACCATCAGCACTACGACCAAACAAAAACCCATGGCAATTTCATAGCTCACCATTTGCGCTGATGCACGAAGGGCACCGAGGAAAGCATACTTTGAGTTCGATGCCCAGCCCGCAATGATCACGCCATACACTTCCATCGAAGTGATCGCCATAATGAACAGCAAGCCCGCATTGATATTGGCCAGCGCCACATCCGGGCCAAACGGCACAACAGCCCATGCAGCCAGCGCTGGCATGATGGTCATGATGGGGCCAATAAAAAATAAACTTTTGTTGGCCGCAGCAGGCACGATAATTTCTTTGGTAAGCAGCTTAAGCGCATCCGCAATAGGCTGTAATAAACCAAATGGGCCCACGCGGTTTGGGCCAATGCGAATTTGCATCCAACCGATGGCCTTGCGCTCCCACAGCGTGAGGTACGCAACTAGGCCCATGATAGGCAATACAACACAGATAATTTTGGCCAGATTCCAAATCACAGGCCATGCCATATTGCCCCACCATGGCGCCGCCAGCAAGCCTTGGCCAAAACCGTGCAATAAATCGATCATGCGGACACCTCTTCGTAGGCTTTTGCATCCACGGTCAGCTGTAGCGAAGGTGCGCGGCGCACTATGCCGTCGAGCTGGTAAATGGCAGCGCTTACAGGCTGTGCAGCAGCTGCGTCTAAGCGGACAGTGGCTTTGGTCGCATTGCTAAGTTGGTCTGCAGGCACTGTATCGCCCTGCATTTTGATGGCTTTGGCCAAAACATCTTGTGAAGACTCAAAGTCAAAACCAGGTACGCCGAGCATATTGCCCAGCACACGCAGCACCTTCCACGCTGGTCGCGTATCGCCCAAGGGTTTAACCACCCCATGAAAGCCTTGTATGCGGCCTTCAGCGTTGATAAACGTACCCGCAGTTTCGGTAAACGGCGCAATGGGCAACAACACATCGCTGCAGTCCATATTGGCCTTGAACGGGCTGAGTGTGACCACCATGTCGGCTTTGATATCCGCGTGTATTGCACTGTCGAATTTAGGTTCGGTATTGAGCAAAATAGCGCAGCGCAAGCCACTGCTGAGCATTTGCGCAGCTGTTTTGCCACCTTTTTGTGGGTATGCACCTACCAGTTGCGCACCCACGGTGTTGGCCGCTTCAGTGAGGTAACCCACGCTAGCGCCGGTTTGTTCAGCAATCCAGTTGGCCAGTGCCAATAAAGTTGACGCATTGGCATGGTGCGCTGCTGCATTACCCAGTAACACAGCTTTACGTTCGCCGCCTAGCAAAGATGCAGCCACGGCCTTAGCCGCAGCGCTGGCAGTGCCTGCAGCAGGTGCGGTTACGCCCTTTTCAACAGCAATTGCAGCAGCTACATCGGCCAGTGCCTGCGCCCATTGTGCGGCTGGCACCGTAACGGTGTTAGCCACAGGCATAGCCCAGTCAAACTCTGCAGAGTTAATAGCGGATACAACACCACCTTTGCGCACTGCTTGCCGAATACGCTGCGCAAACAACGGATGGTCTTTGCGCAGGTTACTGCCCACCACCAGCACACGCTGCAAGGTTGACAAGGATGCAATAGATGTACCCAAATAGCGCACACCCTCTGGCGCAGCAAACTCAGCGTTGCGCAAGCGGTAGTCAATATTGTCACTGCCCAAGCCGCGCACCAAGGCTGAGGCCAAGTACAGTTCTTCTACCGTACTGTGCGGACTCACCAAGGCACCTATGGATGAAGCGCTGTGATCAGCTTTGATTTGTTTAAGGCCGTTGGCCACGTATTCCAGTGCAGTTTGCCAATCAACTTCCGACCACACACCGCCTTGTTTCAGCATGGGCTTAGTTACTCGTTCCGGGCCGTTCAAGGCTTCGTAGCTGAAACGATCGCGGTCGGCAATCCAGCATTCGTTGACCGCTTCATTTTCGTTAGGCACCACGCGCATAACCTGGTTGGCTTTGACTTGAACAATCAAGTTTGCACCTGTAGAGTCATGCGGGCTGATGGACTTGCGACGGCCCAGCTCCCAGGTGCGTGCGCTGTAGCGGAAAGGCTTGCTGGTCAAAGCGCCCACTGGGCAAATGTCGATCATGTTGCCAGACAATTCCGAATTCACCGTGTCGCCCACTACCGTCGTGATCTCGGCATGCTCACCGCGGTGCACCATGCCCAGCTCCATAATGCCGGAGACTTCTTGGCCAAAACGTACGCAGCGGGTGCAGTGAATGCAACGAGTCATCTCCTGCATGCTGATCAACGGGCCCACGTCTTTGACTGCAACCGTGCGTTTTTCTTCTTCGTAGCGTGAACCATTGCCGCCATAGCCTACAGCCAAGTCTTGCAGTTGGCATTCACCACCTTGGTCGCAAATTGGACAATCCAGCGGGTGATTGATCAGCAAAAACTCCATCACCGATTGCTGCGCCTTGATGGCTTTGTCGCTTTTGGTACGCACAATCATGCCTTGGCTCACCGGTGTAGCACAGGCAGGCATAGGCTTGGGCATCTTCTCTACGTCGACCAGGCACATACGGCAATTGGCCGCAATGCTGAGCTTCTTGTGGTAACAAAAATGCGGAATGTAGGTGCCCGCTTTGTCAGCCGCCTGAATGATCATGCTGCCTTCAAGCGCCTCGATTTTTTGACCGTCTAGTTCAATTTCAACCATATGTTTCTCTGGGCTTGTTCGCTTTAGGCGGCTACAGCTTGTTTATCAAGCGCTGCGTCAATCTTGGCCTGGAATTCGTGGCGGAAGTGTTTGATCATGGCCCGCACGGGCATAGCTGCAGCATCCCCTAAAGCGCAAATCGTACGGCCTTGGATGTTGTCGGCTACAGAGTTGAGCAAATCCATATCGCCAGCACGTCCTTGGCTATTGTCGATGCGCTCGACCATACGCCAGAGCCAGCCGGTGCCTTCGCGGCACGGAGTGCATTGGCCACATGACTCGTGCATGTAAAAGTACGACAGGCGTTTTAAGCTTTCAACCATGCAGCGTGTGTCGTCCATCACAATAACCGCGCCTGAACCCAACATCGAGCCTGCTTTGGCAATCGAGTCGTAGTCCATAGTGCACTGCATCATGGTGTCAGCGGGCAGCACGGGTGAAGATGAACCGCCAGGGATAACCGCCTTGAGTGTGCGGCCCTTGCGCACGCCACCTGCAAGCTCAAGCAGTTTGCTAAACGGCGTGCCCATCGGCACCTCATAGTTGCCTGGCAACTCCACATCGCCTGACACTGAGTAAATTTTGGTGCCACCGTTATTGGGTTTTCCGATGTCTAAATACGCTTGGCCGCCATGGTTGATGATCCAAGGCACTGCTGCGAAAGTTTCAGTGTTGTTGATCGTTGTAGGTTTGCCGTACAAACCAAAACTGGCCGGGAACGGAGGCTTAAAACGGGGCTGGCCCTTTTTGCCTTCGAGCGATTCGAGCAAAGCTGTTTCTTCGCCGCAAATGTAAGCACCAAAGCCGTGGAAAGCATGCAACTCGAAACTGAAATTACTGCCCAAAATATGGTTGCCCAACAAACCTGCGGCACGCGCTTCTTCTAACGCTTCCTCGAAGCGGTCGTAGGTTTGGAATATTTCCCCGTGGATATAGTTGTAGCCCACGGTAATACCCATGGCGTAGGCGGCAATCGCCATACCTTCGATCACAATATGCGGGTTGAATTCCAAAATATCGCGGTCTTTGCAAGTACCTGGCTCACCCTCGTCAGAGTTGCAAACCAAATATTTTTGACCAGGAAAACCACGCGGCATAAAGCTCCACTTCAAACCTGTAGGAAAGCCCGCACCGCCACGGCCGCGCAGGGCAGATTCTTTGACTGTGGCAATCACTTGGTCTTGCGTCAAGCCGGGCACCGCACCCTCAGCTACCTGGGCACCGTCCTTGCCCAAAATCTTTTTCAAGGCAGCATAGCCGCCGCGTGCCAGGTAATCTTTCAAGCGCCAATTACTGCCATTCAAATCTTTGTAGATTTGCGGATTAATGTGGCGGTCATGAAAGCAGGTTTGCACACCTGTCGCTTGAAATTGGGCGAGAACTTGGTTTTCGTTCATGTTGGTTTGCTCAGTTATTTGGCGTTGGCTGTAGCGTTTCTTAAGCCATCAATCAATTGGTCAAGCTTGTCGTTGCTCATAAAGCTGCACATACTGCGGTCGTTCACCAGCATCACTGGAGAATCCGCGCACGCACCCAAGCACTCAGACTGCTGTACGGTGAACATACCGTCTTGGGTGGTGCCGCCCATTTCAACGCCCAGCTTGCTGCACAAATAGTTAAGTGCATTTTGGCCATCGCGCAACTGGCATGGCAAATTGGTGCACACGTTAAGCTTGTACTTGGCCACGGGCTGTTGGTTGTACATGTTGTAGAAGGTGGTGACTTCTTTGACTGCAATAGCAGGCATGCCCAAGTGGTCACCTATGGCCTGCTCTGAAGATGCACTGACCCAGCCCTGTTCTTGCTGCACGATGGCCAAACAGGCCATCACAGCAGATACTTTTTGGTCTGCAGGGTATTTGGCTACTTCTTTGTCAAACCGCATGCGTGTTGCGTCCGACAGCACATAGGGCACGGCGGCGTGGTTAACTTGCGAGCTCATCGGTCAATTTCCCCGAAAACAATGTCCATGGTACCTATTACAGCCACCGCATCGGCAATCATGTGGCCGCGCGTCATTTCGTCCAACGCGGCTAGGTGTGCAAAACCGGGGGCGCGAATTTTCAGGCGGTAAGGTTTGTTGGCACCGTCACTCACCATGTAGATACCGAACTCGCCCTTAGGGTGCTCTACAGCGGCGTAAGCGTCGCCTTGCGGCACATGAAAGCCTTCTGTAAACAGCTTGAAGTGGTGGATCAAATCCTCCATATTGCTCTTCATGCCTTCACGCGATGGCGCGGCCACTTTGTTGTTGTCGGTAATCACCGGGCCGGGATTCACGCGCAACCAGTCCACGCACTGTTTGATGATGCGGTTACTTTGCGCCATTTCTTCCATGCGCACCAAGTAGCGGTCGTAGCAGTCGCCGGTTTTACCTACGGGAATATCAAAGTCCATCTTGCCGTACACGTCATACGGTTGCTGCTTGCGCAAGTCCCAGGCAATGCCTGAGCCGCGCAACATAGCGCCCGTAAAGCCCAGATTCAAAGCCCGCTCTGGCGTGACAACACCGATACCTACAGTGCGTTGTTTCCAAATGCGGTTGTCGGTGAGCAGCGTGTGGTACTCGGCCAAGTACTTGGGAAAGCGCTGGGTAAAGTCGTCGATAAAGTCAATCACTGAGCCTTGGCGGCCCTCGTTGAGTTTGGCCAATGCTTTGGCATTTTTGATCTTGCTGACCTTGTACTGCGGCATGGTGTCTGGCAGATCGCGGTACACGCCTCCTGGGCGGAAGTACGCGGCGTGCATGCGTGCGCCCGAGACGGCTTCGTACAAGTCGAACAAATCTTCGCGCTCGCGGAAGGCGTACAAAAAGATCGTCATGGCACCACAGTCAAGGCCATGGCAACCCACCCAGAGCAGGTGGTTAAGCAAGCGCGTGATTTCGCTGAACATCACGCGGATGTACTGCGCACGCTCGGGTACCTGGATGCCCATCATTTTTTCAATAGCCAAGCAGTACGCATGCTCATTGCACATCATCGACACATAGTCCAAACGGTCCATGTACGGAAGGGCTTGGATGTAGGTTTTGCTCTCGGCCAGCTTTTCGGTGGCGCGGTGCAGCAGGCCAATGTGCGGGTCGGCGCGCTGGATCACCTCGCCGTCCAGCTCCAACACAAGGCGCAGTACACCGTGGGCTGCAGGATGCTGGGGACCAAAATTCAGCGTGTAGTTTTTAATTTCTGCCATGCTATTGCTCTCCCCCGAAGCAGCCTGCGGCTATCTCCCCCTTAAGGGAGCAACACCAGCGGCCTGGCAAAGCCAGTTCCGCGGTGTTCACACCGAAGATCATTGTTAAGGCAATGGCTCGAATACTCATGGCTTGATGCCTCCATAATTTTCTTCACGAATGACGCGGGGCGTGATTTCGCGCAACTCGATGGTGACGGGCTGGTAAATTACGCGTTTTTTTTCTGCGTCGTAGCGCATTTCTACGTGGCCATTGGTAGGGAAATCTTTGCGAAACGGGTGGCCGATAAAACCGTAGTCGGTCAAAATGCGGCGCAGGTCGTTATGGCCCTCAAAAACGATGCCGAACAAATCAAAGCATTCGCGTTCAAACCAGTTGGCTGCCGCCCAAACATCGTTCACCGAGGCCACTACGGGCAGGTCGTCATCTGCAGCAAAGACCTTGAGCCGCACGCGCTGGTTGAGCGATACCGACAGCAAGTGCAGCACCACACAGTAGCGCGGGCCATCGTAGGCACCGTCTTTGTAGTCCACATAATCTACGCCGCACAAATCCATCATCTGCTCAAACTTGCATTCGGCATGGTCGCGCAGCAAAGTGGCGGCCTCTAGATAGTCAGCAGCAGCGACAACCACACTAACCTCACCCAAGTCGGTAGAAATGCGCTTAATGCGTGTGCCCAATGCAGCTTGCACTGCGGCTTGGGTGGTTTCAGGAAGTACAGCAAATGCAGTCATGGGGTGCTACGTAGAAAGCAATAGATGGCAGGTTAGACGCGCGCAATCGTCTGCGTGCGGCGAATTTTTTGTTGCAGTTGGATGATGCCGTAGATCAGCGCTTCGGCTGTAGGTGGGCAACCGGGCACGTACACGTCTACGGGCACAATGCGGTCGCAGCCGCGCACCACTGAGTAGCTGTAGTGGTAGTAGCCGCCGCCGTTGGCACACGAACCCATCGACAGTACCCAGCGTGGTTCGGGCATTTGGTCGTACACCTTGCGCAGTGCAGGGGCCATTTTGTTGCACAGCGTGCCGGCCACGATCATCAAATCAGACTGGCGCGGACTGGGGCGAAAGACGATGCCAAAACGGTCTAGGTCGTAGCGGGCAGCGCCAGCGTGCATCATCTCTACCGCGCAGCAAGCCAAGCCAAATGTCATGGGCCATAGCGAGCCGGTTTTAGCCCAGTTAATCACCGCGTCTGCCGTGGTGGTAGCGATGTTTTCTTTAAAAATACCTTCAATCATGCTGTGGTCCTTGTATTTTTATTCCCAGTCCAGGGCGCCTTTTTTCCACTCGTAGACAAAACCTACAACCAGAATACCCAAGAAAACCATGACAGACCAAAAGCCCACAATGCCAATGTCTTTGATCGCAGCGCCCCAAGGAAAGAGAAAAGCAATTTCCAGGTCAAAAAGAATAAACAAAATAGCCACCAGGTAGTAGCGCACATCAAACTTCATGCGTGCGTCTTCAAAGGCTTCAAAACCGCATTCGTAGGGGGAGTCTTTGGCCGCATCAGGGCGGCGTGGGCCTAGAAAGTAGCCCAAAGCCTGCGGCACGATGCCGACACCGATACCTACCAAGATAAACAACAAAATGGGCAGGTATTCTGTGAGGTTCATAACATCTGGCTTAGGTTCTGGCTAAGGTGTCTGTTGCCATCCGCACCATAGCGGGGAGGCTCATTGCTTTGCAGGGCTACCCACATAAATGGGTAGCCCTAGATTGGTGCCGACGGCGAGACTCGAACTCGCACAGCTTTCGCCACTACCACCTCAAGATAGCGTGTCTACCAATTTCACCACGACGGCTATTTTTTGTTCAAAAGCGTGAGGATTTGCCTGATATGAACAAGCCTAGAGTTTACCCTGAAAAAGCCCTGTTTACCTTGGGTAACACGGCTTTTCCTAGGGGCAAATAACCCTACTGCTATTTGGTAGGAATAGCGGCTGCGCCAGAAGCTGCAGCGGCTGGCGCAGGTGCTGCGCCAGGAGCAGGAACCGGTACCGCAGTATCTGTAGCTGCGGGCAAAGTTACGCCGGTTGGGATGGGCGCTGAACCAGAGGCGGCGCCAGCGGGGGCGCTTACACCTGCTTTTTCTAAAATAGAACCAGAGCCTACAGGGCGAACACCGCTGAAATAGGCCAAAGCCAACGTGCACACAAAAAAGACGGCCGCCAGCACCGCAGTGGCCCGTGACATAAAGTTGGCGCTGCCGCTGGCACCAAACAGGCTGCCCGATGAGCCAGAGCCGAACGCCGCGCCCATGTCAGCACCTTTGCCATGCTGCACCAAAATTAAGCCGATCATGACGAGGGCGCTGAGCATTTGGATGGCGACTAAAACGGTAGTTAAAACTTGCATGGGGTTTCCTAAATTAATTCTTGGCGTAATTGTGACTAAATTTACTATTGAATATGTAGCTGCTTGTGCAGCATTTTATTGGGCTGCAGCCATAATTGTTAAAAAATCAGCTGCTTTTAAGGAGGCCCCGCCAATCAAACCACCGTCAATATCAGCTTGCGCCAACAGTTCAGCGGCGTTGGCAGCGTTCATGCTGCCGCCATACAATATTTTGACACGCTCAGGGTGTGCGCTGGCAGCTTTGAGTTGCGCGCGCAACACCGCGTGCACGGCCTGCGCCATCTCTGGCGTAGCGGTTTTACCTGTGCCAATAGCCCATACAGGCTCATAGGCCAGCACAATCTCGCTGATGCAGTGGCCGTTGTCATGCACTACAGCGGCCAACTGGCGTTTAACTACCTCTTCTGTGCGGCCTGCTTCGCGCTCGGCCAGGGTCTCGCCCACACACACGATGGGGGTAATGCCACTGGCCAAAGCGGCCTTGGTCTTCAAAGACACCAGTGCATCGGTTTCGCCATGGTATTGGCGGCGTTCAGAATGGCCAACGATGGCGTAGCGCACACCAAATTCTTTGAGCATGGCACCAGCAACCTCACCCGTGTACGCGCCGCTGGCGTTGCTTGAAATGTCCTGCGCTCCTAAATTAATAGCTGTCTGTGCAGCATTTCCTTGGGCCACAGCACTTAAAAGCAATGAAATTTGGGCCAAATACGGCGCTGGTACGCACAGTGCCACATCGCATACCGGCGTTGGTGCACCACGCAATATGGCTTCAACCAAGGCTTGGTTGGCGGCTATGCTGCCGTTCATTTTCCAGTTGCCCGCTATGAGTTTTTTCATGATTTGCTCCAGTCCAGCACGATTTTGCCGATGTGCTGGTTGGTTTCCATCAGCGCATGGGCTGCGGCTGCATCCTGCGGGGCAAACACGCTGTGGACCACAGTTTTAATCTTGCCAGCCTCAATCAAAGGCCAGACGTTTTTGCGCAACGCCTGCGCGATAGCCGTTTTAAAAGCAATAGACCGCGGGCGCAGGGTAGAGCCAGTGATCTGCAAGCGACGGCGCAGCACCAAGCCGGCGTTAAATTCGGCTTTTACCCCGCCTTGCACGGCAATCATCACCAAGCGACCGTCTTCAGCCAAACACTCGATTTCGCGGGCCACGTAGTCGCCTGCAACCATGTCAAGAATGACATCCACGCCCGCTACCGGGGCGTTGGACAACAAACCGCCCTGCCCTGCGCTGGCTGCAGCCGCACCGCTACTGGAAGCTGCACCCATGATGCGCTTAACTTCTTCAACAAAATCTTGGGTTTTGTAGTTGATCGCGTAGTCTGCACCCAGCTTTAAACAAGCGGCGCATTTTTCGTCGCTGCCTGCTGTGGCGATCACCCGTGTCGCAGGCACGTTCACACCATTGCCCAGCGCTTTAGCCATCTGAATGGCTGTTACGCCAATGCCGCTGGTACCGCCCTGCACCAGCAAGGTCTCGCCAGGCTGCAAGCGCGCGCGGTCAAACACATTGCTCCAAACGGTGAAAAATGTCTCTGGCAAACAGGCGGCTTCTATGTCGCTTAAACCCTGGGGCACTGGCAAACACTGGCCTACCGGCGCGGCGCACAGCTCGGCGTAGCCGCCCCCTGCCACCAGCGCGCAGACACGGTCACCCAGCTTAAAACCTGCCGCCTGCAGAGCCGCGGCGTCGCCCCCCACGATGGTACCGGCCACTTCCAAACCCGGCAGGTCAGACGCACCTGGCGGCACAGGGTACAGCCCTGAGCGCTGCAGTACATCGGGCCGGTTGATGCCGGATGCCGATACTTTGATCAGCGCTTCGCCCACGCCGAAGGCGGCATCTGGGCGCGTACCCAAGCGCAGCACATCGGGCGCGCCAAAGGAGGTAATTTCAACAGCTTTCATGCAGTGTTTCAATAGTAAAAAAGGCCTTTAGCCCAAGGAAATGTTGCACAGGCAGCTATGCAAACCATAGTGCGCACGATGGCTAGCGCGCACTGTAGTTTTGCAGTTACAGCTGTTGTTGCGGCTGGTGCGCCTGTTGCTGTTGGTCCTGTGCAGGGCGCTCCAGCAAAGCGCGCATCGACAGCTTGACGCGGCCTTTTTCGTCCAACTCCATCACTTTGACGCGCACAATCTGACCTTCTTGCAGCACGTCGGTTACTTTGTTGATGCGCTCGTTGCTAATCTGGCTGATGTGCAGCAGGCCGTCTTTGCCTGGCAACAGGTTGACCAAGGCACCGAAGTCCAAAATCTTGGTGATAGCACCTTCGTACACTTTGCCAATTTCTACGTCGGCCGTGATCATCAAAATACGGCGCTTGGCTTCTTCGGCCTTGGCACTGTCGGTAGATGCAATGGTAATGATGCCTTCGTCGCTGATATTGATCTGCGTACCGGTCTCTTCGGTCAGCGCGCGAATGACTGCGCCGCCTTTGCCGATCACATCACGGATTTTCTCTGGATTGATCTTCATGGTGAACAGCTTGGGTGCAAAGTCGCTCACTTCCACATTGGCCACGGCCATAGCAGACTGCATTTTCTCCAGAATGTGCATGCGCGCCTCTTTGGCCTGGGCCAGTGCCACTTGCATGATCTCTTTGGTGATGCCCTGGATTTTGATGTCCATTTGCAAGGCGGTAATGCCATTGGTAGTGCCGGCCACTTTAAAGTCCATATCGCCCAAGTGATCTTCATCACCCAAGATGTCGGTCAGTACGGCAAAACGGTTGCCGTCTTTAATGAGGCCCATAGCGATACCCGCCACATGCGCCTTGAGTGGCACGCCAGCGTCCATCATCGACAAACAGCCGCCGCACACAGATGCCATCGAGCTGGAACCGTTGGACTCGGTGATTTCCGACACTACGCGCAGTGTGTACGGGAACTCTTCTTTGGTGGGCAGCACGGCCACCAGTGCACGCTTGGCCAAACGGCCGTGGCCGATTTCGCGGCGCTTGGGGGTGCCTACACGGCCGGTTTCGCCAGTGGCAAACGGAGGCATGTTGTAGTGGAAGATGAAGCTGTCATGGAACTCGCCAGACAGTGCGTCAATGCGCTGTGCGTCACGGTCGGTACCCAAGGTGGTCACCACCAAGGCCTGTGTCTCGCCACGTGTGAACAAGGCTGAGCCGTGGGTGCGTGGCAGCACGCCGTTGCGAATTTCAATCGGGCGCACGGTGCGCGTGTCGCGGCCGTCGATGCGTGGCTCGCCTGCCAAGATTTGGCTGCGCACGAGTCCTGCTTCAATGTCAAACAGCATGGATTCGACTTTGACGCTGTCAAATTCGGTGCCAGAGGCTTTCAAATCAGCCATCACTTCAGCATAGGCTGTGCGGCATGCGTGCGTACGTGCTTGCTTGTTGCGCAGCTGGTAGGCGGCGGCCAGCTTGGCCTGTGCAAAACCGCCTACTTTGGCGATCAGTGGCTCGTCCTTGGCTGGGGCTTTCCAGTCCCAAGCTGGTTTGCCAGCATCACGCACCAGCTCGTGGATGGCGTTGATGGCTACTTTGCTCTGCTCGTGGCCAAACACAATGCCGCCCAGCATGATGTCTTCACCCAACTGCTTGGCTTCGGATTCGACCATCAACACAGCGGCTTCTGTACCCGCCACAATCAGGTCCATCTGGCTCTCGGCCAACTGGTTGTTGCTCGGGTTCAGCACGTACTGGCCATTGATGTAGGCTACGCGGGCAGCGCCAATCGGCCCTGCAAACGGGATGCCGCTGATGGCGAGCGCAGCGCTGGTAGCGATGAGTGCGGGGATGTCGCCGATCACATCGGGGTTGAGCGACACGGTGTGAATCACCACTTGCACTTCGTTGTAAAAACCTTCGGGGAACAGCGGGCGGATCGGGCGGTCGATCAGGCGGCTGGTCAGGGTTTCAAATTCGCTGGGCTTGGCTTCACGCTTGAAAAAGCTGCCGGGGATTTTGCCTGCGGCGTAGGTTTTCTCAAGGTAATCAACCGTCAGTGGGAAGAAGTCTTGACCGGCTTTAGCGGTCTTGGAGCCCACTACAGTAGCCAAAACTACCGTGCCGTCCATGTCCAACAGCACAGCGCCGCCAGCTTGGCGTGCAATCTCGCCGGTTTCCATTTTGACGGTGTGGTTGCCCCATTGAAAGGTCTTGGTCACTTTGTTAAAAATACTCATCGTGTTTCCTTAATTACTATTATTATGATAGCTGCTTGTGCAGCATTTCCTTGGGCCACAAGCAGATTTCACTTAAAAAAGTACATTCCCTGTACCACTGGGTCGAAGCGCTGGGGCCAGAACACGATGCCATCCCAAAGAGGGTTTTTTAATGCAAACCACCTTTGGAATGACACAGCTTCAGTTCTGCTTTTGCCAACTCCGAAGTAAAAAACGCCTGAGCTAGTGAACTAACTCAGGCGTTTTAATGCAAATAGCCCGATTATTTACGCAGGCCTAGTTTGGCGATCAGCGCAACATAACGGCTAGAGTCTTTGTTCTTGAGGTAAGCCAATAAGCTTTTGCGGCTGTTGACCATACGCAGCAGGCCACGGCGACCGTGGTGGTCTTTGGCATGCAATTTAAAGTGGGGTGCCAGCTCGTTAATACGGGCGGTGAGCAGTGCAACTTGCACTTCTGGGCTACCGGTGTCACCGGCTTTGCGGGCGTTAGCCTTGACGACTTCAGCTTTGGTTGCTGTCAACATAGAAAATTCCTTTAAAATCAACCACTTATGCACTAAATCTGTAAAAACAAATGGTGTGCTTACATGGACACTTGCGTACGCGAGTGGAATTACCCGCGCCGTGCTGTAATCGCCTGCTACTGCCAGCGAAGCCTTATATTATAGCCTGAGAAGTGTGCCTAGGCCAAACCAAGATTGCCCACTATGCCTTGCAGGCTAGGGTTATTCAACACCACAGGCTTAATGACTTTTTGTGCTTTGAGGTAAGTTTCTACTACATCCCACACGGGTGGCCCTGCGTTTTTGCTGCTCTCTTGCACAGGAGCCCAGCCTGCTACTTTGTAGGTTTTATCGGCTTCTAGCAACTTACCGCCTAGGCGCATATTGCTGATGCGTTGGCCGGTTTTGGCTGTGGGGTCACAGGTGTATTGCATGCCGCCCACGCGCACCATGTCTCCGCCCTGCTGGTAGTACGGGTCGGGGTTAAACAGGTTGTCGGCCACGTCTTCCAGCACGTTTTTAATCGTCTCGCCAGTCATGTCGCTTAGCGTGGTCCACGGGTAGGTGATGGCGGTTTGGTCCATCACATGCTCGCGTGTGATGGCTTGGCCGGGCAGCAGCGATGTGCCCCAACGGAAACCGGGAGAAAAAGCAATCTGCCCACCGCGCACGTCCATCAGCGCGTCGATGATGAGTTGGTCAAACGTGCCGCTGAAGTTACCGCGCCGGTACAGCAGGCCCTCGGTGGTAGCCAAAGTTTCTTCGAGCTTGGTTTTGAAGGGCGAGCGAATTTTATCGATCAGCGCTTGCATGTCTTTGTCAGCGGGCAAATAGTTGGCAAAGACAGGCAAAAGCTTGTAGTTGACTGCAACCACTTTTTTGTCTTTCACATCAATGTCTAGCACCCCGAGGAATTTGCCGTTGCTGCCTGCATTGGTCACCAGCGTTTGGCCAGCAGTGTTTTTGACCATGGTGGGCACAGGCACACCGTCGTGGGTATGGCCACCCAGAATAGCGTCAATGCCTGTGACGCGGCTGGCCAGCTTCAAATCCACGTCCATGCCGTTATGGCTGAGCAGCACAATCGCCTGCGCACCTTTGGCTTTGCATTCGTTAACCTGTTTTTGCAAGTCGTCCTCACGTATACCAAAGCTCCAGTTGGGCACTTGCCAGCCAGGGTTGGCAATAGGGGTGTAAGGGAAAGCTTGGCCGATGATGCCTACTGTGACACCGTTCATTTCTTTGATGACATAGGGCTTGAACACCGGGTCTTCAAAGTCTTTGGTTTTGACGTTTTGTGCGATGAAGTCGATGCCTTTGAAAGTGCCACTCGGTGCAAAGTCTTTCTCAATGATTTGCTTCACCCGCCCCTCGCCGTAGGTAAATTCCCAGTGCGCCGTCATCACGTCCACACCCAGCAGCTTGGCCGCGTCCACCATATCTTGCGCCCCTGTCCACAGGCTGGTGGCACTGCCCTGCCAGGTGTCGCCACCGTCAAGCAACAGCGCACCTGGGCGGCTGGCTTTAAGCTGCTTGACCAGTGTGGCCAAATGCGCAAAGCCGCCTACTTTGCCGTACTGCCGGGCTGCACGTTCAAAGTCAAGGTAGGTATGCGCATAGGCCAGCGGGCTGCCCGCTTGCATAGCGGCGTATTTCAGCAAATGTTCGCCCACCAGATGCGGCACCTTGCCCGTCATGCTGCCAATGCCAATGTTGGCACTGGGCTCGCGGAAGTAAATAGGCAACAACTGCGCATGGCAGTCGGTCATATGCAGCAGGTGCACATTGCCTGTTTTGGGCACGTTGTAATTCACAGCAGCCTCTTTGGCACTGGCCTCGCGCGCCAATGGAAAGCCTGCTACGGCTGCGGCCGTAAGGATGGATGAGAATTCGCGGCGGGAGAGGTTCATGGGATCGGACTTCCGAACTGCCGGACGCAGAGTTCGCAAAGGTTACGCAGAGGACGCAAAAGGAATACCAAAAATTATCAAAGGTCAACGCCAAAAATTACCATTATCGAGCTCAAAAAAATTATATTTTCAAACCATTCTTTTCTAAATTCATATGTTTTTGAATTTTATTTTGTCTTCCTTTTGCGTCCTCTGCGGGACCTTTGCGTCCTCTGCGTCCGGTATTGGTATTTAGAATTTAAATCAGTAGTGTCCCAACGTTTTTCAGAGGAGAGAGAGCTGTTTAGGCTCCAAATTCCGATTGAAATTAGCTGGGGTCGCTGTAAGTAGTTGATTTA
>JAYWGO010000008.1:0-8678 GCA_043778205.1 Polaromonas sp. | reverse complement strand
TCCAGCTCCAGCTCCAGCTCCAGCTCCAGCTCCAGCTCCAGCTCCAGCTCCAGCTCCAGCTCCAGCTCCAGCTCCAGCTCCAGCTCCAGCTCCTACTCCTACTCCCGCACCACCTCCACCGGTGATCACACCCGCGCCCGCCCCTACTGTGGTGGTACTGCAAGGTTTTGACAATGATTTACTAGCGTCTTTGTCCGCATTAGTCACTGTCTCAAGCCCTTTAAGTTCTACCCTAGCTGACAGCACCACCAAGGACAACGATGCACCGATACTTATCTGCCGATAACAACGCGGCTGGCAGGCCGCAGCCTTGTTTACCCTTCACACAGGCAGTGCCTGCGTTGCAAGGCGCGCTGCGCGCTGCACTGCTGCTATTTTGCGCAGCAGCCACATTACCCACTGCCTGGGCACAAACTGCAGCGGCTGCACCAGCCACCGCTAGCACAGCGCCCGCCATTGGCCGCGTGCTGTTGGCCACAGGCACCGTCACGCTGCAACCAGCAGGCGGCAGCCCCCGGCTGGCCAGCGCCGATACCGACCTGCAGGTGGGCGATGTAGTGCAAACCCAGGCCAGCTCTACGGCGGCGCTGCGCTACAGCGATGGCACCAGCGTGCAGCTAGGCCAGCTGTCTCGCATGGCAATTACGGACTTTATAGTTAAGCCCGAACAAGCCTCTGAAGAGCGCTTTGTAATGCGCTTATTTACAGGCGCGTTGCGCGTGATTACCGGTGCCATAGGCAAGCGGCGGCCTAACAGCGTGCGTTTTAACACCGCCACCGCCACGGTGGGTATTCGCGGCACCGATTTTGTAGTGCGCCAATGCGCTGCAGATTGCCCTGTCAACGACAACCCCGCCCTTAGCAGGGCCAGCGAAGACCCAGCGGGCCGCTTGGCAGCCTCAAGCGGCACTTTGGTAGCTACCTCTGCCAGGGGGGTGTCACGCACGCTAGCGGCCACCCAACCGTTTGTACAAGGCGATAGCCTGCGTACCGAGGCAGGCACAGCCCTGCTGGTGCTGCAAGACGGCACACGCATAGCCCTAGACCCCAACTCTGAACTTCTGGTACGCACACTAGAGTACAGCGACACGCGGCCTGAGCAAGGGCGTATGGAGCTGGTGCTAGTGCAAGGCAAAGCACAGCTGATTACCGGCAGGCTGGCTGGCTTGCGGCCTGCGCAGTTTATTTTTGTGGCCGGTGAAGCCGCTGTGCGCGTAAACACCACCGCTTTTGGCGTGGCCTTGCAAAACCAGCCCACCAACCAGCCCACCAACCAGCGTACCGAGGTGTTTGTGCGCCAAGGCGACGCAGTGGTCACCGAGACTACCCCTGGCAGCAGCCCCAACCGCTTAGAAGCTGGCAAAGGCATCACCCTGCAGCCCGGCGCGCCAGCCCAAGCTTCGGGCGAAATTGCTTTTGTTGCGCCTGCGCCCCAGCTGGCCGATGTGGACACCGCGCTGCTGTTTGGCCCACCCGCCGCAGCCCCAGGCGCTGCGCCCTTGCCCGGCACCTATGTGCATGTGAACGAGGGTGCCGTGGTGCTGCTGCAAGACGGCAGAGAGCTGGTGCTGCTGCCCAGCGAAACCGGCTTTGCCAACGACGGCCAAAATGTGCTGAGGCGCGTTAACGCGGGCGCGCGCATAGCAGGTGTCAACGTGTTAGGGCTGCAAGTTGCCGCAGGGCCTATGTGCCGCGCAGAGTGAGCTGGCTAATTTACCTAGCCCAGGCTAATTCAAGCCGAGTGCCCAGGTATTGATTTTCTCCAGCGCAGCGGCTTTGTCAGCATCAGCTAAAAAAGAAGCTGCAGCAGCGCAGCGCGCACTGCGAACCAAGTCCTGCAGGTCTAAGCCCAGTACGCTGTGGGCTAAGTGCAGCTCGCCACTGTGGGTTACCCCGGAGATAAGCCGGTTGTCAGTGTGCACCGACACCTCTAGCCCAGCGGCCAGCATGGCAGGCAAGGGGTGTTGGTGAATTTGCGCGCAAACTCCGGTGTGGGTGTTGCTGGTGGGGCACACCTCAAAGTGCACTGCGCGGCCATTGACGCGCATGCTGGCCACCTCGGCCATGCGCTGCGCCACATGTGCTGGGCTTTCACCAGGCGCTGCAAGGGCAATGTGCACGCCGTGGCCAATGCGGGTCGCGCCCAGTTCAATCGCTTCAAGCACCCGGTGCCCACCGTCAGCCTCGCCTGCATGCAGGGTAATGCCCAGCCCTGCTGAGCGCGCTATGTCGATAGCCCGGCGGTGGCGCGTAGCCGGAAAGCCTTTTTCTGCACCTGCCAAATCAAAACCCACCACGCCCTGGCCGGCGTAGCGCACGGCCAGGTGCGCAGCCCGCTCTACCTGCGCAGCACTGTCGGTGCGCATAGCGCACACAATAAGTGCTGCAGGCAGGGCGCTGCGCTGCAGGCCGCGCACCATCGCCTCTACAGCCGCCTCGGGCGCCATGCCGTGCGGCTCTAGCAGCAACGGTGCCATGCGAAACTCAGCCAATACGCAGCCATCAAGCCGCGCGTCCTCTGCGGCTTCAAAAGCTACTTGCTCGCACGCTGCTTCTGTGGCCATAGCTGCCACAATGGGTGCAAACGCTGCCACATAACGCTCTAAACTGCCCGAATTGGCATTGCCTTGCAGCCACAGCGCCAGCGCGGCGGCTGTGTCTACGGGTAAGGGAATGTTGCCAGCCTGGCACAGTGCCAGCAAGGTAGCGGGGCGCAGCCCACCATCCAGGTGTTCATGTAGCAACACTTTGGGTGCGGCTTGCCAAAAATTCAGGCCTAGCATCGGATGCGGTGGCTGCTTAACACCAGTTACAAGCTTGTTCATCGGGTAATCCCTCTAAAAATAATGCCCATACAGGATAACCCGGCTAGGCAAAGGCGCGTTGATTCAGGCATGATTCTGGCTTTAGACTCATACCCTCCCCTTACTTACCAGTCAGGGGTTATTTTTTACACTTCTGAGGATGTACCCATGGCACTGAACCTTCGCTCCACTTTGATTGCTGCTGCCGCTTTGGCCGCCAGCACTGCTTTTGCAGAACCTGCTATTGTCTTTGACATGGGCGGCAAGTTTGACAAATCCTTCAACGAAGCAGCCTACAACGGCATCGAGCGCT
Source organism: Polaromonas sp. (assembly GCA_043778205.1). GTDB lineage: Bacteria > Pseudomonadota > Gammaproteobacteria > Burkholderiales > Burkholderiaceae_C > JAAFIP01. Next base: position 5,561 of record JAYWGO010000008.1, on the reverse strand, counting down.
GGAAAAAAGAAACCGGCAAGACCTACCTGGAGTTTGAAGTTTCCAACCCAACCCAGCGTGAGCAGGCTATTCGCCGCATGGCCGAACGCGGTGCCAGCCCGATCATTGGTATTGGCTTTGCCCAAGGCGACGCAATTCAAAAAGTCGCCAAAGAGTTCCCTAAGCTTAACTTTGCCATCATTGACTTTGTGGTGGGCGAGCCCAACGTGCAATCGGTGGTGTTCAAAGAGCACGAAGGCAGCTTCTTGGTCGGTATGATGGCCGCGCAAGCGTCTAAAACCGGCAAAGTAGGCTTTGTAGGCGGCATGGACATTCCGCTGATTCGCCGCTTCCAGTGCGGCTACGAGCAAGGCGCTAAGTTTGCCAACGCCAAGGTAGAAACCTTTGCCAACATGACCGGCACCACCGGCGCTGCCTGGAACGACCCAGGCCGTGGCGGTGAACTCACCAAGGCCCAGTTTGCCAAAGGCGCTGACGTGGTGTTTGCAGCCGCAGGCGGCACTGGCATTGGCGTGTACCAAGCAGCCAAAGACGCTGGCAAGCTGGCCATTGGCGTAGACAGCAACCAAAACGGCATCCAGCCTGGCACCATGCTCACCTCGATGCTCAAGCGCGTGGACGTAGCGGTGTACAACGCGGCTAAAAACCCCACCCCTGGTGTTAGCGCCTTGGGCCTGAAAGAGGGCGGCGTAGACTATGCCATGGACGCTAACAACGACAAACTGGTGTCTGCCGACATGCGCAAAAAAGTAGATGCAGCCAAGGCCGACATCGTCAGCGGCAAGGTTAAAGTAGTGGACTACATGGCAGCTAACAAGTGTGAGTGAATTGAACCGCTATGAAAAGGGTTAGGCATAGTCTGTGCTACGCTTAGCGCGTGACCACTGACCATCCACCTGCCTCCTTAAGCCGCACTGCGCCAGCCGCCGTGCGGCTTTTGTCTGTGGCGCAGCAAAGCGCTGTAAAAATGGCAGGGATAGAGAAACGCTTTGGCAGCGTGGTGGCCAACCGCGATGTTAACTTGAGCGTAGCTGCAGGCACCATCCACGGCCTGGTGGGTGAAAACGGTGCCGGCAAAAGCACCTTGATGTCGATTTTGTACGGCTTTTACACCGCTGACGCAGGCGGCATTGAGGTAGAAGGCCACAGCGCACGCATTCGCAACTCGGACGAGGCCATTAAGCTGGGCATTGGCATGGTGCACCAGCACTTTATGCTGGTAGACACCTTGAGCGCACTGGACAATGTGCTGCTGGGCGTAGAGCCCTACTTTGACCTGCGCAAGTCCCAAACCAGCACACAGGCCAAGCTGCACACCCTGATGCAAGACACTGGCCTGCAGGTGCCGCTAGACACCTTGGTAGAAGACCTGTGCATGGGCGACCGCCAACGCCTGGAAATTTTAAAAGCGTTGCACCGTGGTGCCCGTATTTTGATTCTGGACGAACCCACCGCCGTGCTAACCGCGCAAGAAACTGACGCACTCTTTGGGGTGCTGCGCCGGCTGCGCGAACAGGGCAAAACGATTATTTTGATCACCCACAAACTGCGCGAAGTGCTGGCCCTGTGCGACCAAGTGACTGTGATGCGTGCAGGCCAGGTGGTGCACGAATGCCCCACGTTGGGTGCCACTGTAGGCACGCTTGCCGAGGCCATGGTAGGGCGCAAACTGCGCGCTCCAGCGCAACGCAGCGCCTTAAAAACCGGCGCACCCGTACTGCTGGCTGCACGTGACCTGCACTGCACTGACCTGCATGGCATAGCGCGTTTGCGCGGCGTGTCTTTGCAGGTGCATTCAGGCGAGATTGTGGGCGTTGCGGGTGTAGCGGGCAACGGCCAAACCGAGCTGCTAGAAATTTTAAGTGGCATGCGCCGCCCTGCTACAGGCCAGCTTGAAGTGGGCGGACTGCACTACACCGCTGGCCAGTGGCTTAACCCGCAAGCTGCAAGGCATGCAGGCATGGCCCATGTGCCCGAAGACCGGCACGAGCGCGGCTTGGTGATGCCCTTTGCTGCCTGGGAATCTGCCGTGTTGGGCTACGAGCGGCTGGCCACTTACAGCCAAGGCCTGTGGATGAAAACCCGCGCCATGCTCAGCGACACCCACACGCTGATGCAGCGCTTTGATGTGCGGCCACCGCATCCACAGCTGGGCTCGTCCAAGTTCTCTGGCGGTAACCAGCAAAAACTGATTTTGGCGCGCGAGTTTAACCAGTCGCCCAAAGTATTGCTGGTGGGCCAGCCTACGCGCGGGGTGGACATTGGTGCCATTGAATTTATCCACAACCAGTTGCGCATGCTGCGCGATGCGGGCTGCGCGATATTGCTAGTGTCAAGCGAGCTAGAAGAAATACTGGCGCTGTCTGACCGCGTGATTGTGATGAACCAAGGCCATATTACCGGTGAACTGCCTGTGAACGAATGCAACGAACAGAACCTAGGTTTGCTGATGGTGGCGCAAGAAGAGGTGGCCGCATGAGCCAAGGGCAGCAAGACATTCCGCGCTGGTTAGACGTGGGCGTGGTGCCGCTGTTAAATTTGGCTATCGCACTGGTTGCTGCAGGCTTGGTGGTTGCCTTGGTGGGCCAAAGCCCTACCGAGGTCATCAGCGCGCTGGTCAAGGGTGCCCTGGGCACACAGCGGGGTTTAAGCTACACGCTGTACTACGCCACCACGTTTACCTTCACCGGGCTGGCTGTAGCGGTGGCCTTTCATGCGGGCTTGTTTAACATTGGCGGCGAAGGCCAGGCCATGCTGGGCGGCTTAGGTGCAGGCTTGGTGGCGCTGTGGCTGGCCCCTGGTTTGCCTGGCTTGGCAGTGCTGCCCTTGATGGTGCTGGGGGCAGCCGCCTTTGCCTGCGTGTGGGCGTTGGTACCGGCGTATTTGCAGGCCTACCGGGGCAGCCATATTGTAATTACCACCATCATGTTTAACTTTTTGGCCAGCAGTTTGATGGTGTATTTGCTGGTGAATGTGCTCAAACCTGCAGGCGAGATGAACGTGCAAAGCGCCATTTTTGCTGCCAGCGCCAAAATGCCGGGTGTGCACCAAGTGCTAGGCTGGGTGGGCATCGCCTGGCCTTCGTCGCCGCTGAACCTTAGTGTACTGATGGCACTGGTAGCCGCAGTGGGGGTGTATTTACTGCTCTGGAAAACGCGCATTGGCTACCAGCTGCGCGCCAGTGGTGCCAGCCAGGGTGCTGCCGTGTATGCAGGCATTACGCCGCAGCGCCAGGTGCTCATTGCCATGGGCATATCGGGCGCGCTGGCGGGCATGGTGGCCATGAACGAGGTGTCGGGTGTGCATGGCAAGCTGCTGCCAGACTTTGTCTCTGGCGCTGGCTTTACCGGCATTGCCGTGGCACTGATGGGGCGCAACCACCCAGTGGGCATCGTGATGGCCAGCCTGCTGTTTGGCATGATTTTTCAGGGCGGTGCCGAGGTGGCGTTTGAGGTCAAAGACTTTACCCGCGACATGGTGGTCATGCTGCAAGGCTTTATTGTGCTGTTCTCGGGCGCTATGGCCTACGCTACAGCCCCACTGGTGGCCCGCATCTACCACCGCCTGCGCGGCAACCAGCACAGTAACCCGCCAACCTTAAAAGCTAAAGAGGCAGCCCATGGATAGCGCCCTGCTGCTTGACATTGTGGCCTCATCGCTGCGCCTGTCTACACCGCTGATTTTTTGTGCACTGGCTGGCGTGCTGGCCGAGCGCGCCGGGGTTATCGACATTGGCCTGGAGGGCAAAATGCTGTTTGCCGCTTTTGCAGCGGGTGCCGTAGGCGTAACAACCCAGTCCACCACGCTGGCCATGGCCGCTGCGCTGGGCGTGGCTATTGCGCTGTCTTGCTTGCACGGTTTTGCCTGCGTTACCTACCATGGCAACCAAGTGATCTCAGGTTTGGCGGTCAACATCATTGCAGCCGGCCTAACGGTGGTGCTGGGCATAGCATGGTTTAAACAAGGTGGGCAAACGCCGCCGGTAATTGACGCTGTGCGCCTTAAAGCCGTTACCAGCATTGCGCTGTTAGCCCATAACGTGCTGGTGTATGTGGCCTTGGCCTTGGTGGGCGGCGTGTGGTGGCTGCTGTTTCGCACCCGCATTGGCCTGCGCCTGCGTGCGGTGGGCGAGAACCCGGCTATGGTGGACGCTGCAGGCGTATCGGTCAACGGCATACGCTACTTGGCGCTGGTGGGCAATGGCGCGCTGTGCGGCTTGGCAGGTTGCTATTTGGTGCTGGCACAAAACGCGTCATTTGCACCCAACATGACGGCAGGGCGCGGTTTTATGGCGCTGGCCGCTATGATTTTTGGCAAATGGCACCCTGTTGGCGCGCTGTGGGCCTGCCTGCTGTTTGGGTTTTTAGATGCAGTGTCTATCCGCCTGCAGGGCACCAAGCTGCCCGGCATTGGCGAGGTGCCTGTAGAGATGATTCAGGCCCTGCCCTACCTGCTTACCGTCATTTTGCTGGCCGGTTTTATTGGCAAAGCCACTGCGCCGAAAGCGCTAGGTTCGCCGTATACCAAGTCGCGTTAGTTGTTTTTTAAACATATTGCCTTCATGCACATTCCCCAAGCCACCCAAACCGCCATGCTGGCCGCCGCCTTGGCCGCCCGCGAGAAGGCCTATGCGCCCTATTCCAAGTTTTTAGTTGGCGCAGCGGTACTGGACGAGCACGGCAACATTCATGCAGGCTGCAACGTAGAAAACGCAGCCTACCCGCAAGGGGTGTGCGCCGAAGCCAGCGCGCTGAGCGTAATGATCATGGGTGGTGGCCGCAAGGCGGTGGCCGTACTGGTGGCAGGCGTTGCCGATGCTCCGGTTACGCCCTGCGGCGGCTGTCGTCAGAAGCTGCGTGAATTTGCCGCGCCGGATGTGCCCGTTTGGATAGCCAGCCCACAAGGTGTACTGCTGAGCCTGACGCTTGACCAGCTGTTGCCACACAGTTTTGGACCTGAGCACTTGGCTACTTGATGCTTTTTGCGTTTGCTTGGTACTATTAATTTTATAGCTGCTTGTGCAGCATTTCCTTGGGTCATACGGGGTTTTGATTTTCAAAAAGCCTTTGTTTTGAGGGATTTTGGCTTTCTGGCTTTCTGGCTTTCTGGCTTGAAGTTTTAAAGATGACTTGACTCGCTTTTGTAGTGTTGCGCCGCTTGAGTGTGGCCTTGCTGCAAAATCTTGCGAAATCACGCGCAGGTTGCCTTAAGTATTTGCCCGTTTGGTAGTACGACGCGCCTTTTTCCAGATTTTCATCAAGGCCACACTCAATCGACGCTTTGCCGGTTTGGTGCGGGGGACATTTAACGCTAAGTGGGTCACGGTTTCGGTTGCCGTTACAAACGTAGGCCTGCGTGTTCCCGGTCTTGGGTGAGTAGCTGCCGGTCACTGTCACATGCAACAGCCCCGCGTGCCTTCAACTACCAAAGTTGCCAGGGAGAAGCGATGGGAGCGTGTTATTTGCAAACTGGAGCGAAGGCGCGTCGTACTTCCAAACGGGCAAATACTCAGGTTACCTGCGCGTGATTCGCGGAAGTTTGCAAATAACATGTCCCGTCGC
>JAYWGO010000007.1:0-8693 GCA_043778205.1 Polaromonas sp. | reverse complement strand
GCGTGATAGCGCCGCCCAGTTCTTCAGCGGTCACTTCTTCGTGCGTCACGGTCTTTACCACCTCAGGGCCGGTGACGAACATGTAGGACGAATCTTTGACCATGAAGATAAAGTCGGTCATGGCGGGCGAGTACACCGCGCCGCCCGCGCTAGGCCCCATGATCATGCTGATCTGCGGCACCACGCCGCTGGCCATCACGTTACGCTGGAACACATCGGCATAGCCGCCAAGGGACGCCACGCCTTCTTGAATGCGCGCGCCTCCAGAGTCATTTAGGCCAATTACCGGTGCGCCCACCTTCATGGCCTGGTCCATGATTTTGCAAATTTTCTCGGCGTGTGCCTCACTTAGCGCGCCACCAAACACGGTGAAGTCTTGGCTGTACACAAACACCAAGCGCCCATTGATCATGCCGTAGCCGGTGACCACGCCGTCACCGGGGATCTTCTGGTCTTGCATGCCAAAGTCTACGCAGCGGTGCTCGACAAACATGTCCCATTCTTCAAAACTGCCTTCGTCCAGCAATATATCCAGCCGCTCGCGCGCAGTGAGTTTGCCTTTTTTGTGCTGTGCGTCGATGCGCTTTTGGCCACCACCCATGCGGGCGAGTTGGCGCTTGGCTTCTAGTTGTTCTAGGATGTCTTGCATAACTATTCTCTTATCTCAATATGTCTAAATTACTATTTATTTCATAGCTGCTTGAGCATTATTTACTTGGGTCTCAAGCAGATTTCTTGCTGCAGTAGAGGCTGCTAGCTCACCTTTTAGCACTTGCTGCGTTAATTGCGGCAACAACGCTTGCACTTGAGGGTTTTGCTTAAACGCTTGCTTCAGGCCTGATTCAATCCGCTCCCACATCCACGCCAGCGACTGCTGCTGCCTTCGCTGCGCTAACTTGCCGTCTTTAGTTTGTAATTCTTTAAACGTTGATACGTTTTGCCAGAACTCTTGCACACCTGTGCCGTGCAAAGCGGACATCTGAATCACTTTCGGCGACCATACCAATTCCGTTCGGACTGAGCCAGTCGAAGTCTTCACGAACCCTTCGACAGGCTCAGGGTGAACGGGATCTAGATGTATGCGGGCAGTAGTTGGCGCCGGGTTGCCCTGCTGGCCAAACAAGCGCATGGCCGAAGTGATCTGCGCCTGCGCGCGCGTGGCGGCATCTTTGTCAATATCGGCTTTGTTAATCACCACCAAATCCGCCAGCTCCATCACGCCCTTTTTGATCGCCTGCAAATCGTCCCCTGCATTAGGCAGCTGCATCAGCACAAACATATCCGTCATGCCGGCCACCGCCGTCTCGCTCTGGCCCACGCCTACGGTTTCAACAATCACAATGTCATACCCCGCTGCCTCGCACACTAGCATAGCCTCACGCGTCTTCTCGGCCACACCACCCAGCGTACCGCTGCTGGGGCTGGGGCGGATGTAGGCTCTATCGTGTACCGATAGTTTTTCCATCCGCGTTTTGTCACCTAATATGGAGCCGCCGGAGATGGTAGAGGATGGGTCGATGGTGAGCACGGCGACGCGGTGGCCTTGGTCGATCAGGTACAGACCTAGCGTTTCGATGAAGGTGGATTTTCCTACGCCGGGTACGCCGCTGATGCCTAGGCGGAATGATTTGCCAGTGTATGGCAGCAAAGAAGTCAGCAACTCATCCGCCTGAGCGCGGTGATCTGCACGCGTAGATTCAAGCAATGTAATGGCTTTGGCCACTGCGCGGCGCTGCGCGATGCCCTCTTCTTGGACTATAGATTGCACTACCGCCCGCTCGCCCTGAGCTTGTCGAAGAGTTCGTTGCTTTTCTCTCTCCGCTCCTCCTGAGCTTGTCGAAGGACTCGTGATGGCTTCGACACGCCCAGCCCGAACGGATGGTGGAGGCTTAGCTTGAATAGGGTTGGTAGATTTCGCTAAATTTTTTATCGCATCCCAATCACCTCGAATTAGGGCCTCTTTCTTAGCTCTAGACCAGCCTTTAACCTGTAGCTCAAAAGCCAATGCACCTTCTCGAGTTTCAAACTCTCCCTGCCAAACAATCTCTATTGGTTTACGGGTTGACGTGTAGCCAATATCGCCGTCTTCGTGCTGATGCACACGTAGGACAAGATCGTCTGTGTGGCCGCAATAGTACGAGCCATCACCACAACGCAACAGATAGACGAAGAAGGATTTCACTAATTAAGTAAGTATGAAGGCTTCGACAAGCTCAGCCCGAACGGGAGATATGTAACTCGGGCGGGAGAGGCAATCCAACTGGATAGGTAGCCCAAACGAAAGGGGGATGCTAAAACAGGAATGCAGCTCATACTAACGCCTTCTTAATCTGCTCCAACACATCCTTAGCACTCACAGGTATCGGCGTGCCCGGCCCGTAGATGCCCTTCACACCCGCCGCATACAAAAAGTCATAGTCTTGCCGGGGGATCACGCCGCCTACGAAAACGATGATGTCGTCTGCGCCTTGGCGTTGAAGCTCAGCGATGATGGCGGGGACTAGGGTTTTGTGGCCTGCGGCTAGTGTGCTTACGCCTACGGCGTGCACGTCATTTTCAATCGCTTGGCGGGCGCACTCTTCCGGCGTTTGGAATAGCGGCCCCATGTCCACGTCGTAGCCTAGATCTGCAAACGCAGTGGCTACTACTTTGGCACCCCGGTCGTGGCCGTCCTGGCCTAGTTTGCTGATCATTACGCGCGGGCGGCGGCCTTGGGCTTCGGCGAAGTCTGCTATGTCTTTCTTGAGCTGGTTCCAGTACTCCATGGTGTCGCCCTCGTTGCTGTCTGCGTCGTAAGCGGCTGCATACACACCGCTCACTTTATGAATATCAGCGCGGTGGCGGCCGAAGGCTTTTTCTAGTGCGTCGCTTACCTCGCCTACCGTGGCGCGCAGGCGGATGGCTTTGACTGTGAGGTCGAGCAAGTTGCTGGAGCCTTGCCCAGCGCCGCCCGCATTGCTACTCGCTGCACTTGCAGCACCAACACTGCTGCTTGCGCCACCTAAAGCATCACCAGCAACACCAACCGGACTACCCATCCCCTCATGCCCTGCTGCAAAAATAATAGCTGCTAGAGCAGCATTTACTTGAGTTGCATCACGTTTAGACTTAATTTCTTTCAGTCTAGCGATCTGCATATCCCTTACTGCCACGTTGTCAATATCCCGCGCCTCAATCGCATCCTCCGTCTTCAGCTTGTATTTATTCACCCCCACAATCACGTCTTGTCCACTGTCAATCCGTGCCTGCTTCTCAGCCGCTGCGGCCTCTATCTTCAGCTTGGCCCAGCCGCTGTCTACGGCTTTCACCATGCCGCCCATGGCTTCTACTTCTTCGATGATTTTCCACGCCGCGTCGGCCATGTCTTGCGTGAGCTTTTCCATCATGTAGCTGCCGGCCCACGGGTCTACCACGGCACCGATGTGCGTCTCTTCCTGGATGATGAGCTGCGTGTTGCGCGCTATGCGTGATGAAAACTCGGTAGGCAAGGCAATCGCTTCATCAAAGCTATTGGTATGCAGCGACTGCGTGCCGCCAAACACCGCTGCCATCGCCTCAATGGTGGTGCGCACAATGTTGTTGTACGGGTCTTGTTCAGTCAGCGACCAGCCCGAGGTTTGGCAGTGCGTGCGCAGCATCAAGCTCTTAGGCTGCTTGGCATCAAAGCCCTTCATGATGCGACACCACAGCAGGCGCGCGGCGCGCATTTTGGCCACTTCTAGGTAGAAGTTCATGCCAATGGCCCAAAAGAAGCTTAAGCGCCCGGCAAACTCGTCCACATCCATGCCTTTGCCCATGGCCGTCTTCACATATTCTTTGCCATCGGCAAGCGTAAAGGCCAATTCGAGGGCTTGGTTAGCGCCCGCCTCTTGCATGTGATAACCCGAAATAGAAATCGAATTGAACTTCGGCATGTTCTTAGCCGTGTATTCAATAATGTCGCCAATAATGCGCATGCTGGGTGCGGGCGGGTAGATGTAGGTGTTGCGCACCATGAACTCTTTGAGCACATCGTTTTGAATCGTGCCGCTAAGTTGCGCCTGACTCACGCCCTGCTCTTCCGCGGCCACCACATAGCCTGCCAGTACCGGCAACACCGCACCATTCATGGTCATGCTGACACTGACTTGGTCGAGTGGAATCTGGTCGAACAGAATTTTCATGTCTTCGACCGAATCAATCGCCACGCCGGCCTTGCCCACGTCACCCGTCACACGCGGGTGATCACTGTCATAACCTCGGTGTGTGGCCAGGTCAAACGCCACCGACACGCCCTGCCCGCCTGCAGCCAACGCTTTGCGATAAAAAGCGTTGGACTCTTCAGCGGTTGAAAACCCGGCGTACTGGCGAATGGTCCAAGGCCGTACAGCGTACATCGTGGCCTGAGGGCCACGGATAAAGGGCTCAAAGCCCGGCAAGGTGTTGGTGTACGGCAGACCCACCGTGTCTTCTGCTGTGTACAGCGGCTTGAGCGTGATGCCGTCGGGTGTTTGCCAGTTGAGTGCGTTTACATCCCCACCAGGGGCCGACTTGACGGCTGCTTTTTCCCAATCGGCAAGACTTGAAGGTTTGAATGGCGTGCTCATACGAGCTATCTTATCAAACTTCCAATTTGTAATTATAAATTTAGAATTCAGTTTCAGGTAAACTGGAAACTTGCCATGAACGCATCCACTCTTCCCCAGAACCTCAAACAGCGCGCACTGTACGAAGAAGTTGCCGAGCTGCTGCGCCAACGCATCTTCAGTCGTGAGCTGCCTGCCGGCAGCTGGATTGACGAGTTGAAGCTGGCCGAGGCATACGGCATCAGTCGTACACCCTTGCGTGAAGCACTCAAGGTACTGGCCGCAGAAGGCTTGGTCACCATGAAGGTGCGACGCGGCGCGTATGTCACCGAGGTCAATGAGAAAGACCTGACGGATGTCTACCACCTGCTGAGTCTGCTGGAGTCAGACGCGGTAGGCGCAGTGGCTCTGGTTGCCACCGATGGGCAGCTCAAAGAGCTACAAACCCTGCACGACCAGCTGGAAAAAGCCGTTAAAAACCGCGAGCGGTTTTTTGAAATCAACGAAACCTTCCATATGCGCTTGCTAGAGATCGCCGACAACCGATGGCGTGATCAGATGGTGGCCGACCTGCGAAAGGTGATGAAGTTAAATCGCCACAACTCACTGCTCAAATCTGGCCGCATGGAGGAGTCCGTCAGCGAACACCGCGCCATCATGCAAGCGCTCGTGGCGCGCGATGCCGCAGTCGCCTCACAGCGCATGCGAGAACATTTCTCGAACGGCCTTGAAGCAGCAGCCTAAGGGCAAGCAACGCGTCGCTTTGCAGCGTGAACGAACACCCGGCAGGCCGTAAAGCTGTGTAAAGGTGCCCACCCAAATGACGACTTGGGCGTTGTACAGGGGCAAGATACACGACACGACCCGTTAGCACCGCAAATGCCCGGTCTGCTGGTCAAGGAGACCCCCCATGCCTGTTGACCGCCCAAACACTGCACCACGCCGACGCCTGACGACTCCCCTGTGCGCCTGGCTGGCCCTGATGGCAGTAGCAGCCCTAGCAACCAGCCCAGCCACCCGCGCCCAGTCTTTAAACGATGGCCGCACCGCCTGGCGCGCCACCTCCCGGCTGGGTTACGGGCCCAGCTTGGCGACTGCCCAATCTGCACAAAACGATCCCCAAAGTTGGGCATTGCAACAAATCGACGCAGCCTATATCGCTAGCCGCCAACCACCCCTCATACCCACGGATTTGGCACGCTTTAACGAGCCCATCAACAACATCGCCCGAGACTTTCACACCGAACGCGAGGCCAGGCGTGTGGCGCGTGCTGCCGCCCCGCCCACCTCGCCCGGCATGGCTCCCCCGGCCATGGCAGACGCTGCATTACCAGCCGAGGCGGGCTTTAGCCGGGCGATGCAGCAAACCGCCGCTGCCTGGCGCGTGATGGCTTGTAGCGACCCCACGTTAGAAAATCCCCTACTGGCTCGCATGACCGAGTTCTGGTTCAACCACCTCAACGTATTCGCGGGCAAGGGGGCTGTGCGTCCATTTGTGGGCCACTACATGGTCAACGTGATTCGCGCCAATGCACTGGGCAAGTTTGAAGACCTGTTGCTGGCCAGCGCACGCCACCCGGCCATGCTGCTGTACCTCGACCAGGCACAAAGTAATGTGCGTGGCATCAATGAGAACTACGCGCGGGAGTTGATGGAGTTGCACACGCTGGGCGTGAACGCGGGCTACACCCAAAACGACGTGCACGAACTGGCGCGCATTCTGACCGGCTGGAGCGTCAACCTACCCAAGGGCGAAGGCTTTGTGTACGCCCCGCGCCTGCATGACAACGGCGACAAAAAACTGCTAGGGCGCACCTTTCAATCAAGCGGTATTCAAGAAGGCGAAGACGCCATTCGCATGCTGGCCCGCGATCCCGCCACGGCCCAGCGCATTGCCCGGCGGCTGGCCACCACCTTTGTAGCCGACAAGCCCGCCCAAGCGTTGGTAGACCAGCTGGCCGCAACCTTCACAGCCACGCAGGGGGATATGCGCGCGGTGATGAAAACGCTGGTGACATCACCTGATTTCTGGCGTGCTGACAACACACTGTTCAAAACACCGCTGGACTTTGCCTGCTCCGCCCTGATAGCGGGGGGCGGCGCTAAAGAGCGCCGCGACATCGCTCTGACTTTGGGCTTTCTCGCGCAGGCGGGCCAGCCCATGCACGGCTGGCAAACCCCGGATGGCTACAAAACCGATGCCGCGACCTGGCTCGCACCCGAGGCCCTGACGCGCCGCGCAGACTATGCCGTCACGCTCGGTCGTCGTATGGACGAGCCAACTTACTTACAGGCCTTTTTAAGTGCTGCTAGCCGCGAACGGATTGCCCGCGAAGCTCCTGGCGTGCGCGCAGGCCTGATATTGGCCAGCCCCGACTTCATGGGTAAGTAGGCCCATCCGCCAAGCGCTCCCTAGCAGAGCCCTCATTTGTGCAAAAGGAAATTGACCATGCCATCCGCCCACCCGCCACACAGCTTTTCACGCCGCCACCTACTGCAAGCTTTGGGCAGCAGCTTCGCGCTCGGCGCTACAACCATGCCCAAGGTCTGGGCGCAGGCCGCTCCACAGGGCGCGAGACGACGCGACCAAGGACGACTGGTAGTGGTTTTTTTGCGCGGTGCGTATGACGGCTTGTCCGCTTTCGTGCCTTACGCGGATGCCGACTACTACGCGCTTCGGCCCCACATCGCCATTGCCGCTCCCGACGGCAGTGCGCAGACCGCACTCCAACTTGACCACACATTTGCGCTACACCCCGCCTTGGCGCCACTGATGCCGCTGTGGCAACAAGGCGTATTGAGCTTCATACCAGCTGCGGGCCTGCCAGCGCCCAACCGGTCCCACTTTGATGCCCAGTACCAGATGGAGATGGCTCAAAGCGGCAAAGCCAGCGCTGCGTCGGGCTGGCTCAACAAGCTCGCCGCGCTCGACGACACGCCCACCGCGATGGGCGTAGGCGAAGCCAACCCGGCCATTTTGGCGGGTCAGGCCAAAATCAAATTGATTCCGCGCGGCCAGGCCGCCGAGCGCACCGGCGTGCTCGCCAACGACACCACCCGACAAGCCCTGATGGACCTGTACGCCGGCAACGACAAGCTCAGCGAAGCCTTTCGCCAGGGTGCAGGTAGCCGCATGCAAAGCGCGCAAGAGCTCACGGCTGAGAAGATGGGGTCAGATGATCACCGCAACACGGCCCTGCGCGACAACACCCGCGCCGCTGCCCCCGCCGTGGACCGCCAGCTCGACCGCGACGGCACACCCGCCAACGCCCAGGCCCAAAAAGCGCAAATGCTCGCGGCCAGCAATGGCGCAGCTGACCCTTCTGGCCTGCAACTCGACGCACGGCACCTGGGCACCCTCATGCGCAGTGACCGCAGTCTGACTATTGGTTTTTTATCCGCTGGCGGCTGGGACACCCACGCCAACCAGGGCAACGCCACCGGCCAGCTGGCCAACAACCTAGGCAACCTAGGGCGTGCTCTTGTACAACTGCGGCAGGACTTTTCAGAGCCCGGTGACGTCGTCATGGTGATGAGCGAGTTTGGCCGCACCAGTGCCGAAAACGGCACCCGCGGAACCGACCACGGCTTTGGCAATGCGCTGTGGCTCATGGGTAACCGCGTCAATGGCGGCCGCTGGCACGGCCATTGGACCGGCCTGGCACGCGGCAACCTCAACGAGGCGCGTGACCTACCCGCCCACCACGACTACCGCGCCGTGCTGGCGCAGGTGCTGCGCGGCACCTTCGGCTTGCCCGATTCGGCCATGGCCAGCGTGTTGCCGGATACACGATGGGACACACGGCTAGACGGCTTGCTGCGCAAAACCTGACTTCAAGGCTTTTTTGTGCCTAAAATCGGGGTTTGAAGCAGCTAATACTTGGGTAAGTAGCTATCATAAAAGAAGCGCCTGCCAAGTGACCCATTCGCTAGCCGTCAACGGACTAGTTTTTCAATCGAGAAAGCCTCCCATGAGCCCGTACTCCAAAACTCTCACCGCCCTGTTGCCGGGCCTGAGCGTGCTGGTTGCAAGCTGTATCGGGTTTGCCGCTGCTGCAGAGAGCCCTCAAGCAGCCACAACCGCCCATAAGCCCAAGACCATGGACACCGACAAAGATAGTCAGCTAT
>JAYWGO010000006.1:0-3304 GCA_043778205.1 Polaromonas sp. | reverse complement strand
GCGTTGGTTAACGGAGCATCGTTGCTCTACGGTGCAGTGCGTGAAATGGTGAGCACCATTACTAGTCGTTCCGCGCATGGGCCTTTGCTGCTCCCTTCCCTAAACTTTCAGGACTTGGAAAGTCACAAACCTGATGTAGCGGCACCTGCAGCGTTGCCGTCGTCAGTGCCAGCAAAGCGCAAGACCAAAGCAAAAGCTTCGGTCTGACCTTGCCCCCTTTCTCCCTCCGCACCTTCGTCGCCAACGGCAACCCCGACGGCCTGCGCATCGTCGATAACTGCAACTGAATCGGCTAGGCGCTGATGTTCCTGCGTGCGCTGCTGCCGTAGGACAAGGCCCGGCCCGAGCTGGCGCAAGCTGGGGAGGGCGGCCGCCCCGTTTGCCTCTTTTTTAATAGCTGCTCGCGCATTGAGTACAAGCGCTAGAAGCCTATTTTCATCAGTGTCTTCTTGAGACACACCTATCAGCTGGGTTACCCCGGGAGTGAAGTTGCCGAAATCGCACGTCTTTTTGTCCATTATAAAATTTTGTCCACTAATCGTGGACAATACGAATAAATGGACAAACCACCTGCGCACGCCGAAACAAATATCCTGAATGCTGCCTTGCAAGCTGCGCTCGGCATGGGGCTAGACGCGCAACAGGAGCCTCTTGACCCCAAGCGGGGGGCAGCACACGCAGATGGGGTGGTGCGCATTGGCCGCGGCGGCACGAGCCAGCAGTACGTCATAGAGGTACGTCGCCTGCTGCAGCCGACCAATTTGGGCGCGGCCTTGCACCAGCTGGACCTGCAAGCGGCGGCGCATGCGCTGCCTGGGCTGTTGGTGGCTGACTACATCAATGCGGACATGGCCGAGGCATTGCGCACGCAGGGGCGTGAGTTTTTAGACACCGCTGGCAACGCATTCATCCAGCAGCCCCATGTGTTGGTATGGGCAACAGGCCGCAAGCCTGTACTCAAAAGAGAGGCGCCGCAGGTAGGCCGGGCCTTTCAGCCTACAGGTCTGCAAGTGTTGTTTGCGCTGCTGTGCCACCCCGAGTGGATTAATTTGCCCTACCGCGAGCTTGCCGCAATGGCCGGTGTGGCGCATGGCACGGTGGGCTGGGTGATGCCAGACCTGCAGCGCCAGGGCTTTGTGGCCGACCTTAATGGCAAGCGCGGCACACGCCGACTGTTTGACGGCGAGCGCTTGCTGGCATTGTGGGCAGACGCCTATGCACGCCAGCTGCGGCCCCGCACCTTACTGGGCCGCTACTACGTGCCGGCACTGGCAGGCTGGCAGGAGTGGCCCTTGGATAAGTTTGACGCCCAGTGGGGCGGCGAGCCCGCTGGCGCGCTGCTCACCAACTACTTAACGCCAGGTGAGCTGACGATGTATGCCGACAAACTGCCCGGCCCGTTGGCCGCACGCTACCGCTTTGCCAAAGAGGCAGACGTTGGCCATAAGGCCGTGGTGGAGGTACGTCACCGGTTTTGGCGTTTCCCTGAAGACGCAGCGGCCGGGCCATGCGTGCCCCCGGTGCTGGTCTACGCCGACCTGCTGGCCACCGGCGACGCCCGCTGTATTGAAACCGCCAAACGCTTGTATGAAAGCCATGTTGCACGACTTGTCCGCCAAGTTTGACCTGTTGCCATTGGCACAGGTGGTACGCCCGCTGCAGGCTGTGGCAGCGCCGTTGGGTGCAGGGTTTTTTCTGATGGGGGCCGCCGCGCGAGATGTGATGCTGCTGCACGTATACGGCATTGATACAAAACGCAAAACTGACGACATTGACTTTGGTGTGATAGTGCAGGACTGGGCCACTTTTGACGCTTTGCGACAGGCCCTGATTGACGGCGGCGAATTTGAAGCTGTGTCAAACGACGCCACCCACAAGCTGCGCCATACAAAATCCAAATACCCGTTAGACATCGTTCCCTTTGGCGGCGTAGAGCGAGCCAACCGCACACTGGCCTGGCCGCCAAACGAGACCACCGTGTTTGACTGTTTTGGTATGCGTGAGGCTATGCAAGCCAGCCACAAGGTTCTCTTGCCTGAAGGCGCGGATGTTAACGTGGCGAGCATCCCCGCGCTGGCGTTGCTCAAAATCACGGCGTGGCACGACCGCAGGCTGACACATCCAGGGCGCGATGCACCGGACTTGATGCTGTACCTGCGGCATTACTTGGACTGCGACCGGTATGACCACGCCGCTGCCCACCATGCCGATTTGTTTGAGGCTGAAGATTTTGACCATGAAGAAACAAGCGCACGGTTGCTGGGCCGTGACTTGCTGCAATTGATTGATACGTCCGCCACCCGGCGCATTGTTGCAATACTGGAGCCCGAAGCGGACGAGCAAGGCCCGCTCTTGCTGGCCCAGCAGTCAGGCATGGCGCTTGAACGCGGACGCAGACTCGTCCATGCCTTTTGTACCGAGTTGCAGCAGAAAACTTGATTTTTAGAAAACGTACTGAATGAACACCACCACCAACTCCCTCGTCCAAAAGCTCTGGAACTATTGCAACGTGCTGCGCGACGACGGTATGAGCTATGGCGACTATGTGGAGCAGCTCACTTATCTGCTGTTCCTCAAGATGGCTGACGAGCGCAGCGCGCCGCCGTACAACCAGGCCAGCATCGTACCCGCCGCCTACGCCTGGCCTTCGCTACTGGCCAGAGACGGCGACGAGCTGTTTGACCACTACCGCCATGCGCTAGAAAAGCTGGGGCAAGAAAAAGGCACGCTGGGCCTGATTTACGGCAAGGCGCAAAACAAGTTTCAAGACCCAGCCAAGCTGCGCCGCGTGATTGTGGATTTGATCGACGCCGAAACCTGGACGGTTTTGGGGGCAGACGTGAAAGGCGACGCCTACGAGGGCCTGTTGGAGAAAAACGCGCAAGACACCAAAAGCGGCGCAGGCCAGTACTTCACGCCCCGCGCGCTGATTCAAGCCATGGTCGACTGCATGGCGCCGCAGCCGGGCGAGACGATATGCGACCCAGCCTGCGGCACGGGCGGCTTTTTGTTCACCGCGCATAACTTTATTACCAGTCACAACAAGAGCCTGACGCGCGAGCAGCTCAAACACTTGAAAGAAAAGGCTTTTACCGGCTACGAGTTGGTGCAAGCTACCGCCCGCGTGTGCGCCATGAACATGATGTTGCACGGCATTGGAAGTGAAAAGCAGGTGCCCGTCGTGGTGGGTGACGCGCTGGCTGCCGACCCTGGCGAGCGCTTTGACGTCGTGCTGGCCAACCCGCCGTTTGGCAAGAAGAGCAGCACCGTCATCGTGGGGGAAGATGGCCGCAGCAGCACGGAA
>JAYWGO010000005.1:0-8819 GCA_043778205.1 Polaromonas sp. | reverse complement strand
CACAGTCACTCAATAGCCTGGCTGCTACGGCTGAGGCTGAACTGCAGCGCCAGCAGGTCAATACGGGCAACATCACCACCCACCACCGGGTACATGTACGGTATGAGGGCAGTGATGCAGCACTCGTCATTGCTTTCGGCACGCTGGAGCAAATCGAGTCTGGATTCGAGGCGGCCTACCGCCAGCGCTTTGCATTTTTAATGCAAGGCAAGGGCTTAGTGGTTGAAGCGGTGTCGGTGGAATCCATCATCGCGGGCGACGCACCCGCTGAGCCGCGCCACCCAACGCACGAGTCGCGTGAAGTGCCGCGCCGTGAGACCGTGCGCATGTATTCAGGTGGGCAATGGCACGATGCGGCGCTGGTGGTGCGTGAAGACCTGCAACCCGGCGACATCATTGCAGGCCCGGCCATCATTGCTGAGAAAAATGCTACCACTGTCATTGAACCGGGCTGGGAGGCAAACCTGACGGCGCTTGATCACTTGGTGCTAGACAGACGGGCGGAGCGCGCTATTAAATATGCAGCAGGTACCACGGTCGATCCGGTGCTGCTTGAAGTGTTCAACAACCTCTTTATGAACATTGCTGAGCAGATGGGTTTGCAGCTGCAAAACACGGCGTATTCGGTCAACATCAAAGAGCGCTTGGACTTTAGCTGCGCACTGTTTGACACCCAGGGCAATTTGATTGCCAATGCACCGCACATGCCAGTGCATTTGGGCAGCATGGGCGAGAGCATTAAAACCGTGATCCGCGAAAACGCAGCCACCATGCAGCCGGGCAACGTGTACGCACTGAACGACCCTTACCACGGCGGTACACATTTGCCAGACGTAACCGTGATCACCCCTGTGTACCTGGGTGATAAACCCGTGTTTTACGTAGGCTCACGTGGCCACCAAGCTGACATTGGCGGTACCACACCGGGCTCTATGCCGCCCTTTTCTACCCGCATTGAAGAAGAGGGCGTGCAGATCAACAACTTTTTGCTGGTAGAGCGCGGCGTGCTGCGCGAGGCCGAGATGGTGGCGCTGCTAGAAAGCGGGCAGTACCCCAGCCGCAACCCCTACCAAAATATGGCCGACTTGAAAGCGCAAATTGCCGCCAACGAGAAAGGCGTGCAGGAACTGCGCAAGATGGTAGACACCTTTAGCCTGGATGTCGTGCAAGCCTATATGCGCCACGTGCAAGACAATGCAGAAGAGTCGGTGCGCCGTGTGATTACCCAGCTTAAAGACGGCCAGTTCACGCTACCCCTAGACAATGGCGCGCAAATAAAAGTGGCTATTCGTGTAAATGCTGCCCAGCGCACCGCAGAAATTGACTTTACCGGCACCTCACCGCAACTGCCCAATAACTTTAATGCACCCACGGCGGTGTGCATGGCTGCTGTACTGTATGTCTTTCGCACCTTGGTAGATGACGATATTCCGCTGAACGCGGGTTGTCTTAAACCCCTTAAGGTCATCATTCCGGCAGGCAGCATGCTAAACCCCAACCCGCCTGCATCGGTGGTGGCGGGTAACGTGGAGACCTCTACCTGCATAACCAATGCACTGTACGGTGCGCTGGGCGTGATGGCCGGTGGCCAGCCCACGATGAACAACTTTACCTTTGGCAACGCCCAGCACCAGTACTATGAAACCATCTCCGGCGGGAGCGGTGCGGGGGGCGAACGCAATGCGCAGGGCAAAGTTACCCAAGGTTTTAATGGCACATCGGTAGTGCAAGCCCATATGACCAATTCACGCATGACCGACCCCGAGGTGCTGGAATTTCGCTTTCCTGTACGTTTAGAAAGTTACGCTATCCGTGCTGGCTCGGGCGGGGCAGGGCAGTACACCGGTGGCCATGGCGGCGTGCGGCGCGTCAAGTTTTTAGAACCAATGACGGCCAGCATTTTAAGCAATGGCCGCATACATCCCGCCTTCGGCATGGCTGGTGGTGCACCTGGCGCGGTAGGCATCAACCGGGTGGTGCGCGCCGATGGCAGCAGCGAGGAGCTTGGGCACATTGGCCAGGTAGAAATGCATGCTGGTGATGTGTTTGAAATTCATACGCCCGGTGGCGGTGGTTTTGGTGCAGGTTGAGCAAGGGCTGTGGAAGAACCGTAGCGTTGATGCGAATTTGCTGCGCCCGTAAATTTGAGCCCGAATGTTAATTAAAAAGTAGCGTATTTATAGAACCAAAGTTAACCGTTTGCATTTAGGTACAAATAGGGCACCCCAGCCAAGTCATCCAAGCCTGCGTGGCCCGCGTTGTAACAGGGTCACATTTACGGAGACCACCATGGCGATTTTGTATTCTCAGCGGTTTTTAGTCCAACGTGCCGCCTTGGCCGTTGGCTTGGCCACTATGGCCTGCCTGGCCCATGCACAAACCGATGTTCAAGTGAGCGTGGGCGGCACCATTAAACCCGGCGTGTACGGCCGTGTAGTGGTGGGCACCAGGCCACCCCCGGTGGTGATTTACCCTGCGCCGGTGATCGTTGTTGCACCGCCAGTGATGGTGCAACAAGCGCCCATTTACATGCATGTACCTCCCGGCCATGCCAAAAAATGGTCTAAACATTGCTACAAGTACAACGCCTGCAACCAGCCCGTGTATTTTGTGCAAAACGACTACCGAGGCTATGAAGACTACGACAAGCATGGCGGTAAAAAAGGCAAGCACCGTGGCAAGCACGGAGATGACGATTAATCTGAACCGCACCTGCACCTGCAACTAAGCAGGTTCTGCTGCTGAAATAGCAGTGGTTACTGCTCGCCTTCAGGCGGGCGGGGCAAATTTCCGTGTAAACCCTAGTTACGGAAAGCTTGAAAGTCATTAACATAAGTATTTGCTTATATTCAAATACTTGCATGTCTCAGCCCTTGTCCTTAGTTGAAAATGAAGATGCACAGCAGTCTGGCCGTGTGTTTGAGCTGGCTGCCGAGTTGTTTACGCTGCTGGGTACGCCCATGCGGTTGCGCATACTGAACGCGCTGTGCGAAGGTGAGCAGTCGGTCTCGCAGATGCTGGAAAGAATCAGCACCACCCAGCCCAATTTAAGCCAGCATTTGGCTGTGATGTACCGCAGTGGCATATTGGCTAAACGCAAAGAAGGCACGCAGGTCATCTACCGCGTGCAAAGCGAAAAGGCCCTCACGCTGTGCCGCAGCGTGTGCGCGCAAATTGCCATAGAGATGGACGATGCACCCCTGATGCCGGTGAGCGAACGCTTGCTAGTGCGGGCTTAGCCACTGTTTTTACCAAGGCGGCACCAACCCATGCGCAACAACCGATTTTTGCAACCCGCGCCTGAGAATTTTTTAAGCCCAAGCCAGATTGCTTCTGTGCACGGTGGCCGGCGCGGCTTTATGGCGGGGGCCTTTAGCGCCGCTGCGGTAGCTGCAGTAGCCACCGCTGCAGGCATGGGTGCGTCAAAAGCACGTGCCGCAGACGATACTAACATTGTCAACCTGCCCGGGCACACCAAGTCTCTGGGCCAAGGCGTGGCGGCACGCGGCTACGGCGTGCCCAGTGTGTACGAGAAGAATTTGCAGCGCCGGGAAAGCCCAGGCCTTACGCGGGTGAGCCAAGCAGGCGTGAGCTTTGCACCGCTGCAAGGCCTGTTCGGCATCATCACGCCCAGCGGCCTGCACTTTGAGCGGCACCACCAAGGCTGGTGGGACATTGAGCCAGACAAACACCGGTTAATGGTTAATGGCAGTGACGAGACCATGCTTAAAAAACCCATGGTGTTTACGATGGACGACCTGATGCGCCTGCCCAGCGTATCGCGCATGCACTTTATTGAATGCGGTGCCAACACCGGCATGGAGTGGGGCAACGTAGCCGTGCCCACCGTGCAGTACACCCACGGCATGCTCAGCTGCAGCGAATTTACCGGCGTACCATTAAAAACACTGCTAGACATGTGCGGCGCTAACTACAAACGCGGCAAGTTTGTACTGGCCGAAGGTGCTGATGGCTCCAGCATGACGCGCACCATCCCCATGAGCCTGATCGACAGCGGCGAAGTGCTGGTGGCCTACGGCCAAAACGGCGAAATGCTGCGGCCCGAAAACGGCTACCCCCTGCGCCTGGTGGTGCCCGGTGTGCAAGGTGTCAGCTGGGTCAAGTACCTGCGCCGCATCGAACTGGGCGACATGCCGTATGCCACCAAAGACGAGACCATCCACTATGTTGACCTGCTGCCCGACGGGCAACACCGCCAGTACACCAGTATCCAAGAGGTCAAGTCTGTTATCACCAGCCCCAGTGGTGGGCAGGTGCTGCTAGACCAAGGTTTTCACAACATCACGGGCCTGGCCTGGAGCGGGCGCGGCAAGGTGCGCAAAGTGGATGTATCGGTAGACGGTGGCCGCAATTGGCAAAGCGCCCGACTGGACGGCGCAGTGCTAAGCAAATGCCTAACCCGCTTTAATTTTGACTGGCGCTGGGACGGCAAACCCGCACTGCTGCTGTCGCGCGCGGTAGACGACACAGGGCATGTGCAACCCACCTATGCCGAGCTGCGCAAGGTACGCGGTACCCGGTCGATTTACCACAACAACGCAATTCAAACTTGGCTCGTTTCAGAGAACGGCGAGGTGAAAAATGTTCAACTTTCGTAGTTTTTTGCAAGCTTTAAATACGGGGAATTTTGAACGCAGAGGGCGCGAAGGTTGCGCAAAGAACGCAGAAGAAGATAAAGAGAAAATAAATACAAAAAAATATTTTTATTTTTTTAAATCTATCGTGTTGTTTCAATTTTCAGTTTCGAAAAAGCGTTTAATTTCTTTTTGGTATTCCTTTGGTATTTTCTTTTTCGCGCTCTTTGCGAAATCTTCGCGCCCTCTGCGTTCAAATACCCCGATTTGGACTCTAGCCGCACTACTAACCCTGCCGGCGATAGCCAATGCACAGACCAAATTCAACGGCATCGGAAGAACAGCCACAGCCAACGAAGTTAAAGCCTGGGACATTGATGTGCGTCCCGACTTTAAAGGCCTGCCCAAAGGCCAAGGCAGTGTGGCCCAGGGGGAGAAGCTGTGGGAGGCGCAGTGTGCCAGTTGCCATGGCAGCTTTGGTGAGAGCAATGAAGTGTTTACCCCGCTGGTGGGCTACACCACGGCCAAAGACGTTGCCAGTGGCAAAGTGGCCAGCCTGCAGCCCGATGGCGGCGCGCCCACCCGCACCAGCATGATGAAAGTGTCCCAGCTGTCTACCTTGTGGGACTACATTTCCCGTGCCATGCCGTGGACAGCGCCCAAGTCGCTGCAGCCCGACGACGTGTACGCATTGACAGCCTATATGCTCAACTTGGCCAATGTAGTGTCTGCCGACTTTACGTTGAACGACAAAAATGTAGCCGAGACGCAAAAGCGCATGCCCAACCGCTACGGCAAAACCACCGCGCACGGCCTGTGGCCCGGTAAAGAACTGGGCGGCAGCACCCGGCCCGACGTGCAGGGCAGCACCTGCTTGGCCAACTGCGCCACCTCAGCGGCGGTGGCCAGCTTCATACCTGACTACGCCCGCGATGCCCACGGCAACCTGGCCGAGCAGTCCCGCACGCTGGGGGGCTTGCGCGGTGCTCAAACTGCCAAATCAACCCCAGTTTTAAAGGTAAATCAGCCTATCGCCCAAGGAAATACTGCACAGGCAGCTACTAAAAACGAAGCATCTACCGCTGCCAACCCAGCCGTGCTGTACAGCGCCGATGTAATGCCTGTACTGCAAAAGTACGCCTGCATTGCCTGCCACGCCATGGACGGCAAGCTGGTGGGCCCTAGCTTTAAAGACATTGTGGCCAAGCAAGGGGCACGCGCCGATGCGCAGGCGTATTTGGCTGGCAAAATTAAAGCAGGTGGTGCAGGCGTGTATGGCCAAATTCCTATGCCCGCGCAAAGCCTGAGCGAGGCTGATGCCGCCCAAGTGGCGCGTTGGCTGTTGCAGGGCGCGCAAAAATAATGCACTAATGTTGGCTTAGGGAATCATCCAATGCACGCTGCACCAATACTTTTTACAATCAATTTAAATTATTGCAGGAGTTAGCCCCATGGAACGTCGTCAATTCGTACAAAAAACAAGCGCCACCGCCCTAGCGCTGTCCGCTGTTGCGCTAGGTTTGCCTGGCCTAAGCCACGCCCAGGCATGGAACAAATCTGCCTTTGAAAGCAAAAACCTGCTCGATGCCGTTAAAGCGATGGGCGGCAGCGCGGCCCCCACCGAGAGCAAAGACATTAGCCTCACAGCCCCGGAAATTGCCGAAAACGGCAACGTGGTGCGCATCGGCGCGGCCACCACCAACGCAGCCATTACCCAGCTGGCCTTCGTGGTGGAAAAGAACCCTAACGCCCTGACCGCTGTGTTTGATGTGCTGCCAGGCACCGATGCCAACTTTGCCACCAATGTGAAGATGGGCCAGTCGTCTAACGTGTACGCGGTAGGCAAAATGGGCGATAAATTTGTTTATGCAGTGAAAGAAGTCAAAGTTACTTTAGGTGGCTGCGGCGGCTAGGCGGCTGCGGCGGCTGAACCTTTCACACTAAAACACCATTCAAAGGAACAAACATGTCAGATCCCATGAGAATTCGCGCCCAAGCTGCTGGCGACAAAGTGACCGTGCGTGTGCTGGTCAGCCACGACATGGAAAGCGGACAGCGCCGTGGTGCTGATGGCAAAATAGTGCCCGCCCACTTCATCCAAACCATCAACGCCACCCACAACGGCAAAACCGTGATGAGTGCCCAGTGGGGCCCCGCAGTATCTAAAAACCCGTTCGTGCAGTTTAGCTTTAGCGGCGGCAAAGTGGGCGACAAAGTTATTGTCAACTGGGTGGACAACAAAGGCGATAAGCGCACGGACGAGGCGGCTATTACTTAAGGGCTTGAATACGGGGATTTTTTGAACGCAGAGGGCGCGAAGGTTTCGCAGAGAGCGCAGAAGAAGACAAAGAAAAAAGCCAAAATTAAAAAAATGCTTAGGTAAATAGCTGAATTCAAATTTTGCATTTTTTTTGCGTTTTATTTTTTGCGCCCTTTGCGAAACCTTCGCGCCCTCTGCGTTCAAAAAATCCCCGTCTCAACTCCCAGAAAGTCAATAACCTAACCGTCAGCACAAGGCATAACAAAAAACCTCTTGGAAACAATTTACATGCAAAATAAGCCTATAGTCCAAGTAATTACTGCTCAAGCAGCTGCGCTTCTTATAGCACTGGCCTGCCTGCACAGCAGTGCAGTGGCACAGCAAAAATCAGCCCAAGAGGCCATCAACGAATACCGCCAAAGCCTGCAAGATGGCAACCCGGCTGACCTCAACGCTGCGCGTGGTGAGGTTTTGTGGATGACCAAGCGCGGGCCGGGTAACCAAAGCTTAGAGGCCTGTGACCTGGGCCTAGGTGCCGGCAGAGTTAATGGTGCTGCGGCGGCGTTGCCTAGGTTTTTTGCCGATGCTGGCAAGGTAATGGACGTTGAGAGCCGCTTGGTGCACTGTATGGTCACGCTGCAAGGCGCCAAACCTGAGGACTTTACGGCACGCACGGCGTTCAGCGCTGAAGGTGCCAAGTCCACACCCATTGAAGATTTGGTTGCCTATGTGTACGACGCGTCGCGGGGCGTGACCGTCAAAGTACCGCAAGCGCATGCTGCCGAGAAAGCCGCTTATGCAAGGGGCCAACAGGCTTTTTACTTCAAAGGCGGGCCCTATGACTTTAGCTGCGCCAGTTGCCACAGCGAAGACGGCAAACGCATTCGCCTGCAAGACCTGCCCAACCTGACCAAGCCTGGCCCTGCACAGGCTGCGTTCAGCCAGTGGCCTGCTTACCGCGTAAGCCAAGGCGCAGTGCGCACCATGCAGTGGCGGCTGTACGACTGCTTTAGGCAGCAGCGCTTTCCCGAGCTGCAGTACCTCTCGCAAACCTCGGTGGATTTGATCGCCTTCATGGGTGTGAATGCCAACGGCGGCACTATGGCGGCCCCGGCCATTAAACGTTAAGCGCAGGGTAAAAATAATGAAAAAACATGCTATCGCCCAAGGAAATGCTGCACAAGAAGCTATAAATTTAGTAGTGAATCTTCTAGTACGTGGCCACGCTTTCAAGGTAACTGGTTTAGCGCTTAGCGCCAGTTTGCTGGCCAGCTGCAGCAGCTTGCCCAGCGCCGCTGATGCACTGGTGGCCATCAAAGGCAGCTTTGCCGAACGCGGCATCGCCAAGCTAGACCGCCTAGACCAAACCGATATCCAAAAAGTTTGCAGCGAGGCCAACGCCACCGGCAAAGCCGTTCCCCAAGCCACCCGCTCGGCATTGGAGAAAACGCTTTACGACAGTATTCCGTACCCCGCAGACGGCAAGTTTGTAGGCGATTGGAAAGAGGGTGAAAAAATTGCCCAAAACGGCCGCGGCATGCAGTTTAGCGATGTAGCCGGCGTGCCCAACGGTGCCAACTGCTACGCCTGCCACCAAATCAGCCCTAGCGAGATTAGCTACGGCAACCAAGGGCCTTCGCTGCTCAAATACGGCAGCATTCGCGGCGTAAAAGACCCTGCCAGCGCTGAATCAGAAGCTATTGTCAAGTACACCTGGGCACGTATCTGGAACACCCACAGCGTTAATCTGTGCAGCAACATGCCGCGATTTGGCGATGCAGGTATTTTGACATCTGCCCAGATCAAGGATGTGATGGCCTTGCTACTGTCTCCCGAGTCGCCGGTTAATAGGTAATTTATTTAAATTCAGTAGTGTCCCAACGTTTCCCCATCAGAACACCGTAAGTCAATGATTTACTTGCCAAATATCGCATTTCAGTCTGGTCTCGATTTGAACATCGAAT
>JAYWGO010000004.1:0-8840 GCA_043778205.1 Polaromonas sp. | reverse complement strand
CAACTCATACACACGGCTTTGTGGGGTAGCGCCTATGTGATCACCGGCACTATGCCAAAACTATAACCCTTCAATCTAGGAAATCAAATGAAACATATTAAATTAATAATCGCTTGCGCAGTGTTTGCATGGACTGGCAGCGCTCTATCCCAACATACTGAGCACCAACACGGTATCAAAACAGAACCGGCTGTAATCGAAGTAAAAGCATCGCCGTATGCAGGCGAGCAAGAACGCGACATCAAATCATTGTCTGCCAGCGACGTTACCAGCCTGCAGAACGGTGCCGGTATGGCCTATGCAAAAGCAGCAGAGCTTAATGGCTACCCTGGCCCGCTGCACGTACTAGAACTGGCAGCGCCCCTGAAACTCACAAACGATCAACGCAGCGCCACCGAAAAACTCATGGCAGATCACAAAGCTATGGCGCGTGACTTAAGCGTACAACTCATTGCAGCAGAGCGTACTCTGAACAGCGCTTTTGCACTCAAGCAAGTCGACACCCAGCGTATTATTGAACTTACCCAGCGCATCGGCGCTTTGCAAGCGAGTTTGCGTGCAGAACATCTGCAAACGCACCTTCGGCAGACTGCACTTTTAAGTGCCCAGCAAGTTGCCAGCTACCAAACACTGCGTGGCTATGACAGGCTTGGCGCGGATAAATCGCACTCGCATCCGCACTAGATCGCAGCACTCTGGTTGCCGGCCATGAATATCAGCTACTTACTACTCAAGTTCGGACTCTCCGCTGCTGTATTGGTAGCGGTGTCTGAAATTGCCAAACGCAGCAGTGTGTGGGCAGCCTTGCTGGCATCGTTACCGCTGACCTCGTTGTTGGCATTTATTTGGCTGTACCTTGACACGCACGACACCCAAAAGGTGGCGACGCTGTCGATTAGTATTTTTTGGCTGGTAATTCCTTCGCTGGCTTTGTTCCCGACCCTTGCTGTTTTGCTGCGCAGCGGGATGTCGTTTTGGTTAGCCATGGCCGCAGCTTGCTCTGTGACTTTGCTAGCGTACGCAGCAACTCTGTATTTTTTACCCTCTTCAACTTAAAAAGGTAACCCATGAAGACTTTATCGACTTTGATTATGACTACGGCGCTAGGCTGCGCGTTTGCTTCTAGCGCCATGGCGCACGGTGACGAAACCCATGCCAAAGCCGCGGGCTCTGTCAAAAAAGAGCAAAAGGATTGGGGCATTGCCGGTGATGCCAAAATGGCCAAGCGCACCATCGAAATCAACATGATGGACACTATGAAGTTCAGCCCAGACAAAATTGATGTGAAACAAGGTGAGACGATCAAGTTCATTGTCAAAAACACCAGCCCTGCGGTATTGCACGAGTTTGTCATCGGCACCAAAAAAGAAAACGACGAGCACGCCGCGCTGATGATCAAGTTTCCCACCATGGAGCACAGTGAACCCTACATGGCGCACGTAGGTGCGGGAAAAACTGGTGAAATCATTTGGACTTTCAACAAGCCTGGTGATTTTGACTTTGCTTGCCTGATTGCAGGCCACTATCAAGCGGGCATGGTCGGAAAAATCAAGGTGATTGCTACCAACACTAAGTAACTAGGCATCTGGCTGTTTGTATTCGCAAACAGCCTCACGCGCGTTAAATCCCTATATTATTGAAAGTAATATCATTATGAAACTCATCTACACCGTATTAGCCATCACTTTGATATGCACCCACGCTATGGCACAAACCGCCACTACAGCTACGCCTGCAGCTTCTGCATCAGCGGCTACAGCGCCTGCAGCCGTACCAGCCAAAGACATGACTGAAGCTGAAGTGCGCAAGGTCGATAAAGAAGCCAAAAAAGTCACTCTTAAGCACGGCCCCATCAAAAACCTCGACATGCCCGGCATGACCATGGTGTTTCAGGTACGCGATGCGGCCTTGTTTGACAAACTGACCATGGGTGAGAAAATCATGTTCACCGCTGAGCAATTGCAAGGCGCATTTGTAGTCACCGGTGTTGAAAAGGTAGAAGCAAAATGAGCAACTGGCTGCCGTGTTTGTACGCAACTTTTTTAATCGCAATAGCTAGCGCTGGCGCTGCCGCCCTAGGCTATTGGGCTGGCAGATGGCGCGAACAATTTCGGTTACTTGAAATTTGCAAGCCTGGGTATTAAACTGGCCTGCAACTTATGTGTGTAAATACGCTCTAATTAGTATGCTGCGCTGGCTTGTGATTCTTCTGATGGTGGCGGTGCCTTTGCGCAGCGGGATGGCGGCTATGCAAATATGCCCTTGGATGGCTGCAGGCTTGGCAGTACAGACCAGCGCCGCAACTGGCCCTGCCTCTGCCGCCGCCGCACCACAGGCAGCAGTGCAAGCGGAATGCGAGGGTATGTCGGCAGCAGATGGCCATTGCACGCTAAGCTCTGGCTGCGCCGCAACACCGCTGGTGTCAAGCTACCGTGTTACTAATATGCCCCAAGCCATGCCTGTGCACACAGCTTGGCACAGGGTTTACTCACTTTTCACTTACTCTCCAGTACCGCAGCGCGTGCCGATTACGCTCTCCTGATGTGATTCTTTGGGGCCTTGTACAGAGGCCACATTCATTGATCTTTTGGAGATAACTATGCGCATTTTTAAAATGCCCTTGTGGGTAGTAGCGCTGCTGTGCACCAGCGCGCTGGTGCATGCGGGGCCCATGGGGTTTAAAGGCAGCACCATGGCCATGGGCGACCTTGGCCCCAACTGGCGCGAGGGCTGGGTAAACTATGCCCTCACACCGCGCGATGCCCTGGGCGCTGGGGCGCTATGGATGCGCTCTGACGATACACTGCGCACCCGTACTTTCAGCGAAGCCACGTACACCCGGCTGGTAAAGCGCTGGAACGGCGAACATTCACAAGCCAATGTGTGGTTTGTAGTAGGTGCTGGCCCCGTCACCGGGAACGACTTTGCAGGCAGCAAGGCCATGCTGGCGCCGGGCCTGTCGGTAGATTTTGAGACAACACGGGTCTACCTGGCAGGCAGTGCGCGCCTGTACCGCGCGCAGGGCATCAACCATGACTTTGCCTCGCTGCGCGCGGGGTTTTCGCTCTACGAGGTGGACTATGACGAGGTGCAACCCTGGCTGGTGTTGGAGGCTCGGCGCATGCGGGGCCTGTCTAACACAACGGAAATTACCCCCATGCTGCGGCTCATTCACAACTGTTATTTTGTCGACATCGGGGTGAGCCAAGCTAAGCAGGCGCGCCTTAACTTCATGTATATTTTTTAACAGGTAATTAAAATGTCCTATCTAAATCAATCTAAAACTCCTAAATTAATAGCTGTTTGTGCAGTATTTTATTGGGCCAGCAGCCTATTTTCTTTAAATTATGCCGCTGAATCGGTCAAAGTGACTGTCAATGGTATGGTGTGTGCGTTTTGCGCGCAGGGGATTGAAAAGCGGCTGACCAAACTGCCCAGCACCAAGGCGGTGTTTGTAGATTTAAAGCAAAGAACGGTCGCTGTAGAAGCCAAAGACGGTCAAACGCTAGACAGTAAACTCATTAGCAGCGAGATTACCGATGCGGGTTACGACGTGGTGAAACTGGAGGCCAGTAGCCAATCGGTGGCAGAGATTGCGGCCGCCATGAAAGCCAAAAAATGAGGGCACTCAATTCACCCGATGGGCAGCGCGAGAGCAGTAGCGGCTTGGCGGCCTCACTGCTGTCGCTGTGCGCCAGTTCGTCCACTTTGGTGTGCTGCGCCCTGCCTGCGCTGCTGGTAGGGCTGGGCGCAGGGGCTGCGCTGTCGTCTCTGGTGAGTGTATTTCCGCAACTGGTGTGGCTGTCGGAGCACAAGCTGGGTTTGTTTGGTTTTGCTGGCAGTATGCTGCTGGCCAGCGGCGCGCTGCAGTGGCACAACCGCAGCGCACCCTGCCCTGTGGACCCGGCGCTGCGCAAAGCCTGCCTGCGTACAAGAGGCTTGTCATGGCGCATGTGGGCACTCAGTGTGGCGGTGTTCGCAGTGGGCGGCTGGTTCGCCTTTGTGCAGCCGCTATTGGGTTAGCAAATTACTACATATTTAATAGCTACCCGTGCAATATTTCCTTGGGTCATAGGGCTATTTTGTTGTGTAATACGCTATGCCCCAAGCCCTGCGCCACACCTTAGTCTCCATTCGTGACCTGATGGTTTCGTTTGGCCCTTTTATCGCCTTGGGCGTGTTGCTATTGGCGCTGGCCTATTGGTGGCTAGACCCTAACCCGCCGAAGACTGTGACCTTGGCCGCAGGCCCGGCGCAGAGCGCCTATGACGAGTTCAGCAAAAAATATGTGAAAGAACTCAAGGCCAGTGGTATTGACGTGGTGGTGCTGCAAACCGAAGGTTCGTCGGCCAATTTGCAGCTGCTGCGCGAGGGCAAGGCCGACATTGGCTTTGTGCAAGGTGGCACGGCTGAACCTAACGAAGCTGACGAGGGCCAACTGCAAACCTTGGGCAGCCTGTTTTTAGAGCCTATTTGGCTGTTCTACCGGGAAGACGCAGCGCAGCGCTTGCTCAAGGGCGCGCCAGAGTCCCAAAAGCTCACCTCACTGACGCAACTGGCAGGCTGGCGTGTGAACGTAGGCACCCCCGGCAGCGGCGTGCCCCAGCTGATGAACCGCCTGCTAGAAAGCAACCGGGTCGAGGCGCAAAGCATCAAGCTGACCACACTAGACCAAACCCCTGCCACCATGGCCCTGCTGGGCAGCGAGACCGATGCGATTGTGTTTGCCTCGGCACCCGAGTCGTTGATGGTGCAAATGCTGCTACAAACGCCGGGCATCAAGCTGATGGATTTTGTGCAGGCCGAGGCGTATTCGCGCAGGTTTACCTTCTTGTCCCCCGCGCTGCTGCCGCGCGGCGTGGTGGACTTGTCGATTGACAACCCGCCGCAAGATGTGCGCTTGGCGGGGCCTACAACTTCACTCATTGCCCGCAACGCTACACACCCTGCGCTGGTGCAGTTGTTTACCACGGCAGCGCACCGTATTCACAGCGGGGCCGGTTGGTTTAACAAGTCGCGCGACTACCCTAACGCCAAAGGCGACGAGCTGCCCATGGCCAAAGAGGCCGAGCGCCAGCTTAAAAATGGCCCCCCGTTTTTGCAGCGTTACCTGTCGTTTTGGATGGCCAATTTGATTGAGCGCATGTGGGTGGCGCTGGGTATCATTATTGCAATCTTGCTGCCACTGTCGCGTGTACTGCCGCCGCTGTACCAGTTCAGGGTGCGCTCGCGTATTTTTAAATGGTATGCACAATTGCGCGAGATAGAAAACCGCGATAACGCCAACCCCGAGGCGAACAAAGCCCTGGTAACCGAACTCAATGCGCTGGACGCGCGGGTAGAGCAAATTAAAATCCCGTTGTCGTATGCAGACGAGCTGTACTCGCTGCGCAACAACATTCATTTGGTGCGCAAGAAACTTCTGCGCACTTAAAAATACTGTTATCCGGCAAGCTGTATTGGCTCTATGCGCTAATAGCTTGGCTGCTGCGCAGCGCTGCTTGCGCGACCGCCTGCAGCGCACCGCTGACAATACTGCCTTGCTGCGCACTGCGCATGGCTTGGCGGGCCAGCATTTTGTCCAGCGCGCGGCGTGTCATGGTGTGCGGGTTGCCTGCTGCACCGGTAAACATAAACAAGGTGCCTTGTGGGCTGGCCCATGTAAGCTGGGCACGCACCCATTGGTCTTGGCTTAAAAACTCAATCCAACTGCCCAGGCTGGGCGGCTGCGTCAGTAAAGTACTGGCTGGGGTTTCGTAGCTGTCCTTTTGCGTAGGTTGTGTTTGCGCGAACGCTGCACCCTCTTGCGCAGGGTTGTGGTCCTCTGCACTTTCCCCACCTTCATCTTCCTCTAACGCATCAGCCTCGTCGCTGCCATCAAGCCCCGCAGGTTCGTCGGCCTCTACAAAGCCTGCGTCCAACATTTCCTGCGGTGCCAGCCACACAGCACTTTCAAATACTTCCTCGCCATTGCCCGGTTTTGTGGGATCGGCTTGGGGCTCTGCAGGTGCTGCTTTACCTGTTGTAGCGGTTGGTGCTGCGGCCCCTGCTGCAAGCGCGGGGTTGGCCTGTGCACTTGCGCTGTCTGGTAGGCGCGCACGCGCCTTGCCACCGCTCAGCACCACTTGGTGAATGTCCATCAGCTGGCCAAAAAAAACCTCGGTTTGGTACGGCACTGCGCCAATGCTGTGCAAGCCCTCGCGCAAGTTGGCCAGCATGCCTGGAATCATGCGCACCAAGCGCTGCCGGTCTTGGGCAATGTAGTCAAGCACCACGCTCCATAGCAGCTGGGCCACGGTGTCTTCAAAAAGTTGGGTTTTCTCAGGCGCAGCAGTGTCTAGCCTGGCCTTGGCCAGCACGTGCGACCACACGCTGGCCAAAAACTGTTTTACAAAAATGGGGGCCAAGCGGGCATCGTCGCGACGGGTGAGTTCCAGGGCTATTCTTTCAGCCAGCACGCTGCGTTGCTCTGCCTCTGCCAAGGCTTGCTGGGCTTGCTCACGCTGCAGTTGGCCTGCAGTTTTAATATGCGACCAGGCTTCTTGAATGGCCTGCCAGGCTTGGTCAAACGGCTGCGCACTGTGGACGGCATGGGGCAGCAGCGGTGCACTGGCAGCTAGCACAGGGTTGAAAAAAGCAGCAAACCCGTCTGCCGTGTCGGCACCAAAACCCAAGCTGCGCGAGGCCACTTCGTCTAGCATGCGCCGGGCCGAGTGCGCCGTATTGGTAAGAAAGCTGCTGTCCACTTTGGCCAAGGCCAGCAGCGCAGGTTCTAGCGAGCCGACCCAGTCACGCACGCACTCTAGCAGGCTCTGGTTGTCGCACAGCGCGTTCACCAGCAGACGCACCACGTCTTGCGCCAAGGCTTGCTGCTGCTCTGGGGTGCTGGGTTGGGCGGAGTTGTCTAGACCGTCTGGGCTAGAAGACCGGTCGTACATAGACTCATCTTGGTCGGCATCGTCTTGGGCAGCGTCGTCATAGCCGGCACCATCTTGGGAGAACTCACTTTGTGAAGAAGTGCCCGGCCTGTAGTGCTGCTGTGCGCCACGAGATTGCTGCCTAGGCTGGCGAAAATGCTCGCCCCCTAGCACTTGGCGAAGCTGGTCTACCGACAGCTGGGGCGCTTGGGCGCTGCGCTCACGTTTAGGCAGCGTTGCGGGTCTGGCGTTCTTGGCGCCTGGTGCCGCAGAACCGCCGGAGGCATTCTGTCCGTTGCCTCCAGCGCCACGCGCATTCCCCTGGCTGCCCCCGGCATCGCCACCATTGCCACCACTGCCACCATTGCCAGCGCCCTGCATGGCAAAGCTGCCGCCGTAGCTGACCGCTTGCACTTGCTGGTTTTGCAAAAAGATAGCCAGCTTGGGGTACAGCTTACGCAGCTCTGGGCCCAGCACAGTGCCTATCAGTTGCGTCCACAGCACACGCTGGGCAGGGGTGGCGTTCATTTGCGCCAGTGCTTGGGTGATTGCAGCGCCAAAGGTGCGGGGGCGCAAAGGGTTGCGCTCCGGTTGTACGGTTTTTAAGCCACGTGCCGCGCAAACCAGGGCATCCAGATCGGCCAGCTCACGCTCGCACGCAGCCTCTGCGCTTTGCTGCAAGCGCCCGGTTTCTATTTGGCCCTGCACCTGCGCGTCGTCTACCAGCTCTAGCTGGTCAAAGCGCAAGGCTTTGGTGGGCACTGTGCCCAGGTTGGCAGATTGTGTAGTAGAAGCGCCAAGGCTTGCAAAAGAGCTGCCAGGCGCAGATTGCGTTGCAACATCTAGCACGCGTTGAAACGTAGTGGCAAACACATCGGCCAGTGCTTCGCGCTGCTGCAGCAGGGCACGTGCATCATCGTCCCACTGGATGCGTTCGCGCATGTCGGTCAGCTTGTCTTGCTTGGCCTGCATCAGCGCCACCACCTGCTGCACCAGCTGCACCATCAATGCGTGCGACAGCAAGCAGGCCTGCTGCAAGCATTGCTTAAAAATCTGTGAGTCAGCGCTGATGGCCATAGATGGGTAAAAAGAGTTGGTGGGCCGTGTAGGACTTGAACCTACGACCAAAGGATTATGAGTCCTCTGCTCTAACCAACTGAGCTAACGCCCCGCACCGCTGGATATTGTACGAGCCTACTTGCTGTGGCTGAGCGCTGTGCTGACAAGTCTTGATGTGATGTCAACAATCTGGATGACTTTTTCATAAGGCATGCGCATCGGACCCACCACGCCAAGCGTGCCAACAACTCGCCCATCCACTTCGTAGGGTGCAGTGACTACAGCCAATTCCTGATAAGGAATTGCGTGGCTTTCACCACCAATGTAGATCCGCACGCCTTCTGCCCTGCTGGAGACATCAAGCAGTTTGATCAGTTGCGCTTTCTGCTCAAACAGATCAAAAAGTTTGCGCAAACTTTCCATATCGCTTGAAAAATCACTCACTGCAAGCAAGTTGCGCTCACCGGCAACAACCACTTCATCCGTCGATGCAATAGCATCCGAGCTGACCTGCACGGCAGTCTGCATGAGGACGGCTATTTCACTGCGTAGCGCATCTACCTCAGTGCCGAGCCGCTCCTGCACAGCTTCCATAGCAAGGCCAGCGTAGTTTGAGTTTAAAAAATTCGCTGCCTCAATCAGCTCAGATTGCTGATAGTCTGCCTCAGTGAAAATTACACGGTTTTGTACGTCTCCCTCAGGCGACACGATGATGACCAGCAGCCTTCGATCCGACAAACGCAAAAACTCAATGTGGCGAAACACCGAGCTTCGACGCGGCGCCATCACCACACCCACGAACTGCGACAAACTGGAAAGCATGTGAGCAGCCGCACTCAGCACCTTCTGAGGCTGGTCAGGCAG
>JAYWGO010000003.1:0-31434 GCA_043778205.1 Polaromonas sp. | reverse complement strand
AACCAGATTTAACTTTAGGAGCTTCCCCATGTCTGCACTCTTCTCACCGACCGCCCTGGTCGTTCCGTTTGAGAACCTAAGAAACAGCGATGTTGAGTCGGTAGGCGGTAAAAACGCCAGCCTAGGCGAGATGATTTCGCAATTGCCCACGGGTGTAAAAGTGCCCACGGGCTTTGCCACAACTGCGCATGCCTTTCGCGCATTTTTAAAGCACGCGGGGCTGGACGACAAAATCAACGCTAAGTTGAATGCACTGAACACTGATGACGTGCGTGCGCTGGCCACCGTGGGCGGCGAGATTCGCGCGATGGTGGAGGCGCAACCCTTCCCTGCTGATTTAGAAAAAGCGATTCGTGATGCCTTCGTCACCTTGAGCAGCGGCAACCCTGCAGCATCGTTTGCTGTGCGCTCGTCTGCCACCGCTGAAGACTTGCCCGATGCATCGTTTGCAGGCCAGCAAGAAACTTTTTTAAATGTGGTGGGCATCGACACCGTGCTGCACAAGATGAAAGAAGTATTTGCATCGCTGTACAACGACCGCGCCATCAGCTACCGCGTGCACAAAGGCTTTGCCCACGCCGACGTAGCGCTGTCTGCAGGTGTGCAGCGCATGGTGCGCAGCGACACGGGCGCTGCGGGCGTGATGTTTACCATGGACACCGAAAGCGGCTTTGACCAAGTGGTGTTTATCACTAGCAGCTATGGCCTGGGCGAGACGGTGGTGCAGGGCGCGGTAAACCCCGATGAGTTTTATGTGCACAAGCCGATGTTGGCCGCAGGCAAGCGCGCATTGATTCGCCGTAACTTAGGCAGCAAACTTATTCAAATGGTGTTTGCGTCAGCTGAAGACAAAGCAAAGTCGGGCAAGCTGGTGCAAACCATCGACGTACCCACCGAGCAACGCAATCGCTACAGCTTGACCGATGCTGATGTAGAACAACTGGCCAAATACGCTGTCATTATCGAAAAGCACTACGGCCGCGCAATGGACATTGAGTGGGGCAAAGACGGCACCGACGGCCAAATCTACATATTGCAAGCCCGCCCCGAGACAGTAAAAAGCCAGTCTGCAGGCAAAGCCGAGATGCGCTACAAGCTTAAAAACCGTGGCACTGTGCTGGCCGAGGGCCGCGCGATTGGCCAAAAAATTGGCACTGGCAAAGTGCGCTACGTGACCGACATTAGCCAAATGGACCAAGTGCAAGACGGCGACATTTTGGTGACCGACATGACCGACCCCAACTGGGAACCTGTGATGAAGCGCGCCAGCGCCATTGTGACCAACCGAGGCGGCCGCACGTGTCATGCCGCCATCATCGCGCGCGAGCTGGGCATACCCGCTGTGGTGGGGTGTGGCGACGCGACTGAGCTGCTCAAAACCGGCACACTGGTCACAGTAAGCTGCGCCGAGGGCGACACCGGCTTCATCTACGACGGCCTGCTGGACACCGAAGTCACCGAAGTGCAGCGCGGCACCATGCCCGAGATCAAAACCAAAATCATGATGAACGTGGGCAACCCCCAGCTCGCGTTTGACTTTTGCCAGCTGCCCAACCAAGGTGTGGGCCTAGCGCGGCTAGAGTTCATCATCAACAACAACATTGGCGTGCACCCCAAAGCCATTTTGGACTACCCCAATGTCGATGGTGATTTGAAAAAGGCGGTCGAATCTGTAGCCCGTGGCCACGCATCACCGCGCGCTTTTTATGTCGACAAAGTAGCCGAAGGCGTAGCCACGATAGCCGCAGCGTTTTGGCCCAAGCCCGTCATCGTGCGCCTGAGTGATTTCAAATCTAACGAATACCGCAAGCTTATCGGCGGCAGCCGCTACGAGCCTGAAGAAGAAAACCCGATGCTGGGTTTTCGCGGTGCGGCGCGCTACATCAGCCAAGAGTTTGGCGAAGCCTTTGCTATGGAATGCGAAGCCATTAAGCGTGTGCGCAACGACATGGGCCTGACCAACGTAGAGATCATGGTGCCCTTTGTGCGCACCCTGGGCCAGGCCAAGGCCGTAGGCGCGCTGCTGGACAAATGCGGGCTGGGGCGCGGCACGGGTGGCACTACTGACGCAAACAGCGGCAAAGTGACAGGCGAAAGCTCTGGAAAAAACACAGGCGAAGCTGGAAAAAGCACCGGCGAAAGCTCTGGAAAAAGCACAGGTGCTTTGCGCCACATCATGATGTGCGAAGTACCCAGCAACGCCATCCTCGCCGCACAATTCCTGGAGTACTACGATGGCTTCTCCATCGGCTCCAACGACCTCACCCAGCTCACCCTGGGCCTAGACCGTGACTCGGGTCTAGAGCTGCTGGCCAAAGACTTCGACGAACGCGACCCCGCCGTCAAAGCCATGCTCGCCATGTCCATCAAAGCCTGCCTAGAACAAGGCAAATACGTAGGCATCTGCGGCCAAGGCCCTAGCGACCACCCCGACTTTGCGCAGTGGCTAGCCGATCTAGGTATTTCGGCTATCTCGCTGAATCCTGATTCGGTGGTGGAGACTTGGAAGTTGCTGGCTGGGTAGCAGTGCTGTACTAGAGCAGGAAGTACCTTCGCAACCGACCAAGGTGCCGCCGATCACAACCACTGTGAGCGATGGAGTACCTAGGTTTTCACCCGGCAATTGGGTGCCAACCCAGGGCGAACCTGCCCCCCTTAAGCGACTGCGACCGCACAAATTTCACAGGTCAAAAGCCTTCGCTAGTCGGAAAGCCGTGCAATACTTACCCTCATGTGGTTGAATTTCCTATCCGTTACATACCAGGATGGGCGCTGCCGGGTGCGACACTCTAGTATCAGAAGGAATGGGCATGAAGTTTTATGAGGTGTTAGTCACGGTTGCAGGGCGCCTGCTGTTAGAAAATCGGCTTCCTTACCAGGCCTTGCGGCGCGATTTGGGTTTGAATGAGCAGGAGATTGAGGATGTTCGTGCGGAGCTTGTTTTTCGTGGTGTGGCGCATGACGAGGATGGCAAAGGATTGGTGTGCACAGGTGGCATGACAACGCGTGATGCCAAGCGGCAGGTAGCTGAGCCGACTCAGGTACAAGCAAACCCACAGGGCAAAGTCGAAACCGCCTCCATCATCCCGGCGCAAACTCAAAACGCTGTTCAAGCTTTAGCTGAGCGCCGTCAGCTTACCGTGATGTACTGTGACCTTGTTGGCTCTACGACGCTGTCTGGCAAGCTAGACCCAGAAGACTTGCGGGAGGTTGTACGCGCGTACCAAGAAACTGCTGCCAGTGTGGTTCAGCAGTACGAAGGCCACATCGCCCAATATCTAGGCGATGGTTTGCTGGTTTATTTTGGATACCCTCAAGCCCATGAAGACGATGCCCAGCGCGCTGTATATGCTGGGCTGGGTATTGTCGTTGCCATGGTGTCGCTTAACCGTCAGTTGCAAACAAAGTACGGTGCAGAGCTTGCGGTACGCATTGGTATCCACACAGGGCCGGTGGTGGTGGGCCAGATGGGCGGGGGAGGCCGCCATGAACAATTGGCACTGGGAGAAACCCCCAATGTTGCATCGCGCATTGAGGCTTTGGCGCAGCCCAATACGGTGGTGATCAGCAAGGCGACCTTACGCTTGTTATCAGACACTTTCGCCATCCAAACGCTAGGGCCGCAGACTTTGAAAGGTGTCAGTGAACTCGTTGAGGTTTGGCAAGTGATGGGGCTTCGAATGGATGAGCAAAACATAGATGACGCCGTGCACTATAACCCCTTGCACTTGATGGGACGTGAGGCTGAAATTACCTTGCTGCGACAAAGGTGGGAGCAATGCAAATCAGTACGCGGCCAGGTGGTACTGGTCAGCGGCGAGGCTGGCATCGGCAAGTCCAGTCTAGTCAATGCCATGCGTGCGCTGGCGGCGCAGGAGGGGTTTCCTCGCATTACGTTTCGCTGCTCGCCCCATCACAGAAACAGTGCCTTGCATCCAGTGATCGTTCACATGCAGCAGCTTTTCAATTTGGAGCGAGAAAATGATGCCCATGTGAAGCTAGAGAAGTTGGAGCGAGGGTTGCAGACCTATGCGGCCCATATTACCAATATGGTTCACCTTTTTGCATTGCTGCTGTCTATCCCGCTGCCAGAGACGCGTTATCCCGCCCTGAATATTTCAGCCAAACAACAGCGAGAGCAAACCCTGGAGGCGTTGAGTGCCTGGTTACTGGCTGAGGCACAACGCCAACCCGTATTGGTACTGTGGGAGGATATTCACTGGGCCGATCCCACAACGCTGGAGCTGCTTGGCCTGCTGGTGGAGAGAGCGCCTTCAGCCTCGATACTCGCGTTACTAACCTTCCGCCCAGATTTTGTGACGCTGTTCCCCATGCGGTCCCACATCAGCACTGTCTTGCTCAACCGTCTAGAGCCAGCCGATGCCGAAGCAATCATGACTCGCCTTGCATTGGGTAAGCGACTTCCTGCTGAGGTGCTCACGCACATTGCCAGCCGAGCCGATGGTGTGCCTTTGTATGTTGAGGAGTTGACCAAAGCGTTGCTGGAGTCAGATATCTTGCAAGAGGCACCCGATCACTATCGGCTCATACGCCCTTTGTCGGATGTTGCCATACCCACCACTTTGCAAGACTCACTCATGGCCCGTCTGGATAGGACACCCGCTGTGCGAGAAGTTGCTCAACTCGGTGCCGTGATTGGGCGCGAATTTGCCTATGAAATGCTGCATGCTCTGAGTGTCATTGATGATAAACAATTGCAACAGGGCTTGGCAAAACTCATCGACTCAGAGCTGATTTACCAACGCGGGCAGTTGCCGCTGGCCAAATATGTGTTCAAGCATGCGCTAGTGCAGGATGCGGCTTATCAATCTATGCTGCGGCGAACACGTCAGCTTTATCACCAGCGCTGCGCCGAGGTGTTGGAGGCTAAATTTGCAAGTGTGGTTCAAACCCAGCCCGAGTTAGTGGCCTACCACTACACCGAAGCAGGGTGTGCGGCGCAAAGCGTTGTTTACTGGCTCCGAGCGGGCCAACGGGCCGCACAGCGCTTGGCACATCACGAAGCCATTGCACACCTTACCAAAGGCATAGAGGTTCTTGCTACCCAAGCCCAGACCCCGGCAAGTGCGCAACACGAGTTACTGCTCAACGTCACATTGGGTGTGTCCATTGCCGCTGTCAAGGGCTATGGTGCAGCACAGCTATCCGGGATCTACACACGGGCGCATGAGCTGTCTGCGCAGGTTGGCGAGACGCCAGAGCTTTTTCAAGCCGTTCGAGGCCTGGTTTTGTACTACCTGGTACGCGGACAGACAGCGCCTGCATTGGAGCTCGCACAAAAATTGGTTGACCAAAGCGAGCGTCAGACAGAGGTGGGGCTCAAAATGCTGAGTCGATACCACTTGGGCATGGCGCTGTTTCAGCGGGGTGTAATCGTTGAATCGGCGCGGTACTACGAACAGGCCAAATCCATGTACGACCGCGATCTGCATCGCGCGCTTGCCAACATTTACGGCATTGACCTGGGCGTGACTACACGAGGTTTTTATTCCCTTCCCATGTGGATATTGGGCTATCCAGATCGTGCCTTGGCGCTGGGGCAAGAAGCGTTGACGTTTGCCCAAGAATTGGGGCACCCGCTAAGTCTGGTATTCGCGCAATGTTGGCTGGCCTGGCTTCACCAGTATCGCCAAGAGGCTGATGCTGCAAGTCAGCGTGCCACCCACTGCATCGATCTTGCTTCCGGGCAAGGATTGCCGCTCTACCGCGCCTGGGGTGTCGTGGCGCAGGGTTGGGCATTGACACAGCAAGGGCAGGCTGCCCAAGGCATCGTTCTGATGCAAGAAGGCCTTGCAACCGGAACTGCGACCGGTGCAGACGTTTATCGTCCGTATTTTCTGGCCCTTTTGGCCGAAGCCACGAGCACGACAGGCGCATGGGCAAGCGCACTGAGCCTGCTGGACGAGGCCTTGGCTGCCGTGGAAGCAACGGGTGAGCGCTTTTATGAGGCTGAGCTGTACCGACTGAAGGGGGATACAACACTACAAGCCTGCTTGGCAGCACCCACCGCCGATGCCAATGTCCATAAGGAGGCACAGGCGCAAGCGCAGGAGTTTTTCGTTACTGCGATTCGCATCAGCCAGGCTCAAGAGGCGAAATCACTTGAGCTTAGAGCAACGATGGGTCTTGCACGGCTGTGGCAGAGCCAGCGCAAAAAAACCCAAGCTCACAAAGTACTGTGTGACATTTATCACTGGTTCACCGAGGGATTTGGCACCAAAGACCTGCAAGCAGCGAAAGCACTGTTGGATGAACTCGCCTGAAAATAAAATATAAATACCCCACACAGCCAAGCCAAGTGTCGATAAACCCAAAGTGTTTGTAGTCCAACAACTATCTGCGCTTGCAGATAACGGTTGCTTATGACGGTTGTTATGGGCGCTGCGCTGGCGCGATTGGCTTTGCTGCGCTGGGCGGTGCAGATGCTGCGCGCTGGTAGACCAGCAGGTCGTCGGTGTCAGATGAGCGCCTGCGTGCTGCGCTAAACTGTTGCCACTGCGCTGCTTGCGGCGTGCTGGCAAAGGCGGCTTGCGCGCGTGCGCCCACCAGCAGCCAAGGGCATTGCCCAACGGACGTGTTGGCTGTGCTGGTTTGCACAGGCAGCAGCACCCAGCCGCCGTGGTGGGCCAGGGTTGCGGTTTCGGCTTGCGACAGGCCGTAGGTGGCTACGCAGCCTTTTGCGCTGGTGCTGCTGCTGTCTAATGCGCTGGCCACTTGACGCGCCAAGGCCAGGTCGCTGCGCACAAAGTTCAGCAACGGCATCCATAGTGTCATCAGCAACAGCCATGACATGGCGGCACCGCCTGCGGGCAGCACCAGGCTTTTCCACAGCGCATCGCGGTGGCGGCCTGCACGCCATGCCACCAGCCAGCCCCAAGCCACTGTGGCGGCTAAAGCGGCTATGAATGGCAGCCACTGAAAGCTGGCCTCAAAACCTGGCACCAAGCGGCGCACATTGGCGGCGGGCTGCGCGGGTACGCCGGTTTGCATGGCAATCCATATCACCCATATGGCCAAGCCGCAGCCAGAGAAAAAAAGCAAAGTAAACCAGTCAATCAGCGCTGCAATGCTGCGTTGCAGGGTGGGCAGTGCAAAAGCCGCTAAGCAAGCCAGCGTGGGCGCGGCCAGCAGCAAAGTGCGGTCAGGTCTGGGCGCAATCAGTGTGGCCACCACAATCACTGCTGCCAGCGCCAGTGGCAAGGCAATATGAAAATGCCGCCACCAAGCGCGCCATTTCCACAGGCCTACCAGTGCCATAGGCCATGCTGGCCAGGTAAACCACAGCATCAGCTTGCCCCAAGCGCTCCAGTCGGCCCAGCCGGCAGGCAGAGTGCCCGGTTGCGCGTGCCACAAGCCCAGTTGCACCGCCAAATAAGCCGCAGCGCCGCCCAGCGCGGCAAAATACACGGCCCAGTACAACGCCACAGCACTGTTTTCGGTA
Organism: Polaromonas sp.; assembly: GCA_043778205.1. Lineage (GTDB taxonomy): Bacteria > Pseudomonadota > Gammaproteobacteria > Burkholderiales > Burkholderiaceae_C > JAAFIP01. The sequence continues at coordinate 23,972 of JAYWGO010000003.1, read as the reverse complement.
TTTTTTGGCAAACCCATCGTGAGGGTAGCCACTCGTGCCAGCGCACCTGCACAGGCCAGCGCCAAGCCAAAAGCAGGTACACCGCTGAGGGCTAAACCCAGCGAAGCTACTACTGCAGCAATGGCCGCCAGCAGCGGCCGGTAGGGCGACGCCGCATAGGCAAAAAACAGCAACGCAGTAAAAGCCAGCTGGGCAGAGTACGCCGTAGTCTCGTGTGAGAGTTGGGCTAAGCCCAGCATGGCAATCATGGCCAGCAAGCCGCCGTCGGCCAATGCGCGGGCGTAGTCGGTAGGCTGGGCTTCGCCGCCAAAAGCAAACGACACGGGCTGGGCGGTGTCCCGCCGTGCCAAGTAGTACACCGCATACCAAGTGGCCAGCAGGGTAAGCGCCAACAGCAACGCAAACGGTACCCGCGCTGCAAAATCAGCCGCTACCCAGCTGGGGGCTAGGCGTATGCTCAATGCGCCCAGCCAGTAAGGGATCAGTGCGGGTATGTCTGGGCTTTGGCCTAGCCATTGCAGGGGCCACCAAGCTGATGCACCGGTGGCCAGTTCGCGCATCATGCCGTAGGCGGCTGCATCTTGGCTGCGCCACGGGTCGCGGCCTATAAAGCCGGGCAGTACATAGGCCAAGCAAAACAACCACAGCGCCAAGCGCGGTAAGCGCCGCACGGCTGACTGCGTAACAATTGCGGGGGTGGGTGGGTGGGTGGTCACGGTGCGGCTAAGGGCTGACTTTGACACGTAGTTGCAGAGAGTTCACCATGGCCAGAGTGTAGACCTGTGCCAAAATAAAATAAAAAAAGGCAGCTCGGTTGCCCGAGCTGCCTTGTATTGCCTGGTAACTTTAGGCTTTTGCAGCAGCGGCGGCTGCAGTAGCGGCTTCGGCAGCGGCGGTTGCAGCAGCGGTGGTGGTGGTGCGACCAAAACGGTTGCGGAACTTCTCCACGCGGCCACCCATGTTGTCCACCGACTTTTGCGTGCCAGTGTAGAAAGGGTGTGATTCGCTGGACGTATCAAGCTTGTACAGAGGCAATTCTTTGCCGTCGTCCATCTTGATCATTTCTTTGGTGTTCGCGCATGAGCGTGTTACGAACTTAAAGCCGTTGCTCAGGTCTTGAAAACACACGTCGCGGTAATTGGGGTGAATGCCAGTTTTCATGGGGGGTTCTTTCATCATCGTGGTAGCCGCACAGCCCTATGCCATGTACTTTCCACACACTAATTTTCAGTGTAACCCGCTATTATAGCTTTTTAATCTGCAACGGGCTGGTAAAACTGCCCCCCAATGGCGGTTGAGGCCCCGCTATCAAGCCGCTGTACGCGCAAAGACCACGCCCACCACCTGCGCTGCACCTGCTGCGCGCAACGCCAGCGCGGCCGCGCACAAGGTTGCGGTCGTGGTGGTTACGTCATCCACCAGTACCACCTGCGCGCCTTGTATTTGGTGTGCCAGCGCAGGTTCTACAGCAAAAGCATGCTGCAGATTGCGCAGGCGCTGGGCGCGCGCCAAGCCCATTTGGGGCGCAGTATCGCGGGTACGCAGCAGCAAGTCGGGGCGCAGTTTAGCCCTTAATGCGGTGCTGCCCAGCAGGTGTTTGCCCAGTTCCAAGGCTTGGTTAAAGCCGCGTTGGCGCAGCCTCTCATAAGACAGAGGGATAGGTATAACCAGGCTGGCGTGCAACAAAGCAGACGCAATACCGCTGTGCGCAGCCATAATATCGGCCAATGCGCGGGCTACGGCGGGGTCTGCACCTGGGCCAGCACTGCCCAAGCCCTTGCCGCCCTGAAACTTCAGTTGCGCTAGCAAAGTGTCCCAAGGGTAGCCGTAGTCCACAGCGGCCCAGCAGGCGTGCAGCGAGCCAGGGGTTCGTAAGCATTCGCCGCAGCGCAGGGGTGTGCCGGCCAGCGGCTGGGGCATGCGCAGTGCGCAGGTGCTGCAGCGGGTTTGAAACTGGGCGAATTGGCCGGTACACGCACTGCACACCCGCGCTGTACCCCCTGTACGGCACACGCTGCACTGGCTGGGCATAGCGTTGGCCGCCAGGCTTAGGAGGCGTGAGAACACAGGCAAAAGGGCTTAAATGGCGCAGTAGGCATAACCAGCCCAATATACTCGCTGAAAGCCTCGCAAATTAACTGCCCTGCGCCAACCCCTTTCCCGCCCTTCATCAGCTCCACTGCCCTGCAGCCATTTTTACCCCGGATGCCCAACCAACGCCCGCCCACCATCGACCCAGCCGCTGCCTCGCGCTGGGCGCAGCACCGCCCACTTGCCACGGCCTTGCAGGCCCCGTGGCTGCACGAAGAGGTGGGCACGCGCATGCAAGAGCGCTTGCAGTGGATTAAAAAGGCCCCCGCTGCTTGGGCACATTGGGCACCTTTGCGCGGTGGTTTACAAACGCACCAAAAAATCGTTGCCAACTATCCAAAATCAGCATGTTTTATGGTGGAGGCCCAAGGAAATGCTGCACAAGCAGCTATTAAATATGTAGCTAAACCTATTTACCATTGGCAGCGCTGGCAAGCCCCCGCAGCCCAGCCGCAGGAGCCTAGCGACGGCGCTGTGCAGCTGGTGTGGGCCAATATGCTGCTGCACATGCACCCTGATCCACTCGCGCTGATGGCGCAGTGGCAGCGGGCCTTGTCGGTCGATGGGTTTTTGATGTTTTCATGCCTGGGGCCCGATACCCTGCGCGAGCTGCAAAGCCTCTACCACGACCTGGGTCTAGGCCCCTGCAGCCATGCTTTTACCGACATGCACGACTGGGGCGACATGCTGGTGCAGTCTGGCTTTGCCGAGCCGGTGATGGACATGGAGCGCATCACCTTAAGTTTTGTCACACCCGCCCGCGCCCTGCAAGAGCTGCGCGGCCTGGGCCGCAATCTGCACCCGCAGCGCTACAGTGCCTTGCGCGGGCGCGGCTACCTGGCCCGGCTAGAGGCGGCCATGCAAGAGCGCTGGGGCGGCCCTGGGGCAGGCGGTGCGGTCACGTTCACCTTTGAGGTCATCTACGGCCACGCTTACAAGCCGCTACCGCGCATCAAAGTCAGCACGCAGTCAGCCGTGTCGATGCAAGACATGCGCAGCATGCTGGCGCAGGGCAAGCCCGGGCGAAAGTAGCCTAAAACCCGCCTCTAAAAGCGGGCTTTCCCAGCTAAACAAGGGTCAACCCGCGCTACAATACGCCCAAGAAATGTTTTTGGGTATGTTCCCACGCTACTTTCAAAGAGTCTTCTGCTGTTTTTTTGGGTGGACTTTGAAAGATTGATGTGAAACTGTGTCCGTGTCGAATTTTAATTTTCGATTCGCTACCGTGTCAGGCCAGCAAATCCATTGGAAATTGCTGCGCAATTGCTCGGTAACGCCTGCTCAGCTTGGCTGGCTATATGCCTCTTTGTGCGTTATCTCGCTAGGGATAGCCGGAGGTTTTTGGCTGCAAGGTGCCACCATGATCATGCCTTTTGCATGGCTGGAGCTGCTGATGGTGGGTACAGCCTTTGTCATTTACGCGCGCCACGCTACGGATGGCGAGCGCATTGTGCTGCAGGGCAGCCAATTGGTAGTGGAGCAAACCCATGGCGGGCAGACGGTGCGTGCAGAATTTAATGCTGCGTGGGTGCGTGTAGAGCCGCACAGCAGTGACAGATCGTTGATCGAGCTGTCAGGCCAAGGCCGCAAGGTGCAGGTGGGGCGGCATATTCGCCCTGAGTTGCGCCCGGCATTGGCCAAAGAGATTCGGATGGCTTTGCGGGCTGCCTAGGTGCAGTGGCAAAGCTGGTAGAGAAATTTTTGTTATTTAGTCGATGTTAATTTGAGGCAAATAGAAGTGAACAAGATGAAAAGCATCTCCAGCACGCTGCAGGGCCTGCTGCAAAACCTAACCGTAGGTGCTAGCGCAGCCCTAAGCACGGCCGCCTTCGCCGTCAATGACCTGCCCGGCGGCCCAGCTAACTGGCAGCTAAATTTGCCTGCTCCAGTGACCAAAATTGCCGTAGAGCAGCATTGGTTGCACTGGTTCATGATGATCATTTGCTTGGTCATTTTCTTGGTGGTTTTTGGGGTCATGTTTTATTCCATCTGGAAGCACCGTAAATCTGTAGGCCACAAGGCCCAAGTACTGTCTGAGCCACTGTGGGTAGAAATTGGCTGGACGATTGTGCCTTTCTTGATCGTCATTGGCATGGCCTTGCCTGCTACCAAAGTGTTGGTTGCGCAAAAAGACACCACCAACGCGGACCTGACCATCAAAGCCACGGGTTACCAGTGGAAATGGGGCTACGACTACATCAAGGGTGAGGGCGAAGGCATTGGCTTTATCTCTACGCTCGACAACACGCACCGCGAGCTGTCCAACAGCGGTCTGCCCAAAGGCACCGTAGTGCCAGACGATTATTTGTTCAAGGTAGACAACCCAATGGTGGTACCGGTGGACAAAAAAATCCGCATTATCACCACGGCCAACGACGTGATTCACGCCTTTGCAGTGCCGTCGTTCGGTATCAAACAAGACGCAATTCCTGGTTTTGTACGCGACACTTGGTTTCGTGCTGAAAAAATTGGCGACTACCACGGCCAGTGCCAAGAGCTGTGCGGTAAAGAGCACGCTTACATGCCCATCCACGTGAAGGTGGTGAGCGCAGAAGACTACAGCAAATGGGTTGATACTGAGAAGAAAAAGCTCGCAGCCAAAGCCGACGATCCAACAAAAGTGTGGACACTGGACGACATGACCAAACGCGGTGAAAAAGTCTACAACGCCAATTGCGCAGCCTGCCACCAAGCCACAGGCAAGGGTGCTGGCCCCATCAAGCCTTTAGATGGTGCAGCGGTGGTGCTCGATGCCGATAAAGCAAAACAGATCAGCATCCTGCTCAATGGCCAAAACAACGGAGCGATGCCTGCCTGGAAGCAGTTGTCCGATACAGAACTTGCAGCGGTGATTACGTTCACCAAGAACAACTGGTCCAACAAAACTGGCCAGATCGTGCAACCCGCTGACATTACGTCTGCACGCAAATAAACCTTTACACCACTTCATCTTGCCCAAGCACCCGAAGGACAAAATATGAGCGCAGTTTTAGACAACCACGGCCATGCCACTGCTGGCGGCCATGACGATCACCACGACCACGCCCCTGCAGGCTGGCGCCGCTGGGTATACGCCACCAACCACAAAGACATTGGTACCCTGTACCTGCTGTTCGCCTTTAGCATGTTGATGATTGGCGGCGTATTGGCCTTGGGTATTCGTGCAGAGCTTTTCCAGCCTGGTTTGCAATTGGTCAACCCTGAACTGTTTAACCAGCTCACCACAATGCACGGCATTATCATGGTGTTTGGTGCCATCATGCCGGCCTTTGTAGGTTTTGCTAACTGGATGATTCCCCTGCAAATTGGTGCAGCCGACATGGCATTTGCCCGGATGAACAACTTCAGTTTCTGGCTGATGATTCCTGCCGCCTTGATGGTGGTGAGCAGCTTCTTTTTACCTGGCGGTGCACCCGCAGGTGGCTGGACGCTGTACGCCCCGCTGTCTCTGCAAATGGGCCCCGGCATGGACGCTGGTATTTTCGCGCTGCATATTTTGGGCGCAAGCTCCATCATGGGTTCGATCAACATCATCGTTACCATTTTGAACATGCGCGCACCGGGCATGACGCTCATGAAAATGCCGATGTTCTGCTGGACATGGCTGATTACGGCTTACCTGCTGATTGCTGTCATGCCCGTGCTGGCCGGTGCCATCACCATGACTTTGACTGACCGCCACTTTGGCACCAGTTTCTTTAACCCTGCAGGCGGCGGCGACCCGGTGATGTTCCAGCACATCTTCTGGTTCTTTGGCCACCCTGAGGTGTACATCATGATCTTGCCGGCCTTTGGTATCGTCAGCCAAATCATTCCGGCTTTTGCACGCAAGAAGCTGTTTGGTTACGCTTCCATGGTCTATGCTACGTCATCGATTGCTATTTTGTCCTTCATTGTGTGGGCACACCACATGTTCACCACCGGCATGCCAGTGACCGGCCAGTTGTTCTTTATGTACGCCACCATGCTCATCGCAGTGCCTACTGGCGTGAAGATTTTCAACTGGATAGCCACGATGTGGAAAGGTGAGATGACCTTTGAAACCCCCATGCTGTTTGCTGTGGGTTTTATCTTTGTGTTTACCATGGGCGGCTTTACCGGCCTGATTTTGTCGGTCGCACCGATCGACACCCAAGTGCAAGACACCTACTACGTGGTAGCACACTTTCACTATGTGTTAGTGGCAGGTTCGCTGTACGCTTTGTTTGCAGGTTACTACTACTGGTCGCCCAAGTGGACAGGTGTGATGTACAACGAAACACGCGGCAAAATTCATTTTTGGTGGAGCCTGATTGCGTTTAACGTCACCTTCTTTCCAATGCACTTTTTGGGCCTGGCAGGCATGCCGCGCCGCTACGCTGACTACCCTATGCAGTTTGCAGACTTTAATGCACTTGCCTCGGTAGGCGCGTTTGCCTTCGGTATTGCACAGGTGTATTTCTTCTTCTTTATTATTTTGCCTACCATGATGGGCAAGGGCGAGCCTGCCAAGCAGAACCCATGGCAAGACCCTGATGGCCGCGGCGCCGAAGGTTTGGAGTGGGAAGTGCCGTCGCCAGCGCCCTTCCACACCTTTGAAACACCGCCTAAGCTAGACAAGTCTGCAACCAAAGTGCTGGCTTTTTAAAAACCATTAAATAGCTAAAAATACGACCATGTTGACACCTGAGCAAAGTAAAAATAACCTGCGGTTAGGGCTGATTCTCGGCTCTATCGCAGTGATATTTTTCGTCGGTTTTATGGTGCGCCTGGTGTTTTTTGGTGCCGCCAAACCGCCTGCCAAAATGACCGGCAGCGCCGCCATCAGCATCCCATCGGCGCTGCCAGCGGTTGCACCCACTGCGGCTGCTGCCAAATAGCCAAGCTCTACTAGCTATGCGCCTGAAAACTGAAAATATCAAAATGGTGGGCAAGCTGGCCATCGTCACCTTGGGCATGTTTGCGTTTGGTTATGCCTTGGTGCCGATTTACAAAGCCATCTGCAAAATGACGGGTGTCAACATTTTGGCGCTGGGCGAAAAAGACATCCCAGGTGCTAAAAGTAAAATTTTGGCCAATACCCAGGTCGATAAAACCCGCACCATCACTGTAGAGTTTGACGCTAACTCACGTGGGCCGTGGGACTTTAAACCTGCGCAGCGCTCAATCCAAGTACACCCTGGCGAGCTGGCCACGGTCATGTACGAGTTTCAAAATATTCAAAACCGCCGAATGGCAGCGCAAGCGATACCTAGCTACGCGCCCAAGCAAGCATCAGCGCACTTTAACAAGCTAGAGTGTTTTTGCTTTAACCAGTACGTCCTAGAGCCGGGTGAGAAGAAAACTTGGCCTGTTGCCTTTGTGATCGACCCCAAATTGTCCAAAGACGTGACCACCATCACGCTGTCGTACACGTTTTTTGAGGTGGGCGGCAAAACGCCTCCCGCACCAGCCACCAATGCAGCGTTTGTTGTGCCCGGGAAAGCATCTGGTAATTTGCCCGTTAATTTGCCTGCTGCAGCCCCAGCAACTGTGCCTGCAGATGTAAGCGCCAAGGTACCTGTATGAGCGAGAATGTGCTGCAGCGCAAAGGCGCTTGGCTGCGCACTATCAAGGCGGTGGCATGGTCTTTTGTAGGCCTTCGCAAAGGCAGTGAGCTGCAAGAAGATGCAGACAAAGTTAACCCTGTGCATTTGATTGTGGTGGCTATGGGCGCAGTGATCGTGCTGGTAGCAAGTTTGGTATTTTTTGTGCAATGGGCTGTTGTGGCGGCTAAATAAGTATCTGGCAAGCCCATACCCCACCGTAATTTGGCACACACCAGATTGAAAATTGAATTAGTAAAATTGAGAGTAGGAGTTTAAAACCATGAGTTCAGCTAGCCACAGCGGCACACCGTACTATTTTGTCCCCGCGCCTTCCAGCTACCCGGTGATGGCATCCATAGGTTTGTTCTTTGTCATCCTTGGCGCTGGCCAGTGGGTGAACGGGGCAGGTTGGGGTGCTTACTCGCTGGCTTTCGGTATGGTGTGGTGGTTGTCCGTGCTGTTTGTGTGGTTTAAGCAGTCCATTGCAGAGAGCCAGTCTGGCTTGTATGGCCACAAGATTGACCTGTCGTACCGCTGGAGCATGAGCTGGTTTATTTTCTCTGAAGTGATGTTTTTTGGTGCATTTTTTACTGCACTGTGGTGGGCACGTACCCATTCAGTGCCTGCCCTGGGCAGCTTAGAGAATGCGTTGCTTTGGCCTGACTTTAAAGCTGCTTGGCCTAGCGTGATGGCGGGTGCCACCACCTCGCCCGCTGGCATTGTGGAGCCGTTTCAAACCATGGGGCCTTGGCCTTTGCCTACCATCAACACCGCGTTGCTATTGACATCGGGGGTGACTATCACGATTGCCCACCATGCTTTGTTAGCCGGTAAGCGTGCCAAAACAATTGGCTTTATGTGGGCTACCGTTTTACTGGGTACGGTTTTCTTGTTTGTACAAGGCTACGAGTACTACCATGCCTACAACGACCTGAACCTAAAGTTAACCTCAGGCATATTTGGCTCCACCTTCTTCATGCTGACGGGTTTTCACGGCTTCCACGTGTTTGTGGGCATGCTGATGCTGCTGTTCATTACGTTGCGTTTGCAAAAAGGCCACTTTACCAGCGAGAAGCATTTTGGCTTTGAAGGCGCAGCATGGTACTGGCACTTTGTCGATGTAGTTTGGTTGGGCTTGTACATCTTGGTGTACTGGCTGTAAGCTTATGCTGCGTACCAGGCAATCACAGCGCCAGGAATTACTGGGCCGGAAATTATTGCGCTGGGAACCATTCCACTGGGTCTACCTGGGCACGTAGCTCTCAGGTACCCAGCATAAAAAAAGCCGCTTAGCGGCTTTTTTATTTTCCAGTAGGTAGCCCATGCGGTTGAATGTAGCCCAGTTTCCAAGCCAACAAAACGCAAATGAACAGCACCACCGACACCCCCACCCGCACCGCCAGCGCACGGGCCATGCCTTTGTTGCGCTGGGCTGCGCGCGAGGTGGTGTCGTCGCCTTGGGGCTGCTCGGCAGCATCAGGGTCAGCGCCTGGGCGCATCATAAAAAACAGGGCTGCAGCTAAACTGGCAAGGATGGCGATGAACGCGATGGCGATAAGAAATTGCATAAGGTTGATTATCCTGTGAACCTGCCCCCACAGCCGCGTGGCAGCCCAAAATCCGCAGCAATGCGCATGGCTAAGCTGCGCTGGGTGCTGCTGGTGCTGACCATGCTGGGCATGGCAGCCACTGCGGCCTTGGGCACTTGGCAGCTGCGGCGCGGTGCGGGCAAAGAGGCCTTGGCAAGCCGTATTGCAGCGCAAAATAAGCTCCCAGCACTTACAAATAACACGCTGCCTGCCGCAGCAACCGTTCACCGCACAGTGGACTTGCGCGGTACTTGGCTGGCGCAATACACATTTTTCTTAGACAACCGTTTTATGGCGGGGCGCGCTGGGTTTTATGTCGTCACCCCGCTGTTACTGGACGATGGGCTTACAGCCGTATGGGTGCAGCGCGGCTGGGTTGCGCGCAATGTGCAAGACCGCACACGCCTGCCCGACGTGCCCACGCCGCCAACCAGCGCGCTAGTGCAGGGCAGGGTGATTGAAAGCATATCGCGGGTGTACGCCCTGGGCGAGGCCAGCGAGAGTGCACCGGATGCAGCAAGGGCATCACCTATTAGGCAAAATCTACCCACTGTTGATTTTGGCAGTAAGGTGCGTCTTCTGCCTTTGGCGGTGTTGCAATCTGAACTTGCCTCAGACTCTTCAGCTTCGCCCGCACAGGCCAAGCCTGCGCTAGAAGACGGCTTGCTGCGCGATTGGCCGCAGGCGGATGCAGGTGTCGCAAAACACTATGGTTATGCTTTTCAATGGTTTGCCCTTTGCGGGCTGATAATAGTACTTTATGTCTGGTTCCAATTCATTGCCCCACGCCGCCGAAAACCCTAATGCCCTCTCACCAGCTGGCCAAGCGGGTGCTGCAGCGCCTGATGCACCGCTGACCATGACGGTGCATGGCCTGCCCACACCCGGCGCACCCACGCCCCAGCGCCAAATGTCTGGCCGCTGGAAAATGCTGTTGGTGATGCTGGTGTGCGCAGCGCCAGTGTTAGCCTCTTACTTTACTTTTTACGTAGTGCGGCCTGAGGGCAGGCGTAACTACGGCGAGCTGGTTAACCCTGCGCAGCCGCTGCCCGATGTGCCCGTGCTGGCACTGGACGGCAAAGCCAGTAAATTGCCGACCTTCAAAGGCCAGTGGCTGCTGGTCAGCGTGGCCCCAGGGTCTTGTAATGCGGTGTGCGAAAAGCAAATCTACCTGCAGCGCCAAATGCGCGAAGGCCTGGGCCGCGAGAAAGACCGCCTAGACCGCATATGGCTCATTACCGACGACGCGCCTATCGCCCCCGCGCTAGCGCCCCAAGTGCACGCCCCCCTGCTAGACACGTATGCCTTGCGCATGCCTGAGGTCGCAATAGCCCAATGGCTCAGGCCCGCGCCTGGCCGCGCGCTGGCCGACCATTTGTACTTGGTTGACCCCGCAGGCAACTGGATGATGCGCTTCCCCGCTGACATTGAGCCCGCCAAAGCCAAGCGCGACATAGAACGCTTGCTGCGCGCCTCCAACAGCTGGGACCGTGCAGGCCGCGAGAAAGCAGGGCAGCCCTGATGACCGAGACCTCAGCCCCAGCGCTGTACAACTTTGCACCTGTCCTGCAGCTGTTGCTGCTGGGCTTGGTGATAGCCCTGGGCCCCCTGGCCTGGGTCTGGTTGCGCAACCGCCAAGCTTCTTTGCCGCAACGCCTGCGCGCTTTAACCCTGTTGACTTTGTTTTTAACCTTTGATTTGGTGCTGTTTGGCGCTTTCACCCGCTTAACTGATTCAGGTCTAGGCTGCCCTGACTGGCCCGGTTGCTACGCCAGCGCCAGCCCCATTGGGGCCAAAGCGCAGATAGCCGCAGAACAAGCGGCCATGCCGCACGGCCCGGTAACCCAGAAAAAAGCCTGGATCGAGATGGTGCACCGCTATGCTGCCAGCGGCGTAGGCGTGCTGATTTTGGTTATCACGCTGATGGCTTGGCTGCACCGCCAGCAGCTGCACCGCCGCTTGGCAGTATCGCCCTGGCTGGCCACGCTAACCTTGCTGTGGGTGTGCTTGCAGGGCGCATTTGGTGCGCTTACGGTCACCATGAAGCTGTTTCCCGCCATTGTCACCATGCACCTGCTGGGCGGCATGGTGCTGCTGGCGTTGCTGCAAATGCAGGCTGCGCGCTACCGCTTGGGCAATGAGCTCAGTAGCGATACTTCAGCCGCCAACCTGTCTTCAGGCGCGCGCGCCTGGTTGGTGGCGGGTTTTGCTTTGCTGTGGCTGCAAATTGCACTGGGCGGCTGGGTTAGCACCAACTATGCGGTGCTGGCCTGCAGCGAGTTCCCCATGTGCCAAGGCCAGTGGGTGCCGCCCATGAACCTGAGCGAAGGCTTTGAACTGTGGCGTCCGCTGGGGCTCACCAGCGCAGGGGCCAATATGACGCTGCCCGGGTTAACCGCCATCCACATCGTGCACCGGATGTTTGCCTTTGTTCTTTTTGCCGTGCTGGGCGTGGCAGCTTTTAAGATGGTGCGCAGTTCCCCGGCGCACAGCGCTGCGCGCACAGCAGCGTGGTGGACAGTTGCATTGCTGCTGTGGCAGCTGGTCACAGGCCTGAGCAATGTGGTGCTGGGCTGGCCGCTGCTGGCTGCGGTATCGCACACGGGCGGCGCAGCAGGCTTGGTGATTGTGATAACCGGGGTGCTGGCTACTGCACGCGCTGGGCAGTACGCCAGCGACGCGCTAGACCGCTCTGGGGTGGCACCTTCTAGCCTGCATGGCATGGGCCAGGTGAGCGCATCGGTCAATACTTTCTCAGGCAGTACGCGATGAGCAAGGCCAACGCAACAACACAGCCGCCCATCACGCTGCCGCTTACTGCGCCGCGCAAGGGCAAAATAGCCCAGTTCAACGCCCTGACCAAACCACGCGTGATCCAGCTGATTGTGTTTTGCGCGGTCATTGGCATGGTGCTGGCTGTGCCAGGTGTGCCGCGCTGGACCGAAGTGCAAACCATGCTGGTGGCCAGCCTGGGCATATGGCTGGTCTCAGGCGCGGCGGCGGCGTTTAACTGTTTGGTAGAAAAAGGCATTGATGCCAAAATGCGCCGCACCGCTTGGCGGCCCACGGCCCAAGGCGAAATAAGCGACCTGCAAACCGGCACCTTCTCGGCCCTGCTGTGCGCTGCCGGTTCCTGGCTGCTGTACGTGTACGTGAACCCACTCACCATGTGGTTGACCTTTGCCACTTTTATTGGCTATGCCGTCATTTACACCGTGATTTTGAAGCCGCTCACACCGCAAAACATCGTCATTGGTGGCGCATCGGGGGCCATGCCGCCGGTGCTGGGCTGGGCCGCCATGACAGGCGGCGTGTCGCCCGAAGCTTTGATTTTGTTTTTAATTATTTTCTTGTGGACTCCGCCCCATTTTTGGGCCTTGGCCCTGTACCGGGTAGAAGACTACCGCAAAAGCGGCCTGCCCATGCTGCCCGTAACCCACGGCAACGAGTTTACACGGCTGCAAATTTTGCTCTACACCATTGTCTTGTTTGCCGCCTGCCTGATGCCTTTTGCCTACGGCATGAGCTCGTGGATTTACCTGGCAGCGGCTGTGGTTTTGAGCCTGGGTTTTTGCTACTACGGCATTAAACTGTGGCAAAACTACAGCGACGCATTAGCCCGCAAAACCTTTCGGTTTTCACTGGTGCATTTAAGCGTACTGTTTGCTGCGCTGCTGGTAGACCACTATGTGCTGTAGCCGCTTTGGCAGCTATGCCAACCTTGAAAGCTCAAAATATGCTTACTATTAAAAATATAGCTACCCGTGCAGCATTTGCTTGGGCGATAGCCACTATTTTCATCCTATCGGGGTGCACTGAGACACAAGTACCGTTTAAAAGTGTGGATGTGACGGGTGCTGACTATGCGCAAAATTTCTCACTCACAGACCAGTTTGGCAAGCTGCGCACGATGGCCGATTTCAAAGGCAAAGCAGTGGTGGTTTTCTTTGGTTTTGCCCAGTGCCCCGATGTATGCCCCACTTCCATGGCCGAGCTGGCCCAAGTGAAGAAACTGCTGGGCAAAGAGGGCGACAAGCTCCAAGGCATCTTCATTACCGTTGACCCTGAACGGGATACCCCTGAAGTGCTTAAGGCCTACATGGAAAATTTTGACCCTAGTTTTTTAGCTCTGCGCGGCACACTGGAAGAGACAGCAGCCACCGCCAAGCATTTCAAGATTTACTACAAAAAAGTAGAGGGCAGAACCGAGGGCAGCTACACCATGGACCACTCTGCGGGCAGCTATGTGCTAGACCCGCAAGGCCGTGTGCGCTTGTTTACCCGCTACGGCAGTGGGGCTGCCGCGCTGGCTGACGATATCAAGCTTCTTTTGAAATAGCCTTAGCGTTCAAGCAAACTCGGCCAGGGTTTTCTTCATTTTCTTCATCGCCGCCACCTCAATCTGGCGCACCCGTTCGGCGCTAATCTCGTACTCAGCCGCCAAGTCGTGCAGGGTCAGGCCGCCTGAACCGTCGTCGTTCACCTTGAGCCAGCGCTCTTGCACAATACGGCGGCTGCGTGGGTCTAGCTCGGCCAGCGCCGTGGCTATGCCGTCGGTGGCCAGCACGTCGCGCTGGTGCGCCGCCAGCATGGCGGTAGGCTCATGGCGGGTGTCGGTCAGGTAGGCGATGGGGCCAAAGGCTTGTTCGCCGTCATCACTTGGGTTGGGGTCCAGCAGCACGTCACCGCCCATCAGGCGGGTTTCCATCTCAATCACTTCTTCGCGTTTCACGTTCAGCTGGGTCGCCATTTGGCTAATTTCGCTTTCGCTCAGTGTGTCGCGGTGGGTGGCTGCATCGCCTGCTGCGGCCTGGGCTTTAAAATTTTGTTTCATTGAGCGCAGGTTAAAAAACAGCTTGCGCTGGGCTTTGGTGGTGGCCACCTTAACCATGCGGCAGTTTTTCAGCACGTATTCATGAATTTCGGCCTTGATCCAGTGCAGCGCGTAGCTCACCAGGCGCACGCCTTGGTCAGGGTCAAAGCGTTTTACTGCCTTCATCAGGCCTACATTGCCTTCTTGGATCAAATCGCCGTGGGCCAAGCCATAGCCCAGGTACTGGCGCGACACCGACACCACCAAGCGCAGGTGCGACAGCACCAGCTTACCAGCGGCTTCTACGTCATTATGGTCTTTAAGTTTGCGGGCAAAAGCCTGCTCTTCCTCTAGGGTGAGCATAGGCATGCGGTTGGCCGCTGTAATGTACGCGTCCAAATTGCCCAGTGAAGGCACCAAACCCCAAGAATGGGTGGTGGCAGATGACAGTACCATGGTTCCAGACATACTAGAACTCCTTTCAATTGAACTTATATTAGCACTCTCTCAGACAGACTGCCAATACAGAAGTTCAATAACCACAGTAGTTAATGACTATCCGGTCATTGATTTTTCGTTAGCGGGTGGTTCTTCGCTGGCGGTAGTGTCCGCAAAATCCAGGAACGAGGTGGGCCCCGAGTCTTCAGTTGGCCAAGGCTGGTTCCAGCGCTCGTCGTCCAGCTCCAGTGCCTCAATACCTGCTTTTCGCGGTGCGATGTCTGTCGGCTGCCATTGGTTTTTAAGGCTGGTATGCGCCTCTGACTCGCCCAGTTCGGCATAAATGAGCTTGCGAAGCTGGGAGTACCCGTCCGGCGCTTGCGGGTCAACATGCCATACCGGGATGGAGGCTTGTTTAAGCACATGGGCTTTAGACTGCGCCCCGCGTGCACTGGTGGCATTGGCGTTTTTGCCTTGAATCAGCTCGACCACACCCAGTACATCGCCTTTGTCAGAGCACACTAAAAAGTCTACGCAGCGGCGGCCTACTCGGTAAAACCAAGGGCCATAGGGCATGGAGGATTTGACCTTGATAAACCGCGACAGCGAGACTTGGGGCAGCACATGGCACTCTGGCACGGTGGTCTTAAGGCTGGCCAGTGCATTGAGTTCTACCTTGGTCAACGGCTTGATGGTGCGTGGTTGCCAAGCATCTAAGTCCAGGGCTTTGCTAGAGCGGCTGCTGGTTTTGCGGTTGCGCGCCAGCCACCATGCCAGCGCCGCCAAAGCGAGGGTTGCGGCGATTACAGCGATTAAATCAAGTGGCATGCAGTCAGCTCCAAAAATACAATCTAAATTATTAGACCATCAACCGCGCAACGTGAAGCAGCTTGCGCGCCTATAAGTTGTTACCAACGGATACGCAGCTTTTGCAAAAACTTACTCAGCACAAACAGAGGGCCTACCCACAGGTACTGGAGATCTTCAAAAAAGCTGGGTTTTTTACCTTCTATCCGGTGGCCCACAAACTGTGCAATCCAAGCGGCTGTAAAAATAACCGCCGATAGCACCAAGACACGCCCACCCACAGCATGAAGTATGCCGATAGTGAGCACTGACCAAGCGCACATGGCTGCAAAAAATACCCAAGACAAGCGCGCGTAATACACCATACTGGCCGCAATAAAGGCATAAGCCAGCCATGGGTGCAGCGCAAACACCAGCCCGCACAGGCTGAGCATAATCAACGGAATCGCCACAAAATGGATAACTTCGTTGACCGGGTTTTGGTGACTTGCTCCGTAGTGCGCCAGCAAGGTGTCGATGGGGCGCTGTGGTGTCAAGGGTGCTTCGTGTGGGGTGAGCATGGGAAGTTGTCTTTACTATAATTTTAATAGCTGTCTGTGCAGCATTTCCTTGGGTGAGAGGGCTAAAACGCCGTACATTTTAGCCCTAGCAACCCGCTGTTCAATACACCCTAGACGGTGAATTTTAGTGGCTTTTAGGTGGCTAGGTTGGTGCATTACATGGAGTGGTGCACACACTGCTGCTTACTTGCTGATCTTTCCTCAACTGGTCAGGCTCTTGTCTCTCATGCGTCCTGAGTTCGGCTTTTTGTCTTGTGCGAGATCAGGTCGGCGGTGTTACTTCAGCAACAAAGCTGTCCCCCGCCCTGCGGGCTCCTTAATGCCGCTACGCTGAAGTAGCACCGCCGACCTGATCACAACGACGTGGTGGCGATCAATCGTCGCGCACCTACCCTGTACGCTGCCCTGGCGTTTGGTGTGTACGGCGTAGCGGCATTAAGGAGGAGCCCGCAGGGCGGGGGACAGCCGCGTAGCCGTACACACCAAACGCTAGGGCGTACACAGCTATAAAGGCAGATTCACAACGAACAGCTTAGGGAGCTAGGCCGTATTTGCTGGGCCGAGCGATTGCCTCTGGACTGGGGCAGCACCTACTTGGCAGGTGAATTTCTTTTGTGGAACAAGCTCAACGGCGCACTACCGCCTCACCCGGCTCAAAGCTGGCCGCTTTGATGCCGTTCTTGCTAAGGTATTCACGCACTACATCAGCATCTACAAACCCGGTGTTCACATAGCCCGGATGGTTGCTAAGTTTGGGGTAACCGTCGCCGCCGTTGGCTTGAAAGTTGTTCAGCGCCAGGCGGTAGGTTTTGGCGGGGTCGATGGCTGCGCCTTTGATGGTGGCGGACTTGAGGATGCCGCCTTCAATGGCCAGTTGCACACCAGAAAACTGCGCAAACGCGCCTGAGCCTGCGCTCATTTTGGCGGCGGCGTTCAGGTACTCAGTCAGCTCTTTGCCGCTCAAGTCGACATAGGCCAACATGTTGCCAAAGGGCTGCACTTTGAGCACGTCTTTGTAGGTCAGCTTGCCTGCGGGCAGCGAGTCGCGCACGCCGCCCGCGTTCATGATGCCTACGTCGGCTTTGGCGCGCTGCTGCATCACACTGGCTAGGAACACGCCTAGGTTGGTAGGCTTGGCGCGCACCACGGCGCGGTCGCCTTCTAGCCTGCCGTCGGACTCGCCCACCACTTTGTCCAGCTCGGCGCGGCCTTTGTCTTGAAAGGGCTGCAGCAGGGCCAGCGTGGCTGCGTCCTCCACAATCTCGGCGGTGGCAAATACTTTGCTGTCTTTACCATCTGCGCCTTTGACGGTCTTTTTCAAGTTGACGGGAATCAGCACGTATTTGACTAACTTAAGCTGGCCGCCTGCGTATTCAAAATCAGCACGGCCTACGTATTTGCCCCACTCGTGGGCTTGCACTATCCAGGTGCCGTTTTGCTGGTCGGGCTGGCAGGCCGCGCCGGGCTGGTAAGTGTCGTTGCGGTTCAATGCGTCCAGCATGCACACGGGGTTTTGGCTGTGGCCTCCCACGATCATGTCCAGGCCTTTGACCTGGCGCGCCATCTCTACGTCGCCCTCGGCGTTCACGCCGCGTGCGCCGTTGGTGTAGTGGCCCATGTGGGTGGCAGCAATGACGATGTGGGCTTGCTGCTTAACCTCGGCCATCAGCGCAGCGGCCTCACTGGCGGGCTTGCGAAACTCAACACCTGCAATGTTGGCGGGGTCGACCATCTTTTGGGTGTCGTCGGTGGTCAGCCCCATGACTGCAATGCTTAAACCGCCCCGGTCAAACAGGGCGTAGGGCTTGAACATGCGCTGGCCGTCTTTGTAAATATTGGCCGACAGCATAGGAAAGCCCGCCCACTGCATTTGCTTGGCCAGCACGGGCAGGGGTTTGTCAAACTCGTGGTTGCCCAGTGCCATCGCGTCGTAGCCCAGCAGCTGCATGCCTTTAAAGTCGGGCTCGGCGTCTTGTGTGTCGCTCTCGGGCACGCCGGTGTTCACGTCGCCGCCGTCTAGCAGCAGGGTGTGGCCGCCAGCGGCTTTAACTTCGGCGCGCAGTTGGTCTAGCAAGGTTTTGCGCGCTGCCAGTCCGTATTCACCGTCGCTGTTTTTCCAAAAGCGGCCATGGTGGTCATTGGTGTGCAGCACTGTCAATTTGACGGGCCCGGCCAAGGGCGCAGGGCGGCTGGCTGAGCCGGTGGGCCCGGTGGGGCTGGTGTGCAGGGCACAGGCCGTCAGCAGTACTGCCAGCGCAGCCACGCTGGCGCGGGGAATCCAGCGTGGAGTGCGGCGCACCCTGTGATGCACAGCATGGAGAGTCAAACCAAGCTTTAGAGCGAGCAGCATAGGGGTGTTAGGCATAAATACGATTACTACTAATTCTATAGCTGCTCGTGCAGCATTTCCTTGGGTGATAGGGCTAAAAGGCTTAAAAATAGCCTACTTTAATACGCCAAACACTTTCTTCAAAATGCTGCTGCCCGTGCCCACCGGGTCTTGGCGAATTTTCTTTTCCTCGTCGCCTATCACCAGGTACAAAGCGTCCAGTGTTTTGCCGGTGACGTACTGCTGAATGTTGGCATCTTCTTTTTTCACCAGGCCCAGGCCCACGCCTTTGCCGGCCATGTTGTTGTACTTTTCGGCCAGGCCCACGCGCTCGGTAGCTTTGGTCACGATGGGCAAAAACTGCACGCCCAGCGGGCTGCGGGTTTTGTCGGCAAAAAACTGGGTCACTGAGTTGTCGCCGCCGGAGAGAATGTTTTTAGCGTCGGTCACGCTCATGGCTTTTACCGTGTTCACCAGCAGGTCTTTGGCCATGGGAATGGCCTGCTCAGCGCCCCGGTTCATGGCGGTTATCAGCTCGTCCACGCGCTTGCCTTGGCCTAGTTGCTTCATCAGCTTGCCGGCATCTTCCAGGTAGCCGGGCAGGGGAATGCGAACTTTATCGTTGCCCATGAATCCATCCGCCTTGCCCAGCAAACCTACGGCAGCCAAGGCACCTTGTTGCAGCGCGGTTTTAATACCCGCACTGGCATCGGCATTGGTCAGGTCGCCCAGCGACAGTGCATGGGCATGCTGGTACGTGGCGGCAATAAGCAAGCCTAATGTAGACAAGCTTGCTTGGTGAAAATGTCTGCGCTTCATGGATAATCCCCTTATGATGAAAAAGATGCACTATCTTGCCCTAGTTTGTAGCAGTTTGGCAATCGCGCTGGCCCTGCCTGCGTGCAGCAATGTGGCAGATTTCACGGGGCCTGCACCCGTGTCTACCATGGTGTTGCTAGACGGCACACAGCACACCACTGCGGCGATGAAAGGCAAAGTAACTTTGGTGAATTTTTGGGCCACCAGCTGCACCACCTGCGTGGCTGAAATGCCGCAAGTCATTGCCACCTACAACCAGTTTAAAGCCCAAGGCTTTGACACCGTGGCCGTGGCCATGAAGTACGACCCGCCCAGCTACGTGGTGAACTTTGCGCAAACCCGGGCGCTGCCGTTCAAGGTGGCCATCGACAACACGGGTGCTGTGGCCAAGGCTTGGGGTGATGTGCAGCTTACGCCCACCACCTATTTGGTCAACAAGCGCGGTGTGATTGTCAAGCGCTATGTGGGCACGCCCGACTTTGCAGCCATGCAGACACTGATTGGCCAGCTGCTGGCAGAAAAGGTTTGATGTTTACTTGTCTTGGTACGCGTCGTGGCAGGCTTTGCACGTTGCACCCGTAGCACCGAAAGCGGTTTTGATGGTATCAAGGTTGCCGGTTTTGGCTGCTGCGTTCAGTGCCAGTATTTTCTTGTTCATATCGTCACCGAGTTCTTTGAATTTGGCGGTTTCTTTCCAAATTTCAGGCTTGGCTTTGCCGCCTTCGGTGCCGGGGCCAAAACCTTGCCAAGGCAAGGTAGACATGGCCGTGGCTATCTCGGCGTTTTGCTGCGCTGCAGCGGCATCAAACGGCACACGCCCGTTGACCATAGCACCGATACGCCCAAAATGGGTGCCCATGACGGTGAGTGCACTCTTGCGGTATTTGATGGCATCTTCAGGTTTGGCAAACTGTGCGGCAGCTGGTACGGCAACAGCAAGTGCGAGAGCGGCTAGGCCTGCGCTGATAAGGTGGCTGCGTTTCATCGTGGCTCCTGTAAAAATCGGGGTTATGAAAATAAAACCCCGACACTGAGAGTTTAGAATATTTTAAAAGTTCCTGCCGTTGTTTGTTTTACTTTGCACAATCCAAGACAATCACCGTATGACCACACCCAACCAACCTAACAGCCCCTTGCCAAGCCCGGTACGCACCGTCCGCGTGTGGGACCTGCCTACCCGCATGTTCCACTGGGCTTTGGTGGTGTGCATCGCCGGGCTGTTCATCTCGGTGAACTTAGGGGGCAACTGGATGCAATGGCATTTTAAATTTGGCTATGCCGTGCTCACACTGCTGCTGTTTCGCATGGTGTGGGGGTTTGTCGGGGGGCGCTGGTCACGTTTTGCCAGCTTTGTCTACGCGCCATCCTCCGTCATGGCTTACTTCCAAGGGCGTGGCAAGCCGGAGCATTCGGTGGGGCATAACCCGATGGGTGCAGGCTCGGTGTTTGCACTGCTAGGGTTTTTGCTAGTGCAAGTGGCCACGGGGCTGTTCAGCGACGACGAAATTTCTAACCAAGGGCCGCTCACCAAGTTTGCCTCGGCCGCGCGCATTAGCAGTGCCACGTGGTACCACAAAGAGGTAGGCAGCACGGTACTGGTGGCGCTGGTGGTGCTGCACATTGCGGCTATTTTGTTTTATTTGACCAAGAAAAAAGACAATTTAATTGCCCCTATGCTGCATGGCGATAAAACGCTTGCCGTGCAAGTACCCCCGTCGCGCGACGATGCCGCCTCGCGCGCTGTAGCCGCTGGGGTGCTGGCACTGTGCGCTGCGCTGGTGTGGTGGATTGTCAAGCTGGGAGACTAAGCACTTTGTGCAGTGTCCAGTCTGCAGCGTACACTGATGCGGCGCGCGCTGCTGGCACCGAGACAGCGCGGCCCAAACCCGCTACGATGGGGGCACCATTGTGTACCCACCCCACCCCAGCGAGCTGCCATGAACGCCCGAGTCCCCACCACCTTGTTAAACACCTTTGACACCCTAGCGCACGTCACCCGTGCTTGGGACAGCGACATTACCCAGCGCATCACCGACTACATTGCCATCCCTGCCAAGTCGCCCGGCTTTGACGCTGACTGGGCTGCCCACGGCCATATAGACACCGTAATGCGCAACGCCGCCGACTGGGTGGCCGCACAAAAAATAGACGGCCTCACGCTGGAAGTGCTGCGCCTGAACAAACCCGATGGCACGCCGCGCACACCGGTGTTGTTTTTTGAAATTCCGGCGCATCAACATGCATCAACCCACACCGTGCTGATGTACGGCCACCTGGACAAGCAGCCCGAATTTTCTGGCTGGCGCAACGACCTGGGCCCGTGGACCGCCAAGCTAGAAACCGGCCCAGACGGTGCAGCCCAGCTGTATGGGCGCGGCAGTGCAGACGATGGCTACGCCGTGTACGCCTCGATTGCCGCTGTGCAAGCGCTTAAAGCCCAAGGCGCGCCGCATCCGCGCATCGTGGGCCTGGTAGAGACCTGCGAAGAATCAGGCTCGTACGATTTGCTGCCGTATGTGGATGCACTCAAAGCCCGCTTGGGCGATGTGTCGCTGGTGGTGTGCCTAGACTCTGGCGCAGGCAACTACGACCAGCTGTGGCTGACCACCAGCCTGCGCGGCATGGCCAGTGGCGTGCTTAAAGTGCAGGTGCTGACCGAAGGCGTGCACTCGGGTGATGCCAGCGGCTTGGTGCCGTCAAGTTTTCGCATCATGCGCCAGGTGCTCGACCGGCTAGAAGACAGCGCCACCGGCCGCCTGCTGCCTGCGAGTTTTCATTGCGAGGTGCCCGCTGACCGCTTGGCCCAGGCCCAGGCCACGGCAGCTATTTTGGGCCAGGAGATTCACAAACGCTTTCCGTGGGCGCACTACGATTGCGGCGGCTCCAGCGGCTTTACCCTGCCCACCACCGCCGACCCGCTGCAGGGCCTGCTTAACCGCACCTGGGCACCTACCCTGAGCGTGACCGGTGCAGAAGGCCTGCCCGCCTTCAAAGACGCATGCAATGTGCTGCGGCCCTACACCGCCTTTAAGCTCTCACTGCGCTTGCCGCCTTTGGTGGAGGCCGCCCAGGCCGTGCAAGAGCTTAAAGCCCTGTTGGAAGACAACGCGCCCTACCAAGCCAAAGTTACGTTCGAGTCGGCAGGTGGGGCCACCGGCTGGAACGCCCCCAGCAACGCCGCCTGGTTTGAAACCGCCTTGAACGCCGCCAGCAACGCCCACTACGGCGCGCCTTGCGGCTACATAGGCCAGGGCGGCACCATACCGCTGATGAACATGCTGTCCAAGGGTTTTCCCAAGGCGCAAATGATGGTTTGCGGCGTGCTGGGGCCCAAGAGCAATGCCCATGGGCCCAACGAGTTTTTGCATATTGACTATGCCAAAAAACTCACAGCGGCAGTGGCCAGCGTAATTGCTGCGCACCCCTGATGCAAACCTTGAATCTAAAATTCAACCCAGTTTTCAACCTGCCCTAAACCCACCCTAAACCTACCCTAAACCTACTTGAAACTTGCCCATGGGCGAAACCTACCTCTCCCCCCTGACCGCCGCCGACGGCGACAACATCGCCGTGCAAGACTGGCCACTAGAGCCTGGCATGCCCCAGCGCGGCACCATCATCATTGTGCACGGGCTGGGCGAACACGCCGGGCGCTACACCCAGGTAGCCGCTAACCTGAACAGCTGGGGCTATGCCGTGCGCAGCTACGACCAAGTAGGCCACGGCGACTCTGGCGGCGCACGCGGCAGCCTGCCCCACGCCATGCGCATGCTAGACGACCTGGCCGACGTGGTAGACAACACTCGCCGCATGATGGCCGCGCAAGAGCGGCTAATTTTGCTGGGCCACAGCATGGGCGGCGTAGTGGCAGGCCAGTTTGTTCTGCGCAGGCTGCGCCGGGTAGAAGGCTTGATTTTGAGCTCCCCCGCACTACAAGCCGACCTGAACCCGCTGCAAAAGTTGCTCATGGCCATCGTGCCGCGCTGGTTCCCTGATGTGACGGTAGGCAACGGCCTCAAGCTGGCTGGCTTGTGCCGCGACCCTGCCGTAGTGGCCGCCTACCAAAAAGACCCCTTGGTACACGACCGCATTTGCGCCCGCCTGGCGCAGTGGATAGGCACCCAAGGCGCCTCCCTGATTGCCGCAGCCCCCCAGTGGCCCACGCCCACCCTGCTGGTCTACGCCGGGGCCGACACTTTGGTCAACCCCGCAGGCAGCCGCGCCTTTGCCATGAATGCGCCCTCCAAAATGCTGCAGGCACAGTGCTTTGGTGCGATGTACCACGAGATACTGAACGACCCGCAGCGCGACCTGGTGTTGGCGGTTATGAAGCAGTGGCTTGGTAAAAATTAACTGCTATTTATTTAGTAGCTACTTGTGCGGCATTTTCTTGGGCCATAGGGTGTTTTGTTGGTATTTTTAGCGGCCTGTGGGAATGCTTTTTTTCCTCGCTGGGTTTTTAACAGCCCGTGGCAAGGCTTGTGTGCCCTGTTCACCTTGGTTGGGCGACGGGACATGTTTTTTGCAAACTTCCGCAAAACACACGCACTTCCTAAGTATTTATCACAGACCATCTCCGCGCCTTTGCTCCAGTTTGCAAAAAACACGCTCCCATCGCTTCTCCCTGGCAAATGGGTTTGAAGGCACGTGGGGCAGAGGCATGTGACGGTTACCGGCAGTACAGTAACCCAAGACGGGAACACGCAGGCCTACGTTTGTAGCGGCAACCGAAACCTTGACTCTCTTAGCATTAAATGCCCCCACACCAAACCGGCAAAGCGTCGATTGAGTGTGGCCTTGATGAAAATCTGGAAAAAGGCGCGTCGTACTACCAAACGGGCAAATACTTACCTGGCCTGCGCGTGATTTTGGAAGATTTTGCAGCAAGGCCACACTCAAGCGGCGCAAACGTACAAAAGCAAGGAAAGCAATCTTCAAAAGCCCGAAGATAACCAAAAA
>JAYWGO010000002.1:0-8885 GCA_043778205.1 Polaromonas sp. | reverse complement strand
TCGCCGTTGAGCTTGTCCTCAAACGAGTACATTTCTTTTTCAACAATGTCGGTGCTTTGCCCGGTGCCTTTGACAAACAGCGCGGTCGGCTCGACGATGGGCGTGCGAATGCTGCGGTAGCTGCTGAGCGCCATCACGTGGCGCACATGCTCTTCAAACCATTCCCACGTAGCTGAGTCGGGCGGCAGGATGTCGTTCATCCCTTTGACCGCTGCCAGTTTTTCTATGCTCAATTTTTCCGCCATCTTTTTTTATGCACTTACCGCTTCGGCTTGTCCAAAGCGTTTTTCAATATAGTTCTCGACCAGCACTTGGAATTCGTCTGCAATGCCCGCACCGCGCAAGGTTAACGCCTTCTCGCCGTCGATAAACACCGGTGCAGCCGGTGCCTCGCCGGTGCCGGGCAGGCTGATGCCAATGTCGGCATGCTTGCTCTCACCGGGGCCATTCACGATGCAGCCCATGACGGCCACTTTAAGGTTTTCAACACCGGGGTATTTTTTGCGCCACACGGGCATTTGCATGCGCAAAAAGTCGTCAATCTGTTTGGCCAAATGCTGGAACGTGTCGCTGGTGGTACGGCCGCAGCCTGGGCAGGCCGTCACGCTGGGCACAAAAATGCGCAAGCCCAGCGACTGCAAAATCTCTGACGCGATCACCACCTCTTGTGTGCGCGCCTCGCCCGGTGCGGGGGTGAGGGACACGCGGATGGTGTCGCCAATGCCCTCTTGCAGCAAGATAGACAGTGCAGTAGCAGACGCGACTGTGCCCTTGGTACCCATGCCCGCTTCGGTCAGGCCCAGGTGCAATGCATAGTCGCAGCGCTTGGCCAGCTCGCGGTACACGCTGACCAAATCTTGCACGCCCGACACTTTGCAGCTGAGCATAATTTGCTCGCCGCGCAGGCCCATCTGTTCGGCCCTTTTTGCTGATTCAATGGCCGAGGTAATCAGCGCCTCGTACATCACTTGCTTGGCATCCCAAGGGTCAGCGCGCTGGCTGTTAGTGTCCATCAAGCTGGCCAGCAACTCTTGGTCTAGGCTGCCCCAGTTCACACCAATGCGCACGGGCTTGTCCCATTGCATGGCCGCCTCGATCATTTGGCCAAATTGCTTGTCGCGCTTATCGCCCTTGCCCACGTTGCCGGGGTTGATGCGGTATTTACTCAATGCCTCGGCGCACGCGGGCACCTCGGTAAGCAAGCGGTGGCCGTTGTAATGAAAGTCGCCAATCAAGGGCACGTCGATGCCCATTTTGTCCAGCTGCTCGCGTATGTAGGGCACGGCCTGCGCAGCCTCGATGGTATTGACAGTAATGCGCACCAACTCTGAGCCGGCGATGGCCAGCTCTTTGACCTGGATAGCGGTGCCAATCGCGTCTTCGGTGTCGGTGTTGGTCATTGACTGCACGCGCACAGGTGCGTTGCCACCTACCGTGACCACACGCGAGCCCCAGACCACGCTGGACTGGCGCGTGTGGCGCTTGTGCGGCACAGAAACGGCAATAGGCTGCAGACCAGGCAAACAGTTATCTAACATCTGGGGCCCCTTACTCTTTATTTCACCTCAAAGCGCAGCACGTTGTCGCGCACCAGGCTTTCGCCATCAAATGGCTGGCCCCGTACTGTGACGGCTGTTTGGTCTGCGCGGCCTACGGTCACCCGCAGCGGCAATGCGCCGCTCGCGCCCGCCGCCTCGCCAGCCAAGAGCAAACGGCGCAAGGTAACGCGGCCCCCGGCATCTACCACTTCAACCCATGACTCGCCCTTGGCACGAAAAGCCACAATACCCTCGGCTGCAGCCACCGTGCTGGTAATGTCTGCCGCACTGGGTGCAGGGCTGGCTGCGCCTGCAGCACCTGCCTGCGCAGAGGCCGCACCACTGGCATTGGTGCCTGCAAAGAGCTGGGCATCGCCCGCACCTGCTGTGGCCGGACGCACACCCCCGTCGTTGGTAAGCACCGAACCGGCCCCCAAGGCGGTGCCGCCTGTGTTGGCATCAGCACCTAAGGAAGAGGCACTTTTAAGGCCAGACAATGCAGCGTTGGCTGCATCGCTGGTTTTTTGCGTGACATCGGGCAAAAATATCAGCACCAAAGCGGCCAGCAGCAGGGCCATCACCGCCCACACGGCTGGACGGCTTAAGCTGGTGAGCATACCCGAGCCTGCAGCCTCGGTAGGTGAACGAAAAGGGGTGTTCATGCTTTGCTCAGAAGTGGCTAAGCGCGGGGTATGGGTTTGCGGTAGCTTGGCCAAAATCTCGGTGGCATCGACTTTGAGGCTGCGGCACATGCTGGAAGCCAGTGCACGTGTGAACACCAAATCGGGCAGCTCGTCCAGCTTGTCAGCCTCAAGCAGCTCCAGCTTTTTAACCGGTACTTTGAGCGACACGGCCAAGGCGGCAATATGCAAACCCTTGGATTCTCGGGCTGCTTTTAGCAGCTGGCCCGCCGTGGCTTGGCCGTCGCCCGATGTAGCCTGCACACCATCACTCATTGAATACCCCTCGTTCAAAAGAGGCTAGCTCACGCGACTGCGGAAAACGCCTTTTAAGCTGGCCCACCAGTTGCTGCATGGCCACCGTGTCGTTTAAGCGGCGCTCTACTTTGATACCCAACCACAAGGTTTCCGCGTTAGCGTAGTCGCCATTGTTCAGGCGGCGGGTGTAGAACTGGGCGCGCACATAGTCGGCACGCTCGTAGAGCAAAGCCGCCAGGTTGTAGCCTGTAATTGGGTTGGCCGCGTCCAGCTCGTAGGCGCGGGCCAGGCTGCGTTCGGCCTCTGGCTTTTGGTTGGCAGAGATTTGGCACAGGCCTTGGGTCATTAAGGTTTTGGACTGTTCGCCATACAAGGGCACTGACA
Source organism: Polaromonas sp. (assembly GCA_043778205.1). Lineage (GTDB taxonomy): Bacteria > Pseudomonadota > Gammaproteobacteria > Burkholderiales > Burkholderiaceae_C > JAAFIP01. The sequence goes on along the minus strand of JAYWGO010000002.1, from coordinate 6,025 downwards.
GCGCTTGCGTAAAGTAGCCAAACGACTCGGGGAAGCGCTGCTGCTGGCACAGCATCCAGCCAAAGTTATGTGCGGCATTTGCATCGCGCGGGTTCAGTGCCAGCGCGCGGCGAAAGCTTTCCTCTGCCAAACGCGTGTCGTTTAAGCGCATGTAGATCAGCCCGCGTAAATTAAACGCATCGCTGAAGTTAGGGTCGTTCACCAAAGCTTGTTTAATTTCGTCTAGCGCTACGGTGGTTTTACCCTCGTTGTAATAGCCCGTCGCCAGCTCAAGGCGTATGCGGGCACGTCTGCGGGTTTCGGGCTCGTCTGAATCGGTGACGATGTCTTTTTGTTTGGCGCTGTTGTCGCCACCTGCGTTGGTGGCGCAGCCTGTAACTAAGCTCGCACTCAGCAGCAGCAAGGCAAATAGCGCTGACATCGCCACAGGAAGAGAAGCACGGCTAGGCTCAGGTGCAAAACCACAAGGCGAGGTTTTCGTAGCGGTCATTGGCTGTTATCCTAGTTTAGGGGTTCTTGGCGCATCATCACCACCCGGCGCTGCGCCATGCGCTGGGCCGCTTGGGTACGGTCTTGCACATCGCCGGCCAGTTGGCCGCACGCTGCATCAATATCGTCACCACGGGTTTTACGCACAGTGGTTACCATAGCACTGTTCTGCAAAATTTGGGCAAATTCTGCTACTGCTTTTGCACTAGAGCGCAAAAGCCCCGACGCAGGAAACGGGTTAAACGGGATTAAATTGAACTTAACCGGCAACTGCGCTTGCCGTAGCAGTGCCACCAGCTCGTGGGCGTGCTGGGGCGTGTCGTTGACACCGTCAAGCATGCAGTATTCAAGCGTAATGAAGTCGCGCGGCGCAAACTGGAGATACCTTGTACAGGCATCTAACAGCTCTTTTAGGGGGTATTTTTTGTTAAGGGGCACCAGGTCGTTGCGCAGTGTGTCGTTGGGAGCGTGCAAAGACACCGCCAATGCCACAGGGCATTCTTGCGCCAGCTTGTCGATCATGGGCACCACGCCTGAGGTGGACACTGTGACCCGGCGGCGCGACAGGCCGTAGGCGTGGTCGCTGAGCATGGTTTTAAGTGCCGGTACCAGTGCGCCCATGTTTTGCAGCGGCTCGCCCATGCCCATCATGACCACATTGGAAATCACGCGCTCTTGGGTGCCCAAGAGTTTGCGCATGGTGTGTTCAGCAAACCACAGCTGGGCCACAATTTCGCCACTGCTGAGGTTGCGGCTAAAGCCCTGGTGGCCCGTGGAGCAAAACCTGCAGCCTACAGCACAGCCCGCTTGGGACGAGATGCACAAGGTGGCGCGGTCGGTCTCGGGGATGTACACCGCCTCTACTGCGTCACCATGGCCTACGTCAAACAGCCATTTGATGGTACCGTCCGCCGATTTTTGCTCGGTGAGCACTTTAAGCGGTGCGATATGGGCGGTGGTGGCCAGCTTTTCGCGCAGCGACTTGGCCAGATCGGTCATCTCGCCAAAGCTGCTGGCACCTTTTTGGTGGATCCAGCGGTACAGCTGGGTGGCGCGAAAGCGTTTTTCGCCCAGGCCCTCACAAAAAACGGCCAAACCTTCCAGATCAAAATCAAGCAGGTTGGCCGTCATAGGTGGGTGCAGTCGGCTTAACGCCGACGTGTCCTTTGGGTGGGTTTGCTTTAAAAGGGTTTAAAGACGCAAAGATTAACGCGCAGTGCCGCAGCACTTAGCGTGCGTACACCTGCATGCCAGGGAAGAAGAAAGCGATTTCTTGGGCTGCAGTTTCAGCAGCGTCAGAGCCGTGCACGGCGTTGGCGTCGATGCTGTCAGCAAAGTCAGCGCGGATGGTGCCTGCAGCGGCCTTCTTTGGGTCGGTCGCGCCCATCAGGTCGCGGTTTTTAAGGATTGCGCCTTCGCCTTGCAGGGCTTGGATCATGACCGGGCCAGAGACCATGAAGCTGACCAGATCTTTAAAGAACGGGCGTGCAGCGTGCACAGCGTAGAAAGCCTCTGCCTCGCCTTGTGACAGGTGGGTCATTTTGGCGGCAATCACCTTCAGGCCAGCAGCTTCAAAGCGGGCGGTAATTTGGCCGACCACGTTTTTAGCGACTGCGTCAGGCTTGATGATAGAGAGTGTGCGTTCGATGGCCATGGTGGATGTTTTCCCAATGAAAAGTAGGTGTTGACTTGGTTACAAGTTAGCCCTCTATTCTAACCCTAATGCATGACAGCCAGGTAATGCAGCCTGCTGTGCAAACAAGGTCTTGAACGGCTCTGTGCAACTAGCCTCTGCGGCTGCCGCCTGTGCCTCTGCTGGCACCTCGTCCGCCTCGGGTACCGCCGCTGCGGCCACCGCTGCTGCCCGGGCCGGCTTGGCGCTGGCGCTGTAGGCTGTCGGCACCAATGTAGCCCATAGAGGTTTTCATCGGGTCGGGCTGGCCACTCTGGCCACCTACATTACTGCCGCCGCGTGGGTTACCGCCTGACCTGCCATTGCCTGCGCCGCGCTGGCCCCCTGGGCTGCCACCCTGGGGGCCACTGCGGCCTCGGCCTGGGCCGCCGGGGCCAAAAGAGCGGGGGCCTCGGTTGTTAGGGCGGGCAAAGCCGCTTTCGTGGCTGACACCGGCTTGGCTTTGGTTGTCGTCAAAATCCTCGTTGGGGTCGTCGTGGTGCTGCGCGGCCTGTGCAGGGTTGGGGCCACGTGGGCTCTGGCTGTGCGGCGCGGGATAGGCCGCCGGCGCGCGCCCATCAGATGAGGCGCGATCGTTCGCGCGGTCATTGCGGCGGTTGTTGCGCAGGGCACCAGGGCCACGGCGTGGGCCACGGCCTTCGCGGTTGTCGCTTGGAGCGCGGCGCTGGTCTGGGGCGGCATCGCGGGCAGTTTGCACACCGGTTTGTTCTGCACCGGGCAGTGCATCGGGCTGGGGGCGGCTATCACGCCCAGGGCGATCACCCCGTGGGCCTCGGCGGTCATCGCGGCCACCGCCTGCAGCCTGCACCAGGGCATTGATGTCTTGCTCGTCCAGTTCCATGTGCGCGCCGCGTTTAAGGCCGCGCGGTAGCATCATCGCGCCGTAACGAATGCGAATCAAACGGCTGACTGCGTGGCCTACCGACTCGATCATGCGGCGCACTTCGCGGTTGCGGCCCTCGCTAATGGTCACGCGGTACCAAGCGTTTGAGCCTTCACCGCCGCCGTCTTCAATGCTGCCAAACTGCGCCATGCCGTCTTCCAGCTGCACGCCGTCCAGCAACTTTTGCTTTTCTTCGTTAGACAATTTGCCTAGCACGCGCACGGCGTATTCACGCTCCAGGCCAAAGCGTGGGTGCATCAGGCGGTTGGCCAGCTCGCCCGAACTGGTAAACAGCAGCAGGCCCTCAGTATTCAAATCTAGCCGGCCTACCGACTGCCACTTGCCTTGGTACAGCTTGGGCAGGCGGCGAAACACGGTGGGGCGGTTTTGCGGGTCGTCATGCGTGACCACCTCGCCGGTGGGCTTGTGGTAGGCAATCACGCGGGCGGGCGGCGGGTCGATGCGGATGCGCAGCGGCTTGCCATTGACTTTTACTTGGTCGCCCCACTGCACGCGCTGGCCAATGTGGGCGGGCTCGTTGTTGACCGAAATGCGGCCCTCCAAAATCAGCTGCTCCATTTCTAACCGCGAGCCTAGGCCGGACTGGGCCAGCACTTTGTGCAGCTTGGGGCTCTCGGGCTGGGGCAGCAGCACGCGCTTGGGCAAGGCAACTTCCGCGTTCTCGTCGTCAGCATCTAGCTGGCCCGAGATCACGTCTAAAAACTGGTACACGTTAGCGGCCGGCTTGCCTGCACGCTCATTGGCTGGAGCGGGTATTGAAGCTGCTGTTTGCGCGCCAAATGCTACAGTATCAATAGCTGAATGTTCAGCATTTGCTTGGGCGATAGGCTGATTTTGCTTGAAATCGTCTATTTTCAGTGCTGCGCCATCTGCAGGATGGGCTGCAGGGTGGGCTGCAGGGTCGCTAGGGGTTTGGGGTGCGCTGGTCGCTGGCAGGTCAGTGGGTTCAGTCATGGCGCTCTTTCTGGCTGCTGTCTGGGTCAATTAAGGGCAGGTCTTGGTTAATGGCATCCGCTTGTGGCACGGCAGCAGGGTCACTCTGGTCTTCGGTTATGCCCAGCTGGGCCAAAGCGCTTTGCTGGGCCGCAGGGTTGTCCAGCGCAGGCAGCTGGTTCAGCGACTCCAGCCCCAGGTCGTCTAAAAACTGCTTGGTGGTGGCAAACAGCGCGGGGCGGCCTACGGTGTCTTTGTGGCCAATCACCTCCACCCAGCCGCGGTCTTCTAGCTGTTTGATGATCAGGCTGTTGATGGTGACACCGCGAATGTCTTCCATGTCGCCGCGCGTGCAGGGCTGGCGGTAGGCGATGATGGCCAGCGTTTCCAGCGTGGCACGGGTGTATTTAGGTGGTTTTTCGGGGTGCAGGCGGTCCAGGTATTCGCGCATCTGCGGGCGGCTTTGAAAGCGCCAGCCAGTGGCCACAGGCACCAGCTCAACCCCCTTTTGGGCCCAGTCCAGCTGCAGGTCGTCCAGCAAGGTTTTGATCGTGTCGGCACCCAGCGCGTCGTTAAACAGCACACGCAGGTCGCGCACAGGCAGCGGCTGGCTGGCGCAAATTAAGGCGGTCTCAAGGACGCGTTTGGCATCCGTCGTGTTCATGTGGTCAGATTCCCTGTGGTCAATTAACGCTACGCATGTGCTGGAATAAATCCAGCTTGGGCAAGCGAAACTAAAAAATGAGGTGAAGGAGTGTCAAAAAGACAATTTGGTGCGTAGCACGCACCGGGTTCATCTGGTGGGGTTCGAAGACTTCCCAAATCCAGGCAATTGCGGTCATTGTAGCGCAGGGCTAGGGACGGCTTGGCATAACCGCCCTCACTGCTGGGCTGGCATGATCGCTTTAGGAGATTTCTACCTAATAAATTGGCCTCTAGCCCAATGAAATATTGCACAATCAGCTATTTAATACGTAGCAAATATACCCCTCTAATGGATGCCAGGGGCCGCCGCAAGACTGAAGTGAGGCCGCAAAAGATTGGGAATGCGCCGCAGACGACGGTGCAAAGGGGTTGTGCGTGCGTACACGCAAGCAGCTCGTATTTCACAAGGTTCTCGCACCGCATCGGCGTATCTGGAGACGCTGCTATCGCACAGAGCGCACTTTGCTTTCACCAAAACGCTCAAACATACGCCATAATTTGCCTCATGTAGGGGGCTGGAGATTTCATCCACCTTACCGCCGGCCACCTCGCGAGGCTCAGTCCAACATGGTTTATCTGTCGCAGGAGGCGCTCTTGGTTTATTTCAATTTGGTCTCGCGACAGATAAACGCTATTCGTTATGTCGCCAGGAGCGCTCACTCATGAAAAGCGTAGCAGACACTATTTGGCGTGTTCCCACATATTTTCCATATCTTCAACCTCCGTTGACCGACGAAGCCATCGCGTCCGCCGAGAAGGAGATTGGTTACACCTTGCCGACTGAGTTCCTTGAATTGCTTCGAAAGCAAAACGGTGGGTACATTCGTATGTCGCTACCCGATATGGTTCATGACAACATCGCTGGGATCGGTCCAAACTTTCCGTCGTTAACCAACTTTGATTGGGAGGAATGCCAAGAATACGTCAGCTATCCGCTAAATGGGCTTGTACCATTTGATGGAGACGGCCACTGGCATCTCTGTCTTGATTACCGCAAGAATCCTACAAACCCATCCATAACCTACATCGATGTCGAATGTGATCAGCTAACTGATATCGCGTCTTCGTTCTCTGAATACCTCGCGCTGCTGCGCTTAGACGTTGGCGATGCATATGTCTTGGAGTTTGTTTCTGACATCGAATCGCTCAAATCACAGTTGTCATCACAACTTGGCGTTAAATTCGACCCAGCTGATTCATGGGTGTTGCCGCCGACCGAAAACTGAGCCACTAATGAAGGTTGTGCCGATGCAAAACTGAGCCAGGTGTTTTACTAGCTCTGCCTGATTTTTAGGCAGGAG
>JAYWGO010000001.1:0-8924 GCA_043778205.1 Polaromonas sp. | reverse complement strand
ACGTCTTGCGGCACGCCTGCCAGCTCAGCCAGGGTGGCCAAGCTGCTGTAGGCCTCGGTGCTGTCTAGCGCGTTTTCGCTGAATTTTTGGCTCAGCTCGGCTTGGCGTTCTTGCAGTGCGGCAAAGCGCTCTTTGGCCGCGCCTTGCAGGTCAGCGCCGCCCAGCTGAAAGCCGCGCATGGCATTGCCGTGGGCTTTGGTTTGCTCGGTGTTCAATGCGGCAAGGTTCAGGGCTTTGTACTTGGCATACAAGCGTTCGTCAGCGCCCACGCGGGTGTAAAACTCGGTCACTTTGGGCAGGGCTTCGTTGTAGGCTGCGCGCAATTCGGGTGTGTCAGCCACGCTGTTCAAGTGGCTCACAGCGCCCCAGGCGCGGCTGAGCTTTTCGGTGTGCACATCCAGCCCGTTGGACAGCGCTTTCCAGTCCGATGGAAAGTCTGCAGCAGTCACTGTCTCTAGCGCCGCATTCGCATCCAACAAAAGCGCCTCGATAGCCGGTGCCACATGGGCAGGCATGATGGTGGCAAACTGGGGCAGGTCGGAGAAGTCTAAAAGCGGATTGGTCATGTGGGCTTATGTGCTGGCTGTGCTTTGATATTCAAGGTCTTGCTTGGAAGGCAAGGGAGAAGGGGAATTTTTGAACGCAGAGGACGCGAAGGTTACGCAAAGAACGCAAAAGAAGACAAATACAAAAAAATACAAAATTAAGAAAATAAATTTTAAATTCAAACTGAATTGGTTTGAATCTTAAAATTTGATTTTTTTCTCCTTTTCTCCCCCTTTTGCGCTCTCTGCGTAATCTTCGCGCCCTCTGCGTTCAAAGATCCCGCATTTTGTATCCTGTATTCAAACGCCAGAAAAACTCAAAGCCCCGACCCCTGAGAAGCCTTTTTGACGGATTTTTGTTTGACTTTGGCCCGTTTGACGGTGCCGCCGCGTGTGAGGCGTTGGTTGCCCAGCACGCGCAGCACTTTCACTTCGGGGCGTTGGCCGCCTCGGCTGGCGTATTTAAGGATTTTGACATCCTTGGGGCCTGCCATGCGGTCTTCGTCCACCACTTTCACTTTGTCCACTTTGGGCCGCCACAGCACCAGCAGTTTGCCAATGCTATTGATCTGTGCTGCGCCCAGTTCGTCGGCCAGTTGGTCGTAGTAGCCCAGTCGGGCTGCACGGTCGTCGCCCAGCACGCGCACTTTGATCAGGCCATGCGCTTTGAGGGCGTGGTCTACTTCTTTGGTTACCGCAGGGGTCAGGCCGTCGCCACCTATCATGACCACCGGGTCAAGGTGGTGCGCGTCCGCGCGGTGGGCTTTTCGGTCTTGGATGGAGAGGTCTATTCTGGTCATGGGACAATTATCGCCTTTAATGTGCTTATAGCGCAAAGAAACATCCTCTAATCGGCTGGGGACAGCGCAAAATGGGGGGTACCGTTTTGGTCTTTCCCACAAATTTATGAAAATCAAAACCCAATCCAAAAAGGTCAATAAATCATGGCTTAACGACCATGTGAATGACCCTTACGTCAAGCAGGCCAAAATCGACGGCTACCGTGCCCGCGCGGCTTACAAGCTCAAGGAAATTGACGAAGCCTTCAAGCTCATCAAACCCGGCCACGTGGTGGTAGACCTGGGCAGCACCCCCGGTGCGTGGAGCCAGTATGTGCGCCGCCGCCTCTCGCCCACCGGTGCGGCGGTAGGTGCGCTGAACGGCACGATCATCGCGCTTGACATTTTGCCTATGGACCCTATCGAAGGCGTAGAGTTTATTTTGGGCGACTTTACAGAGCAAGCGACGCTAGACGAGTTACTATCAAAAATAGAGCTGCTCGTGCAGCATTTCCTTGGGTCAGAGGGTCATTTGATTGGTAAAAAGACTGCTGCAAAGGCTACGGCGACGGATTCTGCTAAGGCTTCTGATGCTGCGTCTGTAAAAGCCACGGCAGCCACGTTCACAGTGTCTACAGCCGCAACCCGCCCCCGCGTGGTAGACGTGGTGGTCAGCGACATTGCGCCCAACCTGTCGGGCATTGCCTCGGCCGATGCCGCCCGCATCATCGGCTTGATCGAGCTGGCGATAGACTTTTCGCAAAAACAGCTCAAGCCCGAGGGCGCGCTGGTGGTCAAGCTGTTCCACGGCGGAGCCTATGACCCGATGGTCAAGCTGTTCAGGCAAACCTTTAAAGTAGTAAAACCGTTTAAACCCAAGTCCAGCCGCGACAAGTCCTCAGAGACGTTTTTGGTGGGCGTGGGGCTTAAATCGCTTTTGGGCGATTCTTCGGCTTGAACCCGTCAGCCTGAACCCGCCTGCTAAATCTACCGCGCAGAGTATCATCGCATCTATGCAACGCACCGCAGTTTATTCTGGCACTTTCGACCCCATTACCTTGGGCCACCACGACGTTATCGGCCGCGCAGCGGGCCTGTTTGACACTTTGGTGGTGGCTGTGGCCGTGGCGCACCATAAAAAGACGCTTTTTAGCCTGGACCAGCGCATCGGCATGGCGCAAGCCGCGCTGCACAGCCTGCCTAATGTGCGCGTGCAGGCGTTTGACGGCCTGATTATGGACTTTTGCGCCCAGCAGCAAGCCTGCGCTGTGGTGCGCGGAGTGCGCAACATGGCCGACTTTGACTACGAAGCCCAAATGGCCGCCATGAACCGCAAACTGCGCCCCACTGTAGAAACCATCTTTTTGCTGCCCACAGCCGATGTGCAGTGCATTAGCAGCACCCTGGTGCGCGAGATCAGCAAACTGCACGGCAATGTGGCCAGCATGGTCAGCCCGCACGTAGCGTTGGCGCTAGAGGCCGCGCACCGGCCCAAGCTGCAGGCTTGAACACACCATGGCCCTGCTGATCACCGACGAATGCATTAACTGCGACGTGTGCGAGCCCGAGTGCCCCAACGCAGCCATTTATTTGGGCAAAGAGATCTACGAGATTGACCCGCACAAATGTACCGAATGCGTAGGCCATTTTGACGAGCCCCAGTGCGTGCAGGTGTGCCCCGTGGCCTGCATCCCCATCCACCCCCAGTTCATCGAATCGCGCGATACTTTATGGCAAAAGTACCAGCGCTTGCAAGAAGCAGGCACCGCACCTTGATGTTGTAAATGCACTATTTGCTGCAAAAATTACAGCCTGCTAGCCTTTAAGTAACGCATTCAACATATTAATAGTAAATAGCCCAACCGCCCAAGGAAATACTGCACAAGCAGCTATTGAATAATGAGCATACATGGACTCACTCTGCATTAGACCACTACCGCACTGAATCCCAATCCCCCAGCGGCCACATCATGGCACCCCAGTTAATCAGGCTGTTGAGTACGACGGGGTCTACGCCCACTTCGGTGCGCATTTTACCGATCACGCGGAAGGTGTTTTGGCCTTGCATGGCATCGGGTTTGAAGGGGTTGTTATCTGCACCCGGTGTCGTAAAGCATTTGGCGTCACACGGGGCAAATACGGTGCTGGTGGGGGCCTGCACTTCGCTGTTGCCGCTGGCTGCTGCCCAGTCTGCGGGAGTCGCGTTGGCTGCGTCGGCCAAAAAATCACGCAGTTGGGCGTCTACCAAGTTCTTCCACAGCTCTGGGCCTACACCACGGCGCACTACGCTTCTGGTGCGGCCAAAATCGCTGTACAAAAAGAAGGGCTGTGCTGTGCGCAGATCCAGGCCGTTTTCAATGCCGTAGTTACCGTTGGTTTGCAGCTGCCGCATTTTGATTTGCGTGGCCCAGTATCGGTAGGACTGAGACAGGTCTGACGCTATCTGCAAATCTTCGATCCATAACTGCACATAAGGAAAATGCGCGGGCTGCGACTGGCGGTAGCCGCCGTTGAGCACCAGCTGCAGGTGGTACCAAGCGGTGTTGCCATAAGTGGATACCTTTTTGTCTTGGTCACGAAAACGTCTGCTGTTAAAGCCCGTGTAATGGGCCGCGCGCTGGAAGATGTTTTGGTTGGTCGTGCCCCAGCCGCGCGCCTCGCTGGCGTTAATGCAGCGGCCACCAGAGCACACATTGGTGCCAATGCGTTTGGAGTCTTCTTCCAGGCTATTGCTTTGCACAAGCTCCCACTGCTTGACAGCCAACCACGCAGACAAGCCTGTTTTGGCTGCCTCTACGGCCCACATCTGTGGTTCGTCGATTCGGTAGTCTGTGCACTGCCGCCCGGCAAACGATGGTGCGCCTGCCAGTGCCAGGCCCTTGGTTGATACTATGCCGTCGATGGAGCGAAGGTCGGGGCCCTGCGCTATTGACTGCGTAAAGCACGTGGCACCTCGGCGAAACCAGTCCGTGGTGCGGTTAAACATCGTGTCTAAAGCGGCGCTGCTGGGGGCAGCGGCGGCGGTGTCGTACATTACTTCAAAGAAGGGCTTGGCGTACACCTGCTGGCCTTTCTCGTCGGTGCGCACCTCAGCCACGTTGCTGTTAAAGGCATCTATGGGGTGCAGTCGCGGCAGCCACGTGTTCCAGTCGGGTAGCTGCAGGGCGATGGGCAGCTCGCGCATGTTAAGCGTGCTGTAGCGGTCTACCACCTTGGTCACAGCGGCAGCATCGGTGCGGCTACCGGGGAAGAGGTAGGGCAGCATGTCTGCGTCTTTGGCCAGCACTGCGTCTACGCCTGCGCCCGCTGCCCATGCGGTGACGGGTTTGGCATCCATGCCGGGGCCAGGCTGGTAAGGCGGGTTCCATGGCCACGCGCCTGCAGGGGCGGTTACGTTAGCCAAGGAGCGGATGTAGGATGCAATCTGTTTGCCTTGCAAGTCGGACAGGCCGTGGAACTTGGAGCGCTGGGTGATTGACTCATCTGAGAAGTTGAAATACTTCAGGTCACGCCCACTGCTGGCGTGGCACTCAGCGCACGAGGCTTTGATGTTTCCGGTGATATTGCCGCCCTTCATCGTGCCGTCCAAGGAGTCCACATGCGCGTCGTACAAGCTATCGCGCTTAGACCACAGCGCTTTGCCAATGGCTATGTCGGCTGCTGGCAGCGCGGGTTTCCACAGCGAGGGATCTACCAACTGGCGCTGTGCTTTGGGGATAGCATCTACCGCGCCTTGCAGCACTGTAAGGTCAATGATGCGAAAGCCGATGCTGCGGGCATCTGGCGTGGTGTGCTCAAAGGTGAGGGTGTTGGTGCCTGCCTTAAGCCCAGTAGCGGGAACGGTGAGCCGCACGGTGCGAAAGCCACCACCGATGCCACCGTATTCCTTCTCGGGCGACATGACTTTGACGGCGGAGTTGCCAACTGCCGCGTCACCTCCGGTGTAGCTTTTGAGCGCAATGGGTGGGCCACCGTTGATGCGCAACGTGGCTTTGACTTTGGCAGGGTCTGCGTCCAGCGTGCGGTCGTCATAGCCGCAGGCGTAGCAGCGCAGGTAAATCTCGGTAACGCCCTGTGCGCTTTGCAGATTGAAGCTGACCGATTTGGATGTGCCGCTAGGCCCAAGGACCTCGATGGGTAACGCTATGGTGGCAATTGTGGCTGTGCTGCTTGTACTACCGGTGGGTGTACTACCAGTAGGTGTACTACCGGTGGGTGTACTACCGGTGGGTGGGCTACCGGTGGGTGGGCTACCGGTGGGTGTGAGAACGGTAGATGGGTTACTGGTGGGTTGGCTGCCAACGCCGACTGTTGCGGTAGATGCAGTCGGCGCATCTTCGCCGCTACTTGCGCCACCGCCGCAGGCCGCAATGGATAATACCAACACCAGCGCTGGTAGGCCTGCAGTCCAGCGGCGGCAGGTAGTGTTTGGCAGAGCTGCCGTGCGAGAGTTTTTTAAAATTAGACGAAACAAGTGCATTAAGGTACCTACTACTTTATATGCAATACATGTTATGTTTTCTAATGTAAAGGTATCGCGTCTGCAATGTAAATCAGTGTAACTCATGCCATTTTGGCAGCTAGGTTGCCACTGGCTGCACTGCCAGGTGCTGGAATCTTCTTACCGCCAGCCCTGTTGCACCAGGTTTGAAAATGTACCTGACGCAAGCAAAATGTGTCGCAGGCAACAGCAAGCAAAAGGCCTAGGCGCAGCGCACAAGCTGCGGTTCAATAGAGACTCTTTCAACTTGAACAGGAGTTCTTCTAATGACTTTTAAATCACGTACTTTGATTGCTGGCGCTGCCATTTCTTTGCTTGCTACTAGCGCTGCTTGGGCGCAATCTACTGCCCCTGCTATGGGTGGTGCTCCGGCAGCTGAAAAGCCTGCTGCAGCCACACCAGCGCCTACCGACAAGCCCATGACATCCAAAGAAATGATGGCCGCCTTCACCAAGGCCGATGTGAACAAAGACGGCAAGCTGGACAAAATGGAGGCCGAAGGGGTGCCAGGCTTGGTGGCACGTTTTGAGCAAATTGATGCTGATGCGGACAAAATGGTGTCCAAGGCCGAATTTGAAAAAGCCACCAAGCAATAAGCAGCGGGCCATTTACCTTCTGCCTTAAAAGTAGACCTTAGCCATTGGGCAGCAGCCTTGTCTGTTGCCCGATGCGCTACGCAGCTATGACTTTAAGTTAAGCCCTTGCTGGCCTGCTTTTACAGCAGATGCAAGCCTTTAACCCACCTACTGCGCGGCACCCACGGCCGTGCCCACCAGCATGCAGCCACCTCCATTTAGCACCCAACAGCATGCATTGTTTTTAGATTTTGACGGCACCTTGGCCGCCATAGCGCCCCAGCCCAGTGCGGTACAGCTTATTGCTGGCATGCCCCAGCTGCTATTGAATGTGCAGCGTATGCTAGGCGGTGCTTTGGCCATTGTGACGGGCCGCTCGATTGCAGAGATCGACAATTTTTTAAGCCCTTTGGTGCTGCCTGTAGCAGGCCAGCACGGGGCACAGCGGCGCTGCACCAGCGGCCAGCTGCAGCACACCGACCTGAGCCTGGCTAGCGCCCAGCATGCATTTTTGCTGCGTGCAGCGGGCTTGCTGGCCGACCAGCACAGCGCTTTGCACCTAGAGCCCAAAGCCGCTGGTTTTGCGCTGCACTACCGCAGCGCTCCCGCACTGGCCGACCAGTGCTGGGACGCGCTGGCACCGCTCTTGGACCGCACGCCCGCATGGGCGCTGGTGCGCGGCCAGTACGGCCTAGAGCTGCGGCCCAGCGCGGTAGACAAAGGCCGCGCGGTGCACAGCTATATGCAGGAGGCGGCCTTTGCGGGCCGTACCCCGGTTTTTGTGGGGGACGACGCTGCCGATGAAGACGGCTTTGTCGCCGCGCAGCAAGCCGGTGGCTATGGCATCAAGGTTGGCGCAGGCCCTAGCGCTGCCCAGGCCCACCTTGACAGCCCCGTGCAAGTGCACGCATGGCTGGCCCAAATAGGGGCAGAGCCGGTAGACCCACGGGCGGCACCCTGATGTGAGCACGCCCCGTGTGGTGGTGGTGTCAAACCGGGTAGCCGACCCGCGCAAAAGCGCCGCTGGCGGCTTGGCAGTAGCGGTAGGCCAGGCCCTAGAAGCCACCGGTGGGCTGTGGCTGGGCTGGAGCGGCAAAGTCTCTGGTGCGCCCGACGCTAATGATGCCCCTGTGCACATCCAGCGCACCGGCAAAGTGCAGTTGGCCACCTTCGATTTAAGCAGCCAAGCACACGACACCTACTACCTGGGCTACAGCAACGCCGTGCTGTGGCCGGTGTTTTTAAACCGGCTTGATTTGGCCGACTTTAACGCCGCCTTTTTTGAAGGCTACCGCCACGTCAACCGCCTTTTTGCCCGTAAGCTGCTGCCCCTGCTGCAGCCAGGTGACGTGGTGTGGATTCATGACTACCACCTGATTCCCCTGGCCGCAGAGCTGCGCGCGCTGGGCTGCACCCTGCGCATGGGGTTTTTCTTGCACATCCCCTTGCCGCCCCCCGTCGTCCTTAGCGCTATTCCGCAGCACCAGTGGCTGATGCAGCAGCTGTTTGCCTACGATGTGCTGGGTTTTCAAAGCCAAGCTGATGTGCTGAATTTTTCGCTGTACGTGCAGCAAGAGCTGGGTGCGCAGGAGGCAACCCCACCCACCAGCGCCATTCGCGCATCTGCCTTGCCCAGCGCAGACGCGCAGCACTTTAGCCTGCACAGCCGCACCGTGCATGCGCAGGCCTTTCCCATAGGGCTAGATGCCGCAGAGTTTGCCCGCTTGGCCGAAACCAAAGAAGCCATCGACAGCTACACCACCATGCAAGAGCAGTACGCCCGGCGCCGTGTGCTGATCGGCATTGACCGGCTGGACTATTCCAAAGGTATCGCCCACCGCATTCGCGCATTTCGCATGCTGCTAGAGCAGTACCCAGAGAATTTGCACCACGCCACGCTGGTACAAATAGCCTCGCCCAGCCGTGAGACGCTGGGCACCTACGCAGACATTCGCCGCGAGCTAGAGGGCCTGTGCGGTGCCATTAATGGCGACTTTGGCACCCTAGACTGGATACCCGTGCGCTACATTCACCGCACGGTAGCCCGCAAGCGCCTGCCCGGCCTGTGCCGCGCGGCCCGCGTAGGGCTGGTCACCCCGCTGCGCGACGGCATGAACCTGGTGGCCAAAGAATTCATCGTGGCCCAAGACGCAGCAGACCCCGGCGTGCTGGTACTGTCACGCTTTGCCGGCGCGGCAGAGCAGCTGACCCAAGCGTTGCTGGTCAACCCCTACGACACCCACGGCACAGCCCAGGCCATACAGCGCGCACTGCACATGCCGCTGCCCGAGCGCCAAGAGCGCCACCAGCAGCTGTTGGCCGATATTGTGAGGTTTGACGTGCATTGGTGGAGCCGCAGCTTTTTGCAGGCACTGCAGGTTGTTTAGTTCGGGGCTTTTTAAGATTGCTTTCTCAGCATTTGTACGTTTGCGCCGCTTGAGTGTGGCCTTGCTGCAAAATCTTCCAAAATCACGCGCAGGTAGCCTAAGTATTTGCCCGTTTGGTAGTACGACGCGCCTTTTTC